>NZ_CAESCH010000001.1:0-355000 GCF_903166545.1 Metabacillus schmidteae | reverse complement strand
TTGTTGATCATATTGATTTCTTAACCAGCCCTTTCGCCGAAAAAGCATGAAACATCCTCCTCTACAACTCTCTTCTTCCTTCTAATGCTTTCGATAAAGTAACCTCATCGGCATACTCTAAATCTCCACCTACGGGTAAACCATGAGCAATTCTCGTTAGTTTTATTCCAGATGGCTTTAAAAGCCTTGAGATATACATAGCTGTTGCTTCCCCTTCAATATTCGGGTTTGTCGCTAGAATAACCTCTTGTATAACATCATCCTGCAATCTTTTTAAAAGTTCAGGAATCTTTATATCTTCTGGTCCAATCCCTTCCATAGGTGATATAGACCCGTGCAGAACATGATATAAACCGTTATATTCCTTCATTTTTTCCATTGCTATAACATCTTTAGGGTCTTGTACTACACACACAACACTTTTATCACGTCGTGCATCTTCACATATGTAACAAGGATCTTGATCAGTTATATGTCCGCAAACAGAACAATAGGTAAGATTTCTTTTTGCGTTAACGAGTGCTTTTGCGAAGTCAAGCACAACATCTTCCTTCATGTTTAGGACAAAAAAAGCCAGTCGAACGGCCGTTTTCGGACCGATTCCTGGCAATTTCATAAAGCTATCAATTAGCTTTGATATTGGTTCAGGATAATGCATGATAATCCTCCTAGAACATTCCTGGTAAGTTCATTCCTTTTGTGAACTGACCCATTGTCTCATTTGTTAGGTCATCCATCTTCTTCAATGCATCATTAGTTGCCGCTAAAACTAAATCTTGAAGCATTTCAATATCATCTGGATCTACTACTTCTTCTTTGATATTTACTTCAAGCACTTCTTTTTGTCCATTTACTACAACTGTTACCATACCGCCACCAGCTGTACCTTCGACAGTTTTTTCAACAAGTTCCTCTTGTGCTTTCGCCATATCCTTTTGCATTTTTTGCATTTGCTTCATCATTTTCTGCATATTTCCCATACCTCCACGCATCATATCTTCATTCCTCCAAATCATTCTTTTATTTCAATTAGTTCATTTCCAACTAACTTTCTTGCTTCAGCAATAAGCGGATCTTCTTCACCGCTTTGCTCAGGTTGATCTTCTTCTTTTTGATCACTTAAAAATTCTTTTCTTATTTTACCCCAATCTTGCTCAGGGACGCCAACCATTTCCATGCTTTTACCGACAATTTCTTGTAAGATTACCTCTAAGTTAGTGCGTACATTATTATTATTTTCCGCTACCATCTTACAATGAATTTCAAACTTAAATTTTAAAACAAAGGCATTCTCTGAAGCTGCTACCGGCTCACTATCATTTAAAAGTGCTGCATGTGATACTTTATTCTGACGCCGAAGCATTTCTAAAAGCTCCGCCCATCTCCCTTTAATGACGTCTAAATCTTTTCTCGTCGCAGTTTTTAGGATTTCTTGTATCCTGCCTTCCGGAGTTTTATATCCGCTTTTCATAGACCTTTGCTTCGGTTCTTTTGAACCTGTATTTCCTTGTTGAGGTGCTGAAATCCCTTGCTGTTTAAGTCGGTTTACTTCTGATTGTAAACTAGTTATTTTTTCTAGTAAAGATTGATACTCTTCCTGATTATTGTGAGATGGAGTTGTTTGTTGACAGAGCTTCACTAAGGCAACCTCAAGGAAAATACGGGGATGATTTGTCCATTTCATTTCCTGTTGGCTCTTACTTAACAGTTCAATGATCTCATATATTTCAGAAGATGGTATTTCCTTGGATAACTGAATAAATTGATCATCTACCGACACACGCTCTAAAACATCCTCCAGTGTAGGTGCTGTCTGATATAGGAGCATATCACGATAATAAAAGATAAAGTCTTCAATAAATCTACTCGGGTCTTTTCCCTGATACATTAATTGATCCAATGCTTGCAGGGCAACTGTCACATCTTTATGATGGATTGCTTCTGCAATCTTTCCAATCATCTCTTGTGATACCGATCCTGTTATGAGTAATGCTTCATTTAATGTTACTTGATCATCACTATATGAAATTGCCTGATCAAGTAAACTTAATGCATCACGCATACCGCCATCAGCTGCTCTCGCAATAACATCAAGTGCTTCCTCTTCGACATTTACCTGTTGATTATGTATAATCTCTTTCATTCTCCCTACAATAGAAGCAGCTGTAATTCTTCGAAAATCAAATCGTTGACAGCGAGAGATAATTGTTAAAGGAATTTTATGAGGTTCAGTTGTAGCTAATATAAAAATAACATGCTTTGGTGGTTCTTCGAGAGTTTTTAATAAAGCATTAAAGGCTCCAATGGATAACATATGAACTTCATCAACAATATATACTTTATATTGAACTGAAGATGGAGCATATTTCACTTTATCCCTAATATCTCGTATTTCATCTACACCATTATTTGATGCAGCATCAATTTCAATTACATCTGAAATGGAACCGTTTGTAATACCTTTACAAGCAGCACACTCATTACAAGGCTCAGCAACTGGTGCTTTTTCACAATTGACTGCTTTTGCAAAGATCTTTGCTGCGCTCGTTTTTCCTGTCCCACGTGGTCCTGAAAAAAGATAGGCATGTGAAAACTTGTTTTGTAATAGGGCATTTTGTAAGGTTTTTGTAATATGTTCTTGCCCAACCACATCATGAAATAGCTGTGGTCGAAAAACACGGTATAATGCTTGATAACCCACAAAAACGTCTCCCTTCTATTTCATCTTCTTTATTATAACAACCATCGTCACTTTTACAAAGTTGTTTCTTAGAAAAGCGCAAGCGCCTTATAAATTATGATACTAAGAAAAGCGCAAGGCGCCCGCCTATCGGCGACAAGCATAAGGCGAATAGGAATAGAAGGTGCTCTTTACCTTCAATTTCTATTTGACTAGACCCTAAAGCCGATGGCGCCTGGAGCTAGACACTAAAACTATGTACAAAATTTATATTTTCTTAACGTGCAAAATAAAAAACTCACTCAAAATGAGTGAGTTTTATTTAAAATATAAACTGCCGTGCACCTTCCGTCGATTAGCCACCATAGGCGTTACTTAAGCAGTTAGCTCGGCTCAGGCAACCCTGCGGCACATGAGAGTTTCCACTTAATGCTGCTTCCTTCCGGACCTGACATGGTTCATGGATTCCCATTGCGCAGGACCCAAGCGTCAACACCACTTACTTAAGGCAGCCCTACAGTAAGCTAACCTCTAGAAGGGATTCGGCCTCGCTAGAGCGGATTGCGAGTACAGGGCACCGCTACCTCCCCGCTTAGCACGGCAAAATTGATACCATATTAAGTTGCATCGTTTTTGTCGACGCATGTATAAGTATATATGCTAATCATATAAATTGCAACTTCTAGACGATGTAAGTTTTTGTCAGGATTGCTTTTTTTGTTTATTTCGCCTCCTTAAGTCCTTAAAAAATGAACTTAACAATTCACTACATGCATGCTCCTCAATACCCTTTGTCACCTCAACCTGATGGTTAAACCTCTCTTCTTGTAAAAGATTCATCAGTGTACCTGCACAACCACCTTTAGGATCAGAAGCTCCATATACAACCCGTCCAATCCTTGAAAGAACAATGGCTCCTGCACACATTGGACATGGCTCTAAGGTGACATATAATGTGGCATGTTCTAATCTCCAGGATCCTATCTCTTTACAAGCTTTATCTATAGCTAATATTTCCGCATGGGCAATAGATCGCTGTTCCTTTTCTCTTAGATTATGAGCTGTGGAAACAACAGTATTATCTAATACAATAACAGCCCCGATTGGGACCTCCCCTATCTCACCCGCCTTTTCCGCTTCCTCTAAAGCTAAATTCATATAATATTGATCATTCAAATTAATAGATCCTCCCTATAGAAATGATACAATTGTTACATATTAATCTCATGTTAAGTAGAAATCACTTTTGATAAGTTAAAGTTTTAGGTTCCTACTTATCAATGCCTAAACTGTTTAAAAAGGAGAATAAGCTGATATGAAAAATAATAAACAAGCACTTCTTATTATAGACATGATTAATGACTTCAATTTTGGCCACGGCCCTATCTTAGCAGAACAAGCTGAAACAATCTCCCACAATATTCTCTCACTGAAAAATAAAATGAAAACAGATAATTGCCCTATTATCTATGTTAATGATCATTATAACTTATGGCAGGCTAACTTTGAAAAAATCGCCCGAAAATGTAGCAACTCTTTAAGTGAAAAGATTATTCACCGTTTATATCCAAACGATGATGACTTTTTTTTAATAAAACCCAAACACTCCGCTTTTTACGGAACAGCTTTGAATACATTATTATATAGTCTTAACGTAAAAGAACTCGTGATTACAGGAGTAGCCGGTAATATTTGCGTACTGTTTACAGCAAATGACGCGTATATGAGAGAATACGATATTACCATCCCTGCTAACTGTATTGCATCTAACAGCAAAAAAGATAATGACTTTGCTTTAAGCATGATGGAAAACACATTAAAGGCAACTATTACCCATAGAGAAAATTAAATAACATGCATCAGGCCTTCTCATCATATGATGTACAAAAATGTATTTTGAGGAGGACAAACATGCAAATACATATTGTCCAACAAGGACAAAGCTTGTTTGGTATTGCACAGGCTTATAATACGACTGCTGAGGAAATTATTCGTACAAATGAAATTCAAAACCCAAACAATCTAGTCATCGGCCAAGCGATTGTAATTCCTATTAAGGGAAGGTTTTATTGGGTACAGCCTGGAGATAGTTTATACTCGATTGCTCAAAGATATGGGATTTCCGCATCAGAATTAGCTAGAATTAATAATATTCCCTTGAATCAACCTCTTTCAATAGGTGTGAAGCTCTATATTCCTGAAGGAGAAAAAAGATCAGTTGAGTCAAATGCTTATATTGAACCAAGAGGCACAAGTGTTTCAGCTAACCTTGAGCAGGCAGCAAGGGATGCAGCACCATACTTAACCTATTTAGGACCATTTAGTTTCCAAATTCAGCGCGATGGAACTCTTAAAGAGCCACTTCTAAACAATTTCCCTCAAATCGCGCGGGATAATAATGTTACGTTAATGATGGCAATTACGAATTTAGAAAATGATCAATTTAGTGATGAACTAGGGAGAATTATTTTAACCAATACAGAAATACAAAATAAGCTTTTAAATAACATTGTTACAACTGCTAAGAAATATGGCTTCCGTGATATCCATTTTGATATGGAGTTTTTAAGACCGCAAGATCGTGAAGCCTATAACCAATTTTTACGAAAGGCAAAAGCCCGTTTCAACCAGGAAGGTTGGCTTCTCTCTACAGCACTGGCACCTAAAACAAGTGCTACACAAAAAGGTCGTTGGTATGAAGCACATGACTATAAAGCACATGGGCAGATAGTGGATTTTGTTGTAATCATGACATATGAATGGGGATATAGCGGCGGCCCGCCAATGGCTGTTTCACCTATAGGTCCGGTGAGAGAAGTTCTGGAATACGCCATTACTGAAATGCCAAGTCGTAAAATTATGATGGGACAAAATTTATATGGCTATGATTGGACATTACCTTTTGTTCCTGGAGGGCAATTTGCGAAGGCAGTTAGTCCTCAGCAGGCAATTCAACTTGCTAGTACAAATAACGTACCAATCCGTTATGATCAAGAGGCACAGGCACCTCATTTTAATTACACAGATGCAAGCGGAAAAGAACATAAGGTCTGGTTTGAAGACGCAAGATCCATTCAAGCAAAATTTGACCTTATTAAAGAACTGAATTTACGTGGAATAAGCTATTGGAAACTCGGACTTTCATTTCCTCAAAACTGGTTATTACTAGCTGATAATTTCCAGATAGAAAAAAAATAATAAAGCAGTAAGAGGCACTCATTACAGTATGAGTGCCTTTTTAAGTTATTCAAATACAAAACTAGAAAATGTAAACAATCCTATAAATACATTACTCAAAAAGAGAGTTGCATGGTAAAATGAATTTTGTCGATTTTTAAGATCAGGTGTTTCGTTCCAAAGGAGGACCCATAATGAATATACCCTTTATTACTGTAGAGGGACCGATCGGTGTTGGTAAAACATCATTAGCGAAAGCAATTGCCGATAACTATCAATTCCATTTACTAAAAGAAATTGTTGAGGAAAATCCCTTTCTTGGAAAGTTCTATACAGATATTGAAGAGTGGAGCTTTCAAACAGAAATGTTTTTTCTTTGCAATCGATATAAACAATTAGAAGATATTAATAAAAAGTTTTTACAAGCAACTAAACCAGTTGTAGCTGATTATCATATCTTTAAGAATCTTATCTTTGCTAAGCGTACACTAAAGCATGAACAATATGATAAGTATTTAAAAATTTATGATATTTTAACTGAAGGTATGCCTAAACCAAATCTAATTATTTATTTGAATGCTGGTCTTGATACACTATTAGCAAGAATTGAAAAAAGAGGCCGTGAAATAGAGCACAAAATAGATCCCCATTATCTTCAGCAACTTTCTGAGGACTATGAAATAGCCATGTCACAATGGGAAAAGGAAAATCCTTCGATTCCCGTTATCCGCTTTAATGGTGATACATTAGACTTCGTCCAAAATAAACAAGACTTAACATATATATTAAATACACTAGAACAGTACTTGCAAAAAGGAGCAACGACAGATGAATTTACGAGAAAAATATAAAATTCCTCACAATGCCGTCATTACGATAGCTGGTACTGTAGGAGTTGGAAAATCTACCATGACGAAAGCTTTAGCAAAGGAGTTGAATTTCAAAACTTCTTTCGAAAAGGTAGATTCAAATCCGTATCTTGATCAATTTTACGCTGATTTTGAAAGATGGAGCTTTCATTTACAAATCTATTTCCTTGCAGAACGTTTCAAAGAGCAAAAGAAAATTTTTGAATATGGCGGAGGATTTATCCAGGATCGTTCCATTTATGAAGATACAGGAATCTTTGCTAGAATGCATTATGAAAAAGGGACAATGTCTGAGGTTGACTACGAAACATATAAAAATCTTTTTGAGGCAATGGTAATGACTCCGTATTTCCCACATCCAGATCTTCTCATTTATTTAGAAGGAAGCTTGGATGATATTTTATCCCGCATTAAATTGCGAGGGCGTCCGATGGAACAGCAAACACCTGTTGAATATTGGACAGAAATGCATCAAAGATATGAAAACTGGATTAATAATTTTAATGCCTGTCCTGTTTTACGTATAAATATTAATGATTATGATATTATGGAAAATGAACAATCTATTGAACCTATTATCGAGAGAATCGGCTATTTTATCGAACAGACAAAATTTCTAAAAAAATAAAAGGATGACATAAAGGTTTTTCTTCCTTTATGTCATCCTCTTTTTATATGTAAAAATAACTTAAATTTAGATACAAAAAAAATCGTTACTGAATTGTAACGATTTACATCAATCTCCCATATTTTATGCGCTGAATATGAGAATATATTTTAAAATTATGGAGGAGGAAAGGGGATTCGAACCCCTGCGGGCTTTGACACCCCTGTCGGTTTTCAAGACCGATCCCTTCAGCCGGACTTGGGTATTCCTCCGTATTGACAAGATATAATTTATCATAGATTCTATATGCCTGTCAACAATTTATCGAAACTTTTTTCACAATATTAATTTATCCTTTTTTGAATGGGATTATTCCTAAATAAGGGAGCCATTTAGACTCCCTATTCATGTTTTTAGTCTGCTATACTAATTCTTTCTTTATTTCCCATATAAGGTCTAAGTACTTCAGGAATAATAACTGTCCCATCTTCCTGTTGGTAATTTTCCAATATAGCCGCAACTGTTCGACCAATGGCTAAACCTGAACCATTTAATGTGTGAACGTGTTCTACCTTCGCTTTAGGATCTCTTCTAAATCGAATATTTGCCCGGCGTGCTTGAAATCCCTCAAAATTACTGCAAGAAGAAATTTCACGGTATGTTCCATAGCTCGGCATCCAAACCTCAAGGTCATACTTTTTAGCAGCTGTAAAGCCTAAATCTGCTGTACACATGCTCATCACACGATATGGCAGTCCTAATAGCTGAAGGACCTTTTCAGCATGCCCTGTCAGCTTTTCAAGCTCTTCATAAGAATCCTCCGGTTTAACAAAGCGAACAAGCTCTACTTTATTAAATTGATGCTGACGGATTAATCCTCTTGTATCTCTTCCGGCAGATCCGGCTTCAGAACGGAAATTCGCACTAAACCCTACATAGCCAATAGGAAGTTGTTCAACATTAAGGATTTCCTCACGGTGCATATTTGTAACAGGTACTTCTGCAGTCGGTATTAAGAAATAATCTTCTCCTGCAATTTTAAAAGCATCTTCCTCAAACTTAGGCAACTGACCTGTCCCTGTCATACTATCACGATTCACGATAAAAGGTGGGATGATTTCTGTATAATCATGCTCATCAACATGAAGATCCAACATAAAGTTAAAGAGTGCTCTCTCCAAACGGGCACCTAAGCCACGATAAAAAACGAAACGGCTTCCTGTTACTTTTGCTGCTCGTTCAAAATCCAGAATTTGTAGACCATCTGCAATATCCCAGTGTGGCTTTGGTTCATATCCAAAGTTAGGTTGTTCGCCCCATGTTCTAATTTCAACATTATCATCTTCTGTTTCGCCAACCGGAACACTATCATGAGGAATATTAGGAATAGATAATAAAAGGTGATCCAGCTCAGCCTCTACCTCACGTAATTGCTCATCAAACCCTTTAATTTTTTCTCCTACTTCTTTCATTTCCTTGATTAAATGATCCGCATCCTGCTTCTCTCTTTTTAGCTGAGCAACTTGGGCAGAAACATCATTTCTTTTGCTTTTTAACTCTTCAGTAGAAGTAATGAGCTCTCTTCTTTTTTTATCAAGTTCTTCAAACTTTCCAAAATCAGTTAAATCCTCACCGCGTTTAGATAACTTTTCTTTTACTTCTTCAAGATTTGTACGTAGAAATTTAATATCTAACATAATGACTGCTCTCCTTTTCATAATTTGCCCGTGACGAGGAAGATTCTAAGCAACAAAAAAACTCCCGTCCCCAAAAAGGGACGAGAGTTACCCGCGTTGCCACCCTAGTTAAGAATACACACTGTATTCTTCACTTAATGAATAACGGTCATAGCCGGAATAGCCTACTTAAACAATTGTTAGTTCAGCCATTCATTCAAGGATGGATTCGCAGGCATCTATCACCGATTTTCACCAGCCATCGGCTCTCTATAGATAGAACATCATGCTACTAGTTCCTATCATCACGTTTGCTTAATTTATTTAGTATAAATTAATTTACTATAAGTTTATAGTAGTCGCAAGTTTTTTATACACTTATTTAGACTCTTTTACCATATTTACAAATAATTGAGTCATCCGATGATCATCTGTTAATTCCGGATGGAATGAGCATCCAAGGAATTGTCCTTGACGAGCTGCAACAATTCGGCCATTATGCTTCGATAGAATCTCCACATCTTCACCAACCTCAACAATATGAGGAGCGCGGATAAAGACTCCTACAAAGTCCTCTCCAACACCGGTAATCATTAATTCAGCCTCAAAACTATCCTTTTGACGGCCAAATGAATTACGCTCTACCGTTACATCTAATAACCCTAAGTGAGATTGATCATATCCCACAAGATTCTTAGCCAACAGAATTAATCCTGCACATGTACCAAACATAGGCTTTCCAGATGCAGCAAACTCTTTTAATGGCTCCATAAAATTATATTTATCGATAAGGCGACGCATCGTTGTGCTCTCGCCACCAGGAATGATTAAGCCATCAAGGTCTGCAAGCTGATCAACTGTTTTAACAACAACTCCCTCAGCTTCACATGCCTCTATTGAACGAACATGCTCTCTTACAGCACCTTGTAACCCTAATACACCAATTTTCAGCATGTTAAAAACTCCTTTGTTACCAACCACGCTCTTGCATTCTGTGCTCTGGTAAAAGACTTGAAATTTCAATTCCCTGCATTGCAGATCCAAGTCCTTTAGAAAGTTTCGCAATTAGTTCATAGTCTTGATAATGAGTTGTTGCTTCTACAATTGAGCGTGCAAATTTAGCTGGATTTTCTGATTTGAAGATACCAGATCCAACAAATACTCCATCAGCACCTAGTTGCATCATTAACGCAGCATCGGCAGGAGTTGCTACACCACCGGCAGCAAAGTTAACAACCGGTAATTTACCTTCTTTTTTAATTTGAAGAAGAAGCTCAAAAGGAGCACCTAAATTTTTCGCTTCTGTCATTAACTCATCTTCGCTCATTGCAGCTACTTTGCGAATTTGTGCATTCACTTTACGCATATGACGAACAGCTTCAACAATGTTTCCTGTTCCCGGCTCACCTTTTGTACGAAGCATAGATGCACCTTCTGCAATACGGCGAGTTGCTTCACCTAGATCACGGCAACCGCAAACGAATGGTACTGTGAAGTCACTTTTTAATAAGTGATACTCTTCATCTGCAGGAGTTAAAACTTCACTTTCGTCAATATAGTCTACACCCATTGCCTCTAATACACGTGCTTCTACAATATGTCCGATACGTGCTTTTGCCATAACTGGAATCGATACAGCATTCATTACTTCCTCTACAATTGTTGGATCAGCCATTCTTGCTACACCACCGGCAGCACGAATGTCAGCAGGAACTCGTTCAAGTGCCATTACAGCAACTGCGCCTGCTTCCTCAGCAATTTTAGCTTGCTCTGCATTTACAACGTCCATGATGACGCCGCCTTTTTGCATTTCTGCCATTCCACGCTTTACGCGGTCAGTACCTGTTGTATTACTCATTGTGGTTGTCCCCCTTATGTAATGTCCTAGTAACTAGGATTTGTTTTAGATTAAGAAAAATTCATCTACGCTATATTTTATCCTAAGTTCTAAAAAAATCCTATCAAAATTCAATTAATTAGTAAAACAATTCCTATATATTTTACTATTCTATCATTTAACAATTAATAATTTTCTATTATAGCTTAGTTTTCATGATACGAATACTTTTTTATGTATTTTAGATGATCATAAATTATTAATGAGTCGCAATATAAAAAGACTCCCTATAAAGAGAGTCTTTTTCATCATAATATTAAAACCAGCCTTTTACTGTATCTGATACTGTGCCCCATAAATCTCCAAAGAAGCCTCCAATACCCCTCATAGAGAGAATAAACCAGTTGGCCTTTTCAACTTTTTCATTCGTTACAAGGTCTACTTGAGAGAGTGTATCACTTTTGATATTTGTTAAAGCTTGACCTTCTCCCTCATAATTAATTGTCATTTTACCTACAACATGGTCTTTTTTAACTGGTGCGGTTAATTCCCCTGCTTTTGTTAATTGATCCTGGTCAATTTCAAAGGTTGGCTTATAGGCGTCCTCTTCACCGTTTTTCACTACAAGTTTTACGGCATCCTTGGTATGAATGGATACTGAATCTTCCTTACCTTTTACTACAGGAATAGTTGATTGCTTTTCAATTTGATAATTTGCTGGAAATACTTCTTTTACTGAGAAGTTATCGAATGCGTAGTCTAACATTTTTTCTGTCTCAGGGAAGCGTGAATTTTTCACATCTCCCTCATTTCCTTGTGCATCCATCACAACAGTAATAACACGCATACCATTTTTAGTTGCAGTAGCAGTAAAACAAGATCCTGCTGAAGAAGTTGAACCTGTTTTCAAACCGTCTACACCTTCATAACCATAAACTAACTCAGGAAGCATCCAGTTCCAGTTTGGCATGAGAGTTGCGTCATCAGTACCTTCTCTAAAGGTTTTTTTAGGAATACTTGCTGTTTCTAAAACCTCTGGGTAATCTTGAATTAATCTTTGTGAAAGTAAGGCCATATCTCTTGCTGACAATTTACTTTCTGCATTCACATCTGTACCTTCAGGATGCATGCCAGATAAATCCTTATTTTCTAATCCTGTCGCATTGACAAATTCATAATTTGTTAAGCCTAGCTCTTTCGCTTTGTCATTCATCATTTTGACAAAAGCTTTCTCTGATCCTGCAATTAATTCAGACAAAGCAATAGCTGCACCATTAGCAGAGTAAATAGCCATTGCTTCATATAATTCTTGTACGTTATAGCTGCCATCTAGTCTTAAAGGTACATTTGAAAGATTTCCATTTTGTGAAATCTTATAAACATATTCACTTGGCTTATAGGTTTGATCCCAGCTAATTTTTCCTTCTTTAATTGCCTCTAGAACTAAGTATTCTGTCATTACCTTTGCCATACTTGCAATAGGTAGTTTTTCATCAACATTTTTTCCATATAAAATTGTTCCAGTAGATTCCTCAATTATGATTGCTGCTCCTGCATTAATTGATATCGGCTCTGCAGCCTGAGCAGACGTATAAGGAAAAATGGATGAAACAATAAAGGTTAAAGCAAATAGAATTGCTATCATTTTCTTTATTCTCACGTTGTACACTTCCTCCAAATTATATTATCTATATGAAAACTCCATTTGAATTTTGCTTTCTTAAAGAAACAACAAAATTGATTTTATCATAGAAAGAGCAAAAAAAATAGACAGAGTCATAGACTCTGTCAAATGTTATAGTTCTGTCATATTTGGATTATATTTAATCCAAAAGACTTATTATAACGAGTAATTTGGGGCTTCTTTCGTAATTTGGACATCATGTGGGTGGCTTTCTTTTAAGCCTGCGCCAGTCATACGGATAAATTGTGAATTTTCTCTAAGTTCTTTAAGATCCTTTGTTCCACAATAACCCATACCAGAACGAATACCACCGACTAATTGATAAATAGTATCTGCTAATGGCCCCTTATATGGAGTTCTTCCTTCAATACCTTCTGGAACGAACTTCTTGTTGTCTTCTTGGAAATAACGATCTTTACTTCCCTTTTCCATTGCAGCTACAGAACCCATACCACGATAAACTTTAAAAC
The DNA here is from genome assembly GCF_903166545.1 of Metabacillus schmidteae. Classification (NCBI taxonomy): domain Bacteria; kingdom Bacillati; phylum Bacillota; class Bacilli; order Caryophanales; family Bacillaceae; genus Metabacillus; species Metabacillus schmidteae. The sequence goes on along the minus strand of NZ_CAESCH010000001.1, from coordinate 342,000 downwards.
GTCTTCCTTGGAAGATTTCCGTTGCACCAGGACTTTCAGAAGTACCTGCAAGTAAACTTCCTAACATGACAGCATGGCCACCTGCAGCTAAAGCTTTTACCATATCACCAGAGTATTTAATACCTCCATCTGCAATAATCGATACCCCATGTTTTCTTGCTTCTGTTGCACAATCATATACTGCTGTGATCTGTGGTACACCTACTCCTGCAACTACTCGAGTTGTACATATAGAACCAGGTCCAATTCCTACCTTGACAACATTTGCACCAGCTTCTATTAGATCTTTTGTAGCTTCAGCAGTTGCAACATTTCCTGCAACAATATTCAGGTTTGGATATTCATTACGGATCGCCTTCACTGTATCAAGAACACCCTTTGAATGACCATGAGCTGTATCAACTACAATTGCATCTACATTTGCTTCAACTAACTTCTTAACACGAATCATTGAATCACCTGTAACACCAACCGCTGCAGCAACAACTAGGCGTCCATGTGAATCTTTAGCTGAGTTCGGGAATTCAATTACTTTTTCAATATCCTTAATTGTAATAAGACCTTTTAAAATACCATCATTATCCACTAAAGGTAGTTTTTCAATTTTATGCTTTTGCAACATACTTTCAGCTTCTTTTAGAGTTGTTCCAACAGGTGCAGTTACAAGATTTTCCTTTGTCATGACATCACTGATTTTAATGGAATAATCTTGAATAAATCTCATATCACGGTTTGTGATAATACCAACTAATTTCTCTTCTTCGGGGTTATTTACAATTGGAACACCTGAGATTCTATATTTACCCATTAAGTGCTCTGCGTCAAAAACCTGATGATCTGGAGTTAAATAAAATGGGTCTGTAATAACTCCTCTTTCAGATCTTTTTACTTTATCAACCTGCTCTGCTTGCTGTTCAATTGACATATTCTTATGAATAACACCAATTCCACCTTGTCTTGCAATCGCAATAGCTAATTCAGCTTCTGTTACAGTATCCATACCAGCACTGATAATTGGAATATTAAGTTTTAAGCTAGGTGTAAGCTGTACACTTAAATCCACATCTCTTGGTAATACCTCAGATTTTGCTGGCACTAATAGAACATCATCAAAAGTTAAGCCTTCTTTAGAAAATTTTTGTTCCCACATTAGTAAAATCCCCCTCTTTTCGGCAAAATATTATTAGTAGATTATCAACATGTTTTCAGACTGTCAAGAATGGAATAAAGAGTTTAAATATTTAGAATTAAATAATTGGAGTGTACAATTTATGCCAGCCTTGTATTGGGAACGCTTACTATCGTATCATTCAACGCAAACAATTCAAAAGAAATTAGAAAGATGTTATAAAAATCTTTCTGAAGAAAATTCAAGTGGCTTGTCCTATGATAATTGTTACCGATTTATTTACTTTCTTAAACATGGTGAAAATTTCTTTTTACAGGCCAACCAGTCACCACAAGCCATTCAACCAATTTTGCTTTTTTATGGTATATCACAGCTATTGAAAGCATGCTTATTAATAAAGGATCCCAACTATCCTTCAACTTCATCAGTACTAGCACATGGGGCATCAAGCAGAAAAAGAAAAAAACAACAATATCAATTTTTAAAAGATGAAATTAAAGTTCAGAGAAATGGTTTGTTCAGCCATGTAGCAAAGGAACTTTTTCAAATACAGGATCATCTTGAAGCCGAAAAGTACTCAATGGAATTACTTCTTAACCAAATAGCTGAGATGAACGATGTTTTGTTGTTTCATCAAGCTAAAAAAAATTATGTGAAAGTTGAAACAACTGGCCAACGTCAAATCATTTTAACAGATACCACTGCTCAATATTTCCATATGTCAGCTGAAAGACTTTCTGAATTTTTAGGGAAAAATCACCATCTTGAGCGGGAAAAAGATGCTACGAATAACCAAATTATTTTACGAACTAAATATTCAAATCATACGTTTCACTGTTCACCCTTTTTATTTCATATCGAGGATAATGCATTTTATTTACCAAACAAACGTGAATCATTTCTATCCCTTCCGGAACTTCTCGTTCACTACTTATTGCTATATAACCTGAGTATGATCTCACGTTATGAAACTGAGTGGTGGTATGAACTCCTATTAGGAACATCAAATGATGACTATCCAATTATTCTACGTTATATGGAAATAGCTAAAAGAAAGATCCCTTATTTTATTTTGAAGTTTTTAGAAGAACATTTGTGAATTTTAACATTAAAGGAGAAGCTAAACCTAAGGGTAGCTTCTCTTTTTTACGTTCAGATTTCTGCTGGCTTGCGATAAGCGTGGGAATCTCCGCGTCAGTTGTTCATTCAGTGTCATGTGCCATCTGCGCACACATTAGTAGGGTGTTAAGTTAATTTATCTTCGATTATGAAGATTTATCAACGATTATTTCATTTTATCTTCGATTTTCAGCAACTTATCTTCGATTATTTTAATTTATCTACTATTCTACAAAATTCACCAAAAATCTACATACACGTAAACTCCATATCAAACAAAAAAAGACCAGTATCTCTACTGATCTTTTCCCTCTTCTTACTTGGCGACGTCCTACTCTCACAGGGGGAAACCCCCAACTACCATCGGCGCTGAGAGCTTAACTTCCGTGTTCGGATTTCGGCTTGCGATAAGCGGCGAATCTCCGCGTCAGCTTGTTCGTTCAGATCCTCATGTGCCAACTGCGCACATTCCGGTCTTCTCTCTCGGCGCTTCCTTACTTGCACAGGATGTGCTGACTTCTACGTTGCCACAGGACGTGGCGCTCTTAGTAGAAGTTCCTTAATATGCTTCTCCCAAGCCTCAGGCTAGTAAGTTTACTTTGTCTCTACCTCTTTACAGACTAAACCTTCGGTTTATTTTACTTTTTAAATCCATACAAAAAAAGACCAGTATCTCTACTGATCTTTTTTCCTCTTCTTACTTGGCAACGTCCTACTCTCACAGGGGGAAACCCCCAACTACCATCGGCGCTGGAGCTTAACTTCCGTGTTCGGATTTCGGCTTGCGATAAGCGGCGAATCTCCGCGTCAGCTTGTTCGTTCAGATCCTCATGTGCCAACTGCGCACATTCCGGTCTTCTCTCTCGGCGCTTCCTTGATCTTCTTGCTTCTCCCAAGCCTCAGGCTAGTAAGGTTACTTTGTCTCTACCTCTTTACAGACTAAACCTTCGGTTTATTTTACTTTTTAAATCCATACAAAAAAAGACCAGTATCTCTACTGATCTTTTTTCCTCTTCTTACTTGGCGACGTCCTACTCTCACAGGGGGAAACCCCCAACTACCATCGGCGCTGAAGAGCTTAACTTCCGTGTTCGGCATGGGAACGGGTGTGACCTCTTCGCCATCATCACCAAATAATATAAAGTTTGAAGGCATGTTCCTTCAAAACTAGATAACGATTCACAATTCAATTCACTAAGCTTACGCTTTTTATTAGGTTAAGTCCTCGATCGATTAGTATCAGTCAGCTCCACACGTCACCGCGCTTCCACCTCTGACCTATCAACCTGATCATCTTTCAGGGATCTTACGTCACTAAGTGACAGGGAAATCTCATCTTGAGGGGGGCTTCATGCTTAGATGCTTTCAGCACTTATCCCTTCCGCACATAGCTACCCAGCTATGCCTTTGGCAAGACATCTGGTACACCAGCGGTGCGTCCATCCCGGTCCTCTCGTACTAAGGACAGCTCCTCTCAAATTTCCTACGCCCACGACGGATAGGGACCGAACTGTCTCACGACGTTCTGAACCCAGCTCGCGTACCGCTTTAATGGGCGAACAGCCCAACCCTTGGGACCGACTACAGCCCCAGGATGCGATGAGCCGACATCGAGGTGCCAAACCTCCCCGTCGATGTGGACTCTTGGGGGAGATAAGCCTGTTATCCCCGGGGTAGCTTTTATCCGTTGAGCGATGGCCCTTCCATGCGGAACCACCGGATCACTAAGCCCGACTTTCGTCCCTGCTCGACTTGTAGGTCTCGCAGTCAAGCTCCCTTGTGCCTTTACCCTCTACGAATGATTTCCAACCATCCTGAGGGAACCTTTGGGCGCCTCCGTTACATTTTAGGAGGCGACCGCCCCAGTCAAACTGCCCACCTGACACTGTCTCCCAGCACGATCAGGGCTGTGGGTTAGAATTTCAATACAGCCAGGGTAGTATCCCACCGACGCCTCCACCGAAGCTAGCGCTCCGGCTTCTCAGGCTCCTACCTATCCTGTACAAGCTGTACCAAAATTCAATATCAGGCTACAGTAAAGCTCCACGGGGTCTTTCCGTCCTGTCGCGGGTAACCTGCATCTTCACAGGTACTATAATTTCACCGAGTCTCTCGTTGAGACAGTGCCCAGATCGTTACGCCTTTCGTGCGGGTCGGAACTTACCCGACAAGGAATTTCGCTACCTTAGGACCGTTATAGTTACGGCCGCCGTTTACTGGGGCTTCGGTTCAAAGCTTCGCTTGCGCTAACCTCTCCCCTTAACCTTCCAGCACCGGGCAGGCGTCAGCCCCTATACTTCGCCTTGCGGCTTCGCAGAGACCTGTGTTTTTGCTAAACAGTCGCCTGGGCCTATTCACTGCGGCTTTTCCGGGCTATTCACCCTAAAAAGCACCCCTTCTCCCGAAGTTACGGGGTCATTTTGCCGAGTTCCTTAACGAGAGTTCTCTCGCTCACCTTAGGATTCTCTCCTCGCCTACCTGTGTCGGTTTGCGGTACGGGCACCTCTCACCTCGCTAGAGGCTTTTCTTGGCAGTGTGGAATCAGGAACTTCGGTACTATAGTTCCCTCGCCATCACAGCTCAGCTTATGTGACAACGGGATTTGCCTCGTTGTCAGCCTAACTGCTTGGACGCGCTAATCCAACAGCGCGCTTACCCTATCCTTCTGCGTCCCCCCATTGCTCAAACGGTGAGGAGGTGGTACAGGAATTTCAACCTGTTGGCCATCGCCTACGCCTTTCGGCCTCGGCTTAGGTCCCGACTAACCCTGAGCGGACGAGCCTTCCTCAGGAAACCTTAGGCATTCGGTGGAGGGGATTCTCACCCCTCTTTCGCTACTCATACCGGCATTCTCACTTCTAAGCGCTCCACGAGTCCTTCCGGTCTCGCTTCACAGCCCTTAGAACGCTCTCCTACCATTGTTCGTAAGAACAATCCACAGCTTCGGTGATACGTTTAGCCCCGGTACATTTTCGGCGCAGAGTCACTCGACCAGTGAGCTATTACGCACTCTTTAAATGGTGGCTGCTTCTAAGCCAACATCCTGGTTGTCTAAGCAACTCCACATCCTTTTCCACTTAACGTATACTTTGGGACCTTAGCTGGTGGTCTGGGCTGTTTCCCTCTTGACTACGGATCTTATCACTCGCAGTCTGACTCCTGAACATAAGTCTTTGGCATTCGGAGTTTGACTGAATTCGGTAACCCGATGGGGGCCCCTAGTCCAATCAGTGCTCTACCTCCAAGACTCTCATTTCAAGGCTAGCCCTAAAGCTATTTCGGAGAGAACCAGCTATCTCCAAGTTCGATTGGAATTTCTCCGCTACCCACACCTCATCCCCGCACTTTTCAACGTGCGTGGGTTCGGGCCTCCATTCAGTGTTACCTGAACTTCACCCTGGACATGGGTAGATCACCTGGTTTCGGGTCTACGACCACGTACTCTTTCGCCCTATTCAGACTCGCTTTCGCTGCGGCTCCGTCTTATCAACTTAACCTTGCACGGGATCGTAACTCGCCGGTTCATTCTACAAAAGGCACGCCATTACCCATTAACGGGCTTTGACTACTTGTAGGCACACGGTTTCAGGATCTCTTTCACTCCCCTTCCGGGGTGCTTTTCACCTTTCCCTCACGGTACTGGTTCACTATCGGTCACTAGGGAGTATTTAGCCTTGGGAGATGGTCCTCCCTGCTTCCGACGGGATTTCACGTGTCCCGCCGTACTCAGGATCCACTCTGGAGGGAACGAAGTTTCAACTACAGGGTTGTTACCTTCTTTGACGGGCCTTTCCAGACCTCTTCATTTACTCCGTTCCTTTGTAACTCCGTATAGAGTGTCCTACAACCCCAAGAGGCAAGCCTCTTGGTTTGGGCTAATTCCGTTTCGCTCGCCGCTACTCAGGAAATCGCGTTTGCTTTCTCTTCCTCCGGGTACTTAGATGTTTCAGTTCCCCGGGTCTGCCTTTATTACCCTATGTATTCAGGTAAAAATACTACTCCATTACGAGCAGTGGGTTCCCCCATTCGGAAATCTCCGGATCAAAGCTTACTTACAGCTCCCCGAAGCATATCGGTGTTAGTACCGTCCTTCATCGGCTCCTAGTGCCAAGGCATCCACCGTGCGCCCTTAACAACTTAACCTTCGACAAATGATAAGCTTCAGATTACTTCGTTGGCTTCATGTTCTGCGGTGCTCATGGACAAATTACGTCCATTCCGCTCCTCAACCATTTCGCCGCCTCGTACTCTTCGCTTCTCCTTTGTCTCAAGACATAAGTACTTACTTAATGTCCTGATTCAAATATTATTAAGAGAATCACTAAACTAAGCGTTTAAACTCAGTGAATTACTTGAATTGTTTTCGTTATCTAGTTTTCAAAGAACATTGGTGGAGCCTAGCGGGATCGAACCGCTGACCTCCTGCGTGCAAAGCAGGCGCTCTCCCAGCTGAGCTAAGGCCCCATATTTTTATTTGAGATGGTGGGCCTAAATGGACTCGAACCATCGACCTCACGCTTATCAGGCGTGCGCTCTAACCAGCTGAGCTATAGGCCCATCTCTATAAATTCAGAGAACAAAGTTCTCTCAAAACTAAACAAAATACCAAGCGTACCTCATATCCTTAGAAAGGAGGTGATCCAGCCGCACCTTCCGATACGGCTACCTTGTTACGACTTCACCCCAATCATCTGTCCCACCTTAGGCGGCTGGCTCCTTACGGTTACCCCACCGACTTCGGGTGTTACAAACTCTCGTGGTGTGACGGGCGGTGTGTACAAGGCCCGGGAACGTATTCACCGCGGCATGCTGATCCGCGATTACTAGCGATTCCGGCTTCATGCAGGCGAGTTGCAGCCTGCAATCCGAACTGAGAATGGTTTTATGGGATTGGCTTGACTTCGCAGTCTTGCAGCCCTTTGTACCATCCATTGTAGCACGTGTGTAGCCCAGGTCATAAGGGGCATGATGATTTGACGTCATCCCCACCTTCCTCCGGTTTGTCACCGGCAGTCACCTTAGAGTGCCCAACTGAATGCTGGCAACTAAGATCAAGGGTTGCGCTCGTTGCGGGACTTAACCCAACATCTCACGACACGAGCTGACGACAACCATGCACCACCTGTCACTTCGTCCCCCGAAGGGGAACCTTCTATCTCTAGAAGTAGCGAAGGATGTCAAGACCTGGTAAGGTTCTTCGCGTTGCTTCGAATTAAACCACATGCTCCACCGCTTGTGCGGGCCCCCGTCAATTCCTTTGAGTTTCAGTCTTGCGACCGTACTCCCCAGGCGGAGTGCTTAATGCGTTTGCTGCAGCACTAAAGGGCGGAAACCCTCTAACACTTAGCACTCATCGTTTACGGCGTGGACTACCAGGGTATCTAATCCTGTTCGCTCCCCACGCTTTCGCGCCTCAGCGTCAGTTACAGACCAGAGAGTCGCCTTCGCCACTGGTGTTCCTCCACATCTCTACGCATTTCACCGCTACACGTGGAATTCCACTCTCCTCTTCTGCACTCAAGTTCCCCAGTTTCCAATGACCCTCCACGGTTGAGCCGTGGGCTTTCACATCAGACTTAAGAAACCGCCTGCGCGCGCTTTACGCCCAATAATTCCGGACAACGCTTGCCACCTACGTATTACCGCGGCTGCTGGCACGTAGTTAGCCGTGGCTTTCTGGTTAGGTACCGTCAAGGTACCAGCAGTTACTCTGGTACTTGTTCTTCCCTAACAACAGAACTTTACGACCCGAAGGCCTTCATCGTTCACGCGGCGTTGCTCCGTCAGACTTTCGTCCATTGCGGAAGATTCCCTACTGCTGCCTCCCGTAGGAGTCTGGGCCGTGTCTCAGTCCCAGTGTGGCCGATCACCCTCTCAGGTCGGCTACGCATCGTCGCCTTGGTGAGCCGTTACCTCACCAACTAGCTAATGCGCCGCGGGTCCATCTGTAAGTGACAGCCGAAGCCGTCTTTCAATTTCGAACCATGCGGTTCGAAATGTTATCCGGTATTAGCTCCGGTTTCCCGGAGTTATCCCAATCTTACAGGCAGGTTACCCACGTGTTACTCACCCGTCCGCCGCTAATCGTCGGGAGCAAGCTCCCTCAGATTCGCTCGACTTGCATGTATTAGGCACGCCGCCAGCGTTCGTCCTGAGCCAGGATCAAACTCTCCAATAAAGTGTTTGATGTAGCTCATAAAAGTTTTGTACTATATAGTACGTTTTTGTTAATCGAAATTAACGTTGGCACGCTTGGTTTTGTTTAGTTTTCAAAGAACTTTTATCGCCCAAAAGCGACTCCTTTAATATAACATTTAACTCATTATCAAGTCAACTGTTTTTTTATTTGTTACTTTTTTGAATTCAGCTCTGATTAGCTGACTTAAAAGATTATAGCAGCAACAAAAACTTTAGTCAACACAAATCAGAGCTTTTTTATATAATTTCTTCTATAAACATTTCTCTTCGATCTTTTAATGAAATGATTTCCTCTGTGAATAAGTATTTCACCATTGGTCTAGTAGGATTATGATCATCTATAAAGATGATTTCGGCATCCAGACCATTTGATAACCTTACCTTAGTACCTGAGGAAAATCTGGTAATACCCTTTTTTAACTCGTTAATGATTGTAATATCAAACTTTCCAAAGTCATCCTCCATTATTTGCTCTAAAACCTTAAAAGGCGATTGTTTACTTCGATATGGTCTAATAGAGACCATTGCCTGATATGTGTCAGCCAAGGCTACTATTTTGCTGTATGGGTGCAGCTGCGATTCTCTTACATTCAATGGATAACCACTGCCATCAATTCTCTCATGATGCTGCAAAACCCCCATCTTCACTCCATCTTTGATAGACATGATGTTTTTAAGCATATTGTAGCTATGAACTGGATGTTGTTTTATATCTTTGTATTCACTCTCAGTTAATGTTAATTTCTTTTTTAATATATTTTGATTTACTTTAGCCATACCACAGTCACATAATAACCCCGTTAATGCAATCTGATTTACTTCACCTTGTTGGTAACCTAACTTGTTTGCTAAATACGCACTAACCAATGCCACTGAAATACTATGATGAAAAACGTAATCTTCTTGTTGGCAATAATGATAAAGCTTAAATACTTCTTCATCATTGCGAACAATATTAGGAACTAAGGGTATTATCACTTGTCTTACCTTATTAATATCCAGTAAACCACCAGATTGACAGTTTATAAAGAGCTGTTTGTAAGCTTGTACACTTTCTAAATATTGTTGATAAAATGTTTTATGGATTACTTCCTCTTTTGAAATGTCTGTCACTTGATCTTCATCAAAGAATGATGGTCTAAATTCTTTTCCGTTTTCCAATACGCTTGCTACTTGTACCTCTTTAACTAAAAATGCTTGTAGAACATCTTTTAAATGATTATTAATGATTGTATTTTTATATGCTAATGGTCTACTTGTTGCTGATAAGACATGATCAGTTAAAATACAACCTTCTTGTAATTGAGTAATATGGATTTTCAAAAGGTATCCCTCCCTAGTCCATTATACCTAAAAACGAGAACATTGCTCTATTTTTAAATAGAAAATTAAAAAGGAGTTAATACAGCACGATTGTGTGTATTAACTCCCTTTTTTCTATTCCTCAGATTGAATATCTGCTTCTGTTTCTTCCTCTTCCTGGTCTTGTTCCTCTTCTTTTTGCACCAAAGCAACAGTTGATACAGAAACATTCTCATCAAGCTTAATTAATTTTACACCTTGTGTGTTACGTCCCATTTTGGATATAGTATCAACATCCATACGAATTATAATACCGCTTGCCGTGATTAACATAATATCCTCTTCTCCAGTAGCAGCTTTTACTGATACAACTGGTCCATTTTTCTCGGTGATATTACATGTTTTCAACCCTTTACCGCCACGGCTTTGAACTCGATATTCTTCAGAAGGAGTTCGTTTTCCATATCCATTGCCTGTAACAATTAGAACATCCACATTTTCTTCGAGAATTTCCATACCAACAACTTCATCATCCTCATCAAGGGAAATCCCTTTAACTCCTGAAGCAGTTCGGCCCATTGAACGAACATCTGATTCTGGGAAACGAATCAACATACCATTTTTGGTCCCGATGATAATGTCTTTTGAACCATCTGTTAATTTAACTGAAATAAGTTCATCTTGTTCACGAAGACCTACAGCAATTAATCCATTATTACGGATATTTGCGAATTGAGATAATGGGGAACGCTTAGAGACCCCTTCTTTTGTTGTAAAGAATAAGAACCAATCATCAACAAATTCAGAGACAGGTATAATTGCATTAACCCATTCGCCTTTTTCTACACTTAATAAATTAATAATTGGAAGACCTTTAGCTGTTCTGCTAAATTCAGGAATTTCATATCCCTTCGCTCTATAAACCTTCCCTTTATTAGTGAAGAATAGGATTGTATCGTGGGTTGATGTTGTTAATAGCTGTTCGACAAAATCATCATCATTTGTTCCCATTCCCTGGATGCCTCTTCCGCCACGTTTTTGACTTCTATAAGTGGATACTGGAAGACGTTTAATGTATCCATTATGAGTTAATGTAATGACGATATTTTCAACAGGAATAAGATCTTCATCTTCAATTGCTTCAAGACCTCCTGAAACAATTTCAGTACGACGAACATCATTGAATCGATCTTTAATTTCAGTCAACTCATCACGAATAATCGCAAGTACTTTTTCTTCATCTGCTAAAATAGCTTTTAATTCTGCAATTAACTTAATAAGTGATTGATATTCTTCCTCGATCTTTTCACGTTCTAATCCGGTTAATCTCTGTAGTCGCATATCTAAAATTGCTTGAGCCTGCTTTTCACTTAGAGAAAATTGCTCCATTAATCCATTACGGGCAATTTCAGTAGTTTGTGAATTACGGATTAATGTAATCACTGCATCTAAATGATCAAGTGCCACACGCAAACCTTCAAGTATATGAGCTCTAGCTTCTGCTTTTCTTAATTCAAAAGCTGTTCTACGCTTAATAACAACTTTCTGATGCTCAAGGTAATGGAATAGCATTTGCTTAATATTAAGAACCTTAGGGTGACCATCCACTAAAGCAAGCATATTGATTCCAAAACTTGTTTGCAGTGCTGTTTGTTTATAAAGATTGTTAAGTAATACATTGGCATTAGCATCTTTGCGGACTTCGATTACAACACGCATACCATTACGATCAGATTCATCGCGTAAATCTGTAATTCCGTCGATTTTCTTATCACGAACCAATTCAGCAATCTTTTCAACCAGCTTTGCTTTATTTACTTGATAAGGAATTTCTTTCACAATGATTACTTGTTTACCTGAAGGTTTTTCTTCAATTTCTACCTTCGCTCGAAGTGTAATGGAACCGCGACCTGTTTCATAAGCTTTTCGAATTCCGCTACGACCAATGATTTGTCCTGCCGTTGGGAAATCCGGACCAGGTATAATTTCCATAATTTCAGGAATAGTTAAATCCGGGTCCTTACTTAAAGCGAGAACTCCATCAATAACCTCTCCTAATTGATGTGGAGGAATATTCGTTGCCATACCTACCGCAATTCCTGTTGCACCATTTACTAGTAAGTTTGGAAATCTAGCCGGGAGAACAACCGGTTCTCTTTCAGACCCATCATAGTTATCCTGGTAATCGATTGTATCTTTATTAATATCACGGATTAATTCCATGGATATTTTAGACATACGGGCTTCCGTATAACGCATTGCAGCTGCTGAATCTCCATCTACAGAACCAAAGTTACCGTGTCCATCAACTAACATATATCGAAAGTTAAAATCCTGAGCCATACGAACCATTGTTTCATAAACAGCTGAATCACCGTGCGGATGGTATTTTCCTATTACCTCTCCAACGATACGTGCTGATTTCTTAAATGGTTTGTCTGAAGTCATTCCTAAATCATTCATTGCATACAAAATACGACGGTGAACAGGTTTTAATCCATCACGCACATCAGGTAAAGCACGAGATACGATAACACTCATTGCATAACCTAAAAAAGATTCTCGCATTTCGTTACTAATATTTCTTTCTATAACATGAGAGCTTTGATTTTCTGCCATTCTAAGATAACCTCCCTTGTCCTTTCTGCAATCTTAATTGGGAGTTCCAAGTCATTCATCAGAAAACAGCAAAACACTATCATATTTGAAAATTTTCATGATAGTAGTTATCTGTTATAAATCCTGCCCAATTGGATAGTTTATTAATAGTCTACTCTTCATTATAGCAATATTGACGAGAGAATACACATGAATTTACTAGATAATTCATAGATAATCATTATATATACGAGTATTCGGCTAAATTACATATAAAAGTTTCGAACCTTTTAAAAAACACCTCATCGATATGAGGTGTTTCTGATTCACTTAATTAAATATCTAGATTTTTGACATATTGTGCATTTTCCTCGATAAAGTTTCGACGGGGTTCTACTTTATCTCCCATAAGCGTATCAAACGTTTCATCCGCATCAATTGCATCTTCTAGGGTTACTTGAAGCAATGTACGTGTTTCCGGATCCATGGTTGTCTCCCATAATTGATCCGGATTCATCTCTCCAAGACCTTTATAACGTTGAATTCCCGGCTTTGGTTGTTCTGGCATTTCTGCTAAGTAAGCATCAAGTTGTTTATCATTATAGGCATATTCAACTCGCTTACCTTGTTGGATTTTATATAGTGGCGGTTGAGCAATATAAATATAACCTTGTTCAATAATAGGACGCATATAACGATAAAAGAACGTTAATAGCAATGTACGAATATGTGCTCCATCTACATCTGCATCTGTCATAATCACAACTTTATGGTAACGGGCTTTAGTGATATCAAAATCTTCACCAATACCTGTCCCTAATGCTGTAATAATGGCTCTTATTTCATTATTAGACAAAATTTTATCAAGCCTTGCCTTCTCAACATTGATAATTTTCCCTCTTAACGGCAGGATGGCCTGGAAATGTCGATCACGCCCCTGCTTCGCAGAGCCACCTGCAGAATCACCCTCAACGATATATAATTCGCTAATTGATGGATCCTTTGAGGAGCAATCAGCTAATTTACCAGGTAAATTTGAAATTTCTAAAGCACTTTTACGTCTTGTTAATTCACGTGCTTTCTTAGCTGCCAAACGCGCTCTGGCTGCCATAAGACCTTTTTCAACAATCTTTCTTGCTACAGATGGATTTTCTAGCATGAATTTATCAAATGCCTCTGAGAAAACAGAGTCGGTAACTGTTCGGACCTCTGAATTTCCAAGCTTTGTCTTCGTTTGCCCCTCAAACTGAGGATCAGGATGCTTAATCGAGATAATAGCTGTAATACCTTCCCGGACATCTTCTCCTGATAGATTATCATCATTTTCTTTGAAAATTTTATTCTTTCTAGCATAATCATTAATAACACGTGTTAAAGCTGATTTAAATCCAGCTTCATGTGTTCCACCTTCATAGGTATGAATATTATTAGCAAATGAATAAATGTTACTAGTGTAGCTGTCATTGTACTGAATAGCTACTTCTGTCGTGATTCCATCTTTTTCCCCTTCAATGTAGACAGGTTCATCATGAATAACCTCACGAGTACGGTTTAAGTGTTCAACATAAGACTTAATACCACCTTCATAGTAGTATTCATTTGAACGCTTATTCTCACGTTTATCCTCAATTGTAATTTTTAAACCGCGATTAAGGAAAGCAAGTTCACGGATACGATTAGCTAAGATCTCATAATCGTATTCTGTTGTTTCTTTAAAGATTTCCGGATCAGGCTTAAAGTGAGTAATCGTTCCAGTTATTTCACTTTCACCAATAACCTCTAAATCTGCTGCAGGTACTCCTTTATGAAACTGTTGAAAGTGAATTTTCCCTTCACGATGTACAGTGACATCAAGCACTGTTGAAAGGGCATTTACTACAGAGGCACCAACACCATGAAGACCACCGGAAACTTTATAACCTCCACCACCGAATTTACCCCCGGCATGGAGAACAGTCATAATAACCTCTACAGCTGGACGTCCCATTTTTTCATGTATCCCTACTGGGATTCCACGACCATTATCTTTAACAGTAATACTGTTGTCTTCTTCTATGATCACATTGATTTCATTACAGAAACCAGCTAAAGCCTCATCAATACTATTATCAACAATTTCCCAAACTAAATGATGCAGACCTTTGCCACTAGTTGATCCGATATACATACCTGGACGTTTACGAACAGCTTCCAGACCTTCTAATACTTGAATCTGATTTTCATCATATGATTGTTGTTGGACTTGATTGTTATCTGTCGTCAAACTGATCACCTACACTTTTCCTAAAGCTTACATAACCGATTTAGAAGCCTGTTACATATGGCTTCTTAAAAGAATATTCTGTTACCAACTATATAACAATTGATAAACAGGCAGCTTTATATTTAAGTCTATAAAAGCCTTTTTCAATCTAATCTATATCAAAAGCAACATGTGCTCGTTTTTTTAATGTGCTTGATGATAATGGTGAAAAATAAATTTTATCAAGCGTTATAATAATAGATTTTGCATCATTACTCGCTAGTTGAACGATTTTATCCTGCTGTTTTTTGAAAAATTCATCGACAATTGCTGATTCTTGTGAAGATTGTCGATCCAATATCATAACGACTTCTTTTGAAGGGACAACATGGTTGTCTCCTAGATGAATATACATATGAATCACCTCATTTTTCGTCAGAAAGCTCTCCCGCCTTCACGTGAAAGGTCGCGGCTTCCTTTAATGTTTGATGGTCGATTCCTTCTACACTTGTTGTTGTAACAAATGTCTGTACTTTTCCTTGAATGGTATTTAACAAATGAGATTGTCTAAAATCATCCAATTCAGATAATACATCATCTAGCAAAAGAATTGGATATTCTCCTATTTCGTTATGGATCAAATCAATTTCAGCCAATTTTAACGATAAAGCAGTTGTTCTTTGTTGACCTTGTGATCCATATGTTTGTACATCATGGTCATTTACATAAAAAAGCATATCATCCCGATGAGGTCCTGCTAGAGTAGCCCCACGTTCGATTTCCTTTTCTCTTATTTTAGCAAATTTTTGTTCATATGCTTCTATCATTTTCGTCAAATCATGATCTTCTGATACATCAACAGAAGGCTTATATTTAATCCTTAGTGTTTCTAGTCCTCTGCTAATTCCAGAATGGATAGGCTCAGCCCATTTTTGAAGCTCAGAAATAAACTGTAGACGTTTATAAATGATCTTTGCAGCCGCTTCACAGAGTTGTTCTGTTAAAACATCCAGCATTGTTTGATCCTTTTGTTTTCTTAGCTGTAACAATTTTAAATAATGATTTCGCTGCTGCATAATTTTCTGGTAACGACTTAGATCATGGAGATAGATAGCTGAAACCTGGCCAATTTCCATATCAATAAATCGTCTTCTTACCTGAGGGCTTCCTTTTACCAAATTCAAATCTTCAGGAGCAAACATGATGACATTCATAGCCCCTACATATTGGCTTAATTTTTCTTGTTCTATATGATTTAATTTCGCTTTTTTGCCTTTTTTCGAAATAACTAATTGAAGAGCTGTTGAACGGTTGTATTTTTCAATACTACCTTCTATTTTAGCATACTCTTGATCCCAACCAATCAATTCCTTATCATTCGAGGTACGGTGTGATTTTGCCATAGCTAGGACATAGATTGATTCCATAACATTTGTCTTTCCTTGTGCATTTTCTCCAAGGATAACATTTACTTTATTTTCAAATTGTACAGTCAGATCCGCATAATTACGATAATTTTTTAATTTCAGCTCTTTTATAAACAATATTTGTACACCAACTTTAATTTTTCACAATATATGTGCCGAAATCAGGTATATAGAGAACATCGCCATCTCTCAACTTTTTTCCACGACGATTTTCAGGTTCATTATTAACAAAAATCTCATATTCTGATAAAAACCACTTTGCCATTCCACCAGACTGAATCACATCTGCTAATTTTAGAAATTGGCCAAGTGTAATAAACTCCGAATCAATTTTGACTGGTTTAGCCATAGTGAACCACCTTTCACATCAGTAGTCTCTAACCTTTTTATTTTACTAAAAAATTGATCATAAGTACAACTGCTCTCAATACCTATTCTGCGTGTCCACTCCACAAAGACACCAAATTCAAACTTCAATCTATTTAGGACCTTTTGACCATACATCTAAATTTTTACAACTAAAAGAAAAGGACTGACATTAAAATCAGTCCTTCTTTTAAAAGCTATCAAGGCATTTCTGCTTTTCTTATGTCAATATGTTCTTACTGGTAATATTAGTTGGAGCATTGAATCATCGTCTTTTGTTTGAATGACAAACGGTCTCATTGCCCCTGTAAAATTAACATTTATTTCAGTGCCTTCAAGTGCCTTTAAAGCATCCATTACATATTTTGCACTAAATGAAATTTTCAATTCTTCTCCCTTAACTTCCTCTGCTTGAATTTCTTCACTTACTTTTCCAATTTCAGGAGAGTTAGAAGATACCTCAATCATTCCTTCAGATAATGTTGAAAGTTTTACAACATTGTTTCGAGCTTCTTTTGCAAGCAATGATGCACGATCAATGGCTTGTAGGAATTCCTTTGAATTCAAAGTTAAGTTTGTTTTACTATCTGAAGGTATTAAACGGGATGTATCCGGGTAATTGCCATCTAATAATCTTGAAAAGAATAATAAATTTTTTGCTTTGAATAATACTTGATTCTCAGTAATAACAATTTCAATCGGTTCACTTGTATCATCAAGGATTTTACTTAATTCACTAAGACTTTTTCCAGGAATAACAGCATTATAAGAGATTTGATTTTCTGAATTTATCATTGCTTTCCTTAAAGCTAAACGGTGGCTGTCTGTAGCAATACAGATTAATTCACCATTTTCAAGTTTCCAATTAACCCCTGTTAAGATTGGTCTTGTTTCAGAAGTTGAAACAGCAAAAACAGTTTGACGTATCATTGCTTTTAGTAAGTCTGTTGGAATCTTAAATAAATGATCTTCTGCGATTTGAGGAAGATGAGGATATTCCTCAGCATCTAAGCCATTTAGGCTAAACTCCGCTTTACCAGATCGGATAATTGTTGAATGATGATTTCCTACTTCAATTTCAACAATATCCATTGGAAGTTTCTTTACTATTTCACTAAAAAACTTAGCTTGTAAGACAACACTACCGGCTTGGACAATTTCCACAAATTCTTTACCATCTTCTTCGGCTGGTATAAACGATTCAATAGAGATATCAGAATCACTACCAGTTAAGGTTACACCCTCAGTGTGAGCAACAATCTTAATTCCTGTCAAAATTGGAATAGTTGTTCTAGAAGATACAGCTTTCATCACATCTTGAACACCTTGAACTAATTTATCTCGTTGAATAATAAATTTCATGAATATATTCCTCCTGTTCCTAAGCCATTTTAAATTCTAGCAATGCAATTAGGATTTGTGAAACTCTTAGTTATATTATTTTTTTATAAAAAATATAGTAGAAGTACTAGTAGGCGCTGTGGAAATGTGGATAACTACCTGAAAAGCAGAGAAACACAGCCTATCCACATGTGGACAGACTGTGTATACATCTGTACGAGTTATTCACATTATTCATCCAAAAAAATTAAGATCCTTTTAATAGACCTGCTATTTCTTTTAACTGTTTTTGTAATTGTTCATCAGTTTGAAGCATCTTAGAGATTTTTTCATGAGCATGAATGACAGTTGTATGGTCACGTCCTCCAAATTCCTCACCAATTTTCGGAAGTGAAGAATCGGTTAATTCTCTAGATAAATACATTGCAATTTGTCTAGGGAAAGCGACTGACTTTGTTCGTTTTTTCGCTTTAAAATCTTCTAATTTAACTTGAAACTCCTGTCCAACTATACGCTGAATATCACTAATTGAAATCATTTTAGGCTTTGAGTTAGGGATAATATCTTTTAATGCTTCAGCAGCTAAATCTGCATTTATATCTTTATTTATAAGAGAAGAATAGGCGACAACACGAATTAAAGCACCTTCTAATTCTCGAATATTTGAATCGATTTGGTTTGCAATATATAGCATCACTTCATTAGGGATATCAAGACCTTCAGCTTTCGCCTTTTTCCTAAGGATAGCAATTCTTGTTTCTAAGTCCGGTGGAGTAATATCTGTAATTAACCCCCATTCAAAGCGGGAGCGGAGTCGATCCTCTAATGTTGGGATTTCCTTAGGCGGTCGGTCACTTGAAATGACAATTTGTTTGCTTTCTTCATGAAGTGTATTAAAAGTATGGAAAAATTCCTCTTGTGTTTGTTCTTTTCCTGCTAAGAATTGAATATCATCAATTAATAACACATCAACACTTCTATATTTATTTCTAAATTCGACAGTTTTATTGTCTCTAATCGAATTAATAAATTCATTTGTAAACTTTTCAGAAGATAAATAGACAACCTTTGCAGAAGGCTTATGATCAATTACATAATGACCGATTGCGTGCATTAAATGAGTTTTCCCCAGTCCGACTCCTCCATAGATAAACAAGGGATTATATGCTTTAGCTGGTGCTTCAGCTACTGCAAGTGAGGCTGCATGTGCAAAGCGGTTGCCGGACCCTATTACAAATGTATCGAATGTATATTTAGGATTTAGCATATTTTGCGGTAATTCGGTGTGTTCCTCATCGTTTTTATTCATTTGCTTAATAGGTGAATTTGGAACAAAATCATCATCCGTTTGGTTTTGGGGAATAATAAATTTTATCGCAAACTCTTCACCGGTTAATTGATAGATTGAATCTGCTATTAAGTGTAGGTATCGGGATTCTAACCAGTCTCTGGCAAATTCATTTGGAGCAGTAATCGTTAAAGTGTCTCCTTGAATTCCATGAGCTTTTGTTGATTTAAGCCATGTCTCAAAGCTGGGCTTGCTTATTTTTTTTTCGATCTCTGCCAAAGCTTTGTCCCATAACTCAGATATATTCTCCATTTATGCTGTGTCCCTCCTTTGCCAAAACGTTCTCTGTATAACAATTGTACAAGCCATGGATGTCCATGTATAAACATGCAAAAATAGACGAATGTGAATAAATATATAATATAGTAGAAAAACGTCTTTTCGACAAAACTCACGAGTTGTGGACAACAAATTACACAACCTGTTCATAAACTTTCCACATGTTATCCACAGTCTGTGGATATATTAAAAATGCTAATAGTTTATTAAGAGTGAAAACACAAATATAATATCAGAATAAAACTAGATATGCAACGGTTTTTACAAACTTATCCACACAATTAATCATTTGTTAAAATAAATTGTCCACAACAGTAAAACTTGTGAAAAACTTGTCGATAACAGTTGTGGATAGTGAAGAATCGTGTCGAAAAAATATCCACAGGTTGACGTGTAGAAGGGTTGAGAGTTTTTTGAAAATGAATTGATTGTTTTTTTAATCTAGTATTAAAGGAGATAAAGAAAATTATCCAAAATGAAAATATATGTTGGTGGTTGACAATTTATGTGGTAGGTAACTATAATTAGTAAGACTGTCTTTAACTGTTATTCCTCAGGGAGGTGTCAATATATGAAACGTACTTATCAACCAAATAAACGTAAACGTAGTAAAGTTCATGGTTTCCGTAGCCGTATGAGCACAGCTAATGGACGTAAAGTTCTTGCTCGCCGTCGTCGCAGAGGAAGAAAAGTATTATCAGCATAGGCCACTGAAAAGTCAGTGGTCTCTTTTTTTAAGTAAGGCTGATTTTCGTAAAGATTGTTGATTTTGAATACTTTTGTTATCAAAAGTGGAATGAACGTAAAAAACAACAAAGTATGCGAAGACAGCCTTAAATAAAATGTATGATGAGGCACTTAAACAGAGTAATTTACATAAATGGTCCAAATGAAGTGGATAGATCAGAATGTAAACAAGTTTAAATCAGGTTTAATTCAGATATAATGATGGTGATTATTCTGTTGTTGACATGATAACAGAACAAACCGGAGTGAAGAGAAATGAAACGGAAGTACAGAATTAAGAAAAATAAGGATTTTCAAGTTGTCTTTAAAAGAGGAAAGTCCATAGCAAATAGACAGTTTGTTCTTTACATTTTGCCTAAACCGGAAGAAAAGGAATTTCGGATTGGTTTATCAGTAAGCAAGAAGATAGGAAATGCTGTTACACGGAATAAAGTTAAGCGTTTAATTCGACAAGTTTTTTTAGAAGAAAAGCATCGAATTGCAACTGGCAAAGAATTCATCATTATTGCCAGGAAACCAGCTGCAGAAATGAATTACCACGAGGTAAAAGGCAGCTTGAACCACTTATTTAGAAAAGCTAAAATCTATCAAATAAAATAGATGATGAAAATTGTTGAAATTATATGAATAAAAACTTCATAAGACAAAACAATTCTATGAATAAAAGTGTTAAGATATCTACTATGTGGAACTTTTTCTATCTTTTAACGTACAAAGAGGGTATCAATTATTAATTAGGAGGAAAAAGGTTTGAAGAGGCGCATATTATTATTTGCAGGTTTAGTAGGGATCCTAGCCCTATTATCTGGTTGTACGGAAGTAAATGTTCCGATTACATCTGAAAGTGAAGGGTTCTGGAATTCGTACATTGTTTATCCTTTATCACAACTTATTACATATGTTGCAGAGATAACTGGTGATAATTATGGGATTGCAATCGTTATTGTTACACTTATTATTCGATTGGCCATTCTACCATTGATGATCAAACAAATGAAAAGTTCAAAGGCAATGCAGGCAATTCAACCAGAAATGCAAAAATTAAGAGAAAAATACAGTTCAAAAGATCAACAAACTCAACAAAAACTTCAACAGGAAACAATGGCTTTGTTCCAGCAACATGGTGTAAATCCACTTGCAGGTTGTTTTCCTTTAATAATTCAGATGCCAATTTTAATTGGGTTCTATCATGCGATTATGAGGACTGAAGAGATCGCACAGCACAATTTCCTATGGTTTGATTTAGGAGAAAGAGATCCATACTTTATCTTACCGCTGGTTGCAGGTGTTACAACATTTATTCAACAAAAATTGATGATGGCTGGTACTGCTAATCAAAATCCGCAAATGGCTATGATGCTATGGCTTATGCCAATTATGATTATTGTCTTTGCTATTAGTTTCCCTGCAGCTCTTTCTTTATATTGGGTAGTTGGTAATATTTTCATGATTGTTCAAACTTACTTTGTAAAAGGTCCTGAAATAAAGGCCTCAAAAGATGGAGGAAACAAAAAGTGAAGGAAGTAACTGCTAATGGACTAACTGTCAATGAAGCAGTAGAGGAAGCGTTAAAGCAATTGCAAGCGAAAAGAGATGAAGTTGAGGTTACAATTCTTTATGAAGGTAAAAAAGGCCTTTTCGGAGTTTTTGGAAAAAAACCTGCCAGTGTCAAAGTAAGACTGATTCAAAATCCAATGAAAATTGTACATGCTTTTTTATCAGATATCGTACAAAAAATGGGGATTAATGCAGATATTGATGTGAAACAAACCGGAAAAACGATCAACATTCAACTATCTGGAGATAAAATGTCAGTGCTGATTGGAAAAAGAGGACAAACATTGAATTCTTTACAATATCTTACTCAATTAGTTGCTAACCGCAACTCCAATCACTACATACAGATTATTTTGGATGCAGAAAATTATCGAGAAAAAAGAAAAGAAACATTAAAACTGTTAGCAGAAAAGTTAGCCAAGCAAGTAATTCGTACCTCGAAAAATGTTTCTTTAGAGCCAATGCCTTCTTCTGAACGAAAAGTAATTCATGCTGCACTTGCTGAATTTAGAGAAATAAAAACATATTCAGTAGGTGAAGAACCAAACAGACACTTAGTTATATCACCCAAAAAAAGAGGATGACAAATTCATCCTCTTTTTTTTATCCTTCTTATTACTATATTAATAAAGCATTCCTATAAGAAACCCACCCTCATATTAGACATTCATTAACCTATATATTTTCTACCAATTATTTATCATGCCTAATTTCAGACCACTTTTTTTGTGAGGATCTATTTACTATGTGTTCAGCAAATATTGTTATTAACATGTGGATAAGTTAAAATAAGTAGAGGTATTAAGATAGTGGATAAAAAGATGTGGATAAAATAAATTGTTTTTTCTTTCTTATGAAAACGAAATATGCTATCTTTAAAATTTGGCCGAGTGTAATAAAAAGAAAATTGTTTATATAAATGAAAGAGAGAGGTGGTCGTAGCGATGGAGTTAGATACAATCGCAGCGATATCAACGCCTTTAGGAGAGGGAGCTATTGCAATTGTTCGATTAAGCGGTGAAGATGCTATTCAGATTGCAGATAAGCTATTTAAGGCTCCTTCAAATAAAAGGTTAGCAGAAGTTGACTCCCATACGATCCATTACGGACATATGATTGATCCTTCAACAAATAATATTGTTGAGGAAGTAATGGTTTCCTTAATGAGAGGACCTAAAACATTTACAAGAGAAGATGTAGTCGAAATTAACTGTCATGGTGGAATTGTGACGGTTAATCGAGTGCTGCAACTAGTGATACAAAATGGAGCAAGACTTGCAGAACCAGGAGAATTTACGAAACGAGCATTTTTAAATGGTCGAATTGACTTATCACAAGCAGAAGCTGTAATGGATTTAATTCGTGCAAAAACAGATCGGGCAATGAATGTGGCATTAGGACAAATGGAAGGGAAATTGTCTAAGCTTGTTCAAAAATTAAGACAAGAGATATTAGAAACACTAGCCCATGTTGAAGTCAATATTGACTACCCTGAATATGATGATGTAGAAGAAATGACCCACCAAATGCTTATAGAAAAGGCAACACTCGTAAAAGATGAAATAAGTAAGCTTTTACAGACATCTCAACAAGGGAAAATCTTAAGAGAAGGTCTCTCAACAGTTATTATTGGAAGACCGAATGTTGGAAAATCCTCCTTACTAAATAGCCTTGTCCAGGAAAATAAGGCGATTGTAACAGATATTCCCGGTACAACTAGGGATGTCATTGAAGAGTATGTAAATGTCAGAGGAGTTCCACTGCGTTTAGTTGATACAGCTGGGATCCGTGAGACAGAGGATATTGTCGAAAGAATTGGTGTAGAACGGTCAAGAAAAGTATTGAAGGAAGCAGATTTAATTCTGTTGGTATTAAATTATAATGAAGAGCTTTCTGAAGAAGATAAACAGCTATTTGAAGCTGTTAAGGGCATGGACATTATTGTCATCGTCAACAAAACCGATCTAGAACAACGAATTAATCTTGATCAGGTAAAAGAACTGGCAAATAGAAGACCTGTTGTGACTACATCATTACTAGAAGAACAAGGGATTGATGCTCTTGAGGAAGCAATTAGTGCACTATTCTTCAAGGGAAATGTTCAAAGTGGTGATTTAACATATGTATCAAATTCTAGACATATCGCATTATTAACTGCTGCTAAAACCTCAATTGAGGATGCATTAGTCGGAATAGATGCAGGAGTACCTATAGATATAGTGCAAATTGATCTGACCAGATGTTGGGAGCAATTAGGTGAGATTATTGGTGACGCTGTTCATGAGAGCTTAATTGATCAGTTATTCTCTCAATTTTGTTTAGGAAAATAAGAAATGCTTTTTAAAAAGGAGGTTACAAAATGACCTATCATGCAGGAAATTATGATGTTATCGTTGTTGGAGCTGGACATGCCGGGTGTGAATCAGCTCTCGCTTCAGCAAGAATGGGGGCTAAAACACTCGTCATTACAATTAATTTAGATATGGTTGCATTTATGCCTTGTAATCCATCTGTTGGTGGACCTGCAAAAGGGATTGTCGTTCGTGAAATAGACGCTTTAGGCGGAGAAATGGGTAAAAATATTGATAAAACACACATTCAAATGAGGATGTTAAATACAGGAAAAGGTCCAGCAGTGAGAGCATTACGAGCTCAAGCTGATAAATTTGCCTATCAACATGAAATGAAAAAGACGTTAGAAAATGAGCCAAACCTAACATTGCTTCAAGGAATGGTTGATCGCCTTATTGTTGAAGACGGTGTTTGTAAAGGAATCATAACTCAGACAGGAGCAGAATACTCTGCAAAAGCTGTTGTCATAACCACAGGGACATTTTTAAGAGGAGAAATTATCCTTGGAGAATTAAAATATTCAAGTGGCCCGAATAATCAACAACCTTCAATTAAATTATCAGAGCACTTACAAGAATTAGGTTTTGATTTAGTCCGCTTCAAGACTGGCACACCTCCACGTGTCAACAGTCATTCAATTGATTACAGCAAAACAGAAATACAACCAGGTGATGAGGTACCTAGGGCATTCTCATATGAAACAACAAAGTACATTACAGACCAGCTTCCATGTTGGCTAACGTATACAAGTGGAGAAACTCATAAAATTATTGATGATAATCTTCATCGTTCTCCAATGTATTCCGGAATGATCAAAGGAACTGGACCGAGATATTGCCCATCTATCGAAGATAAAGTTGTAAGATTTAATGATAAGCCACGCCATCAAATCTTTTTGGAGCCGGAAGGACGAAATACTCAAGAGGTTTATGTGCAGGGATTATCAACAAGCTTACCGGAAGATGTACAACAACAAATCTTGAAAACCATCCCGGGACTAGAAAAGGTTCAAATGATGAGAGCGGGATATGCCATTGAATATGATGCGATTGTGCCGACACAATTATGGCCAACACTTGAAACAAAATCAATTTCTTCTTTATATACTGCCGGTCAAATAAATGGGACATCAGGCTATGAAGAAGCAGCTGGTCAGGGATTAATGGCGGGAATTAACGCTGCACAAAAAGCTCTTGGAAAAGAAGAAGTTATCTTGAGTCGATCTGATGCTTATATTGGGGTGCTTATTGATGATTTGGTGACAAAAGGAACAAATGAACCTTACCGTTTGCTTACATCAAGAGCGGAATATCGCTTATTGCTACGCCATGATAATGCAGATTTACGTTTAACAGAAACTGGTCATAAAATTGGACTTATTTCAGAAGAGCGATACGAAAAGTTCAATCATAAAAAGAAAGCAATCGAGGATGAAAAAGAGAGATTATCTTCTACTATAATTAAGCCAAATCAAGAAACACAAAGTCTGATTGTTTCAGTTGGTGGAAGTGAATTGAAGGACGGAATTAAAGCAGCAGATTTACTTAAACGTCCTGAAATGACATATGAGCATATTGCTCAACTTGTACCGTCTGAGCAAGAAGTGAACTCAGATGTTGCGGAACAGGTCGAAATTCAGATCAAATATGAAGGATATATCGAAAAATCCTTACAGCAAGTGGAAAAATTAAAGAAAATGGAAAATAAAAAGGTTCCGGAAGATATCGATTATGATGATATAAATGGATTAGCTTCTGAAGCACGACAAAAGTTAAAAGAAGTTAGGCCTCTATCAGTTGCACAGGCATCACGTATAGCAGGTGTAAATCCTGCTGATATTTCCATTTTACTGGTATATCTTGAGCAAGGAAGAATAGCCAGAGTCTCTAATCAATAATAGAAAGGTTTTGAGCATGGATACTGCACTATTTCAATCAAGTTTGGCTGAGAAAGGGATTCATCTTTCTCAGCAACAGATGGATCAATTTGATAAATACTATAAGCTTCTAGTAGAATGGAATCAAAAAATGAATTTAACTTCTATTACGGAAGAAAAAGATGTTTACTTAAAACATTTTTATGATTCAATTTCAGCTGCGTTTTACTTTGATTTTTCAAAACCGCTTTCTATATGTGATGTGGGTGCTGGTGCTGGATTTCCAAGTATCCCAATTAATATTTGTTTTCCGCAATTGAACGTATCTATTGTAGATTCATTGCAAAAGAGAATTACCTTTTTGTCGCATTTAGCTAATGAATTAGGTTTGAAAAACGTTCAATTATTTCACGATCGTGCAGAAACATTTGGCCAAAATAAGCAATTCAGGGAAACTTATGACGTTGTAACAGCAAGAGCGGTGGCTAGATTATCTGTTTTAAGTGAGCTTTGCATACCATTAGTAAAAAAAGACGGATATTTTATTGCAATGAAAGGTTCTGCTGCTCAAGAAGAACTAGAAGCTGGAAAAAAAGCAGTAGGGACTTTAGGTGGTACCGTGCAACAAATTCATTCATTTGAGTTACCAATGGAAGAAAGTGAAAGAACCATTATCATTATTCAAAAAGAAAAACTAACTCCCAAAAAATATCCTAGAAAGCCTGGAACGCCTAATAAGCTTCCAATTGAGTAGATGTTTCACATGAAACATTTACTTCGTCGTTAGGAAATTATAAAATGCTTAAACTGTGGCTAAGCACACGACATCCAGCTCCGAAGCACAGGACGTGCAAGTGCAGTCAGTGCGACAGGACGTCGCGTGCTTTGACTGCCAGCGCCTAGCCCCTCTAGGGTCTAGCCAATTTAGAATTGAAGGCAAAGAACGCCTTCTATTCTAAATCGTCTTATTTGCCCGAGGCTGATCAAGGCGCTTGCGCTTTTGTTATTCTTTTCAGTATTTTGAAGGAAATAGTAATAGAAAGATAGAATATTAAAAATGGTAGTTTTTAAAGGTGGTGTAGGCTCATGAAGCATCCATTTTCTCGTTTTTTCGGTTTGGGAGAAAAAGAAGAAATAGAACAAATCGTTGTTGAGGAAGTTGAACAGGAAAATACAGCGGAAGAAATAAAGGAAGAGGTTAAAAAGATTCAAATTAAGGACATTGTACCTAACCGATTCCAGCCACGTACCGTTTTTTCAGATGAGAAAATTGAGGAGTTAGCTTTAACAATTCGTACACATGGAATCATTCAGCCTATTGTTGTACGAGAAGTTGACGGTAAGTTTGAATTAATAGCAGGAGAGAGACGTTGGCGTGCTGTACAAACATTGGGTTGGGATGTTATTCCTGCTATTGTTAAGGATTTCAATGATACAGAAACAGCAAGTGTTGCTTTAATAGAGAATCTGCAGAGAGAAGAATTATCTTCAATTGAAGAAGCTGTAGCTTATGCCAAGTTGCTTGAATTACATAATCTTACTCAAGAAGCTTTAGCTCAAAGGCTTGGGAAAGGTCAATCAACAATAGCAAACAAGCTACGATTATTAAAGTTGCCAGAAACAGTACAAGATTCACTGCTCAAGAAATTAATTACAGAACGTCATGCCCGTGCTCTTATTCCATTAAAAAATCCGGAATTACAAAATACTTTATTAGAAGAAATCATTCAAAAACAGCTTAATGTAAAACAAACTGAAGATAGAGTAGTTAAGCTGCTTGAGAAGAATAATGTAAAGCCTAAACCAAGACGGAAAGCATTTAGTAGAGATACAAGAATTGCTATGAATACAATACGTCAATCCCTAACGATGGTAGCAGATAGCGGTGTCAAGTTGAACACTGAAGAAGAAGAATTTGATGAATATATCCAATTTACAATAAAAATTCCAAAGTAGTTTCAATCCTTCTTATAAGCACTTATATGTTAAATAGATTATCTATTCTACGTATAGTTTGTTAGGTACTGGCTTTTGTCAGGCCTTTTTTCTTTTGAATTCTTTTATAGAATCGTTTCAGTTTTTGTCTTCTTAAGATTTTGAGGAATAGGGACTGTTGATCAATTTGCCCATGACATTCTGTGCTTCAGAGCAGGCAATAAAATAGCGGTTTAGGCGGGTCTCCACAATTACACAGTGCGCGCCTAAGGGCTCACAGTCTACCCAGGAAAAGCATACATCCATGCCCAATCAACTATGTATGTTTAAAAAAGAGCTTTTCACTAAGAGAAAATACCAAATTAAATAAATACAAAAAAATTCAAACCTTTCCTTCATTTTTCGTGATAAAATAAAAAATGGTGAAAAGGTTTGAATTTTGTAATATCAGGAAGTATAAAAAATTATACTTAGTGTAGTGTCTAGCTCCAGGCGCCGCAGCAAAGCACAAGATGTCCAAGTGCAGTCAATGCGGTAGGAAGCTGCGATTTTGACTGCCTCTAGGTCTAGTCAAATAGGAATTCCTATGCGCTTTATGCTTGTCGCCGAATGCTTAGCACCTTGCGCTTTTCTAATTTCCTACTCAATGTATTAGGTGTTTGTTAAATACAGCAGATCTTATGTTTATGAAAGTAGGTGACATCGTGGGAAAAATCATTGCGATTGCAAACCAAAAAGGTGGAGTTGGAAAAACAACAACATCAGTAAATTTGGGAGCTTGCTTAGCATACATCGGAAAGCGAGTGCTTCTTGTCGATGTTGACCCACAAGGAAATGCAACAAGTGGAATTGGCATTGAAAAAGCCGATGTCGAACATTGCATTTATGATATTTTAGTAGATGACGTAGAAGCAAAGGACGTCATTAAGCCAACAGCAGTTGAAAATCTTGATATTATTCCGGCAACTATCCAGTTAGCAGGTGCTGAAATAGAATTAGTTCCTACTATATCAAGAGAAGTTAGGCTGAAACGGGCACTTGAGGCTGTAAAAGACAACTATGATTATATGGTTATAGACTGTCCGCCTTCATTAGGACTGTTAACAATAAATGCACTAACCGCGTCTGATGCAGTCTTAATACCTGTACAATGTGAGTATTATGCATTAGAAGGATTAAGTCAGTTATTGAATACAGTTCGTCTGGTTCAAAAGCACTTGAATACGGATTTAACAATTGAAGGAGTCCTATTAACAATGCTTGATGCCAGAACAAATTTAGGTATTCAAGTTATTGATGAAGTGAAAAAGTATTTTCAAGATAAAGTATATAAAACGATTATTCCAAGAAACATTCGTTTAAGTGAAGCACCAAGTCATGGTCAACCTATTATCATTTATGATCCAAGGTCTAGAGGAGCAGAGGTTTATTTAGATTTGGCAAAGGAAGTGGTTGTAAATGGCTAGAGGATTAGGGAAAGGAATTAATGCTTTATTTACAAATGTTGAAGTCGGGCAGGAAGAGTCTGTCCAAGAAATAAAGATAAAAGAAATACGTCCGAATCCATATCAACCTCGTAAGGTGTTTGAACCGGATGCCATTAATGAACTAAAGGAATCAATTCTACAACATGGTGTTCTACAACCTATCATTGTTCGTAAAAGTATCAAAGGATTTGAAATTGTAGTTGGAGAACGTAGATATCGAGCTGCAAAAGAAGCAAAATTATCTGCTATCCCTGCTGTTGTCCGTGACCTAACGGAACAACAAATGATGGAATTAGCTTTATTAGAAAATCTGCAACGTGAAGATCTCTCTCCAATTGAAGAGGCTCAAGCATATCAAAAGCTGATGGAGCAGTTAAATGTAACACAAGAGGCATTAGCTAAAAGACTGGGGAAAAGTCGTCCGCATATTGCTAACCATGTTAGACTTCTTACATTACCTTCCAAAATTCAGCAATTAATTGCCGAAGGTAAACTTTCAATGGGACACGGTCGAACACTACTAGGATTGAAAAATAAAGAAAAGTTAAATGCGCTTGTTGAAAAAGTGATGAAAGAACAATTAAATGTTCGTCAATTAGAGCAGATCATCCAGCAGTTAAATAATAGTGTTCCACGTGAAACAAAGAAGAAACTGCCTGAAAAAGATGTATTCATTAAAGAAAGAGAATCATATTTACAAGAATACTTCGGTACATCTGTTACAATAAGTAAGCAAAAGAAAAAGGGGAAAATCGAAATAGAGTTTTTCTCTCAGGAAGATTTAGATCGTATTTTAGACTTGCTTGATAAGCAATAATAATATAGTAATATATTAACTACCAAGTGCTGACTAAAATAGTCAGTTTTTTTTTTGATGATAAACATTTAGAATGGAAGGTAATTAAATTGGTTTTATTTGGGAGTATTGTGAATGCATTAGGGATTATCCTCGGAACATTAATTGGACTATTACTAAGGAAAATACCTGAACAGATGAAGCAAACAGTTATGACAGCTATTGGACTCTCTGTTGTTGTATTAGGATTGGATATGGCTTTGAAGAGTGAAGACTTCTTTTTTGTTATCGTTAGTTTAGTTTTAGGAACTGTTATGGGAGAATGGTTAAAGCTAGAAGATCACCTTCATGAAGTAGGAAATATGCTGGAGAAAAAGCTTGGTAAATCTTCTACCGGGAATATTGCCCAAGGGTTTGTAACAGCAACATTGATATTTGTGGTTGGAGCTATGGCAATCATTGGGGCACTAGATAGTGGATTAAGACTGGATCATTCTGTGCTCCTTACAAAATCTATGATAGATGGTTTTACCAGTATGGTATTAGCAAGTACCCTTGGGATAGGTGTATTATTTTCGGCAATTCCTGTCTTCCTCTATCAAGGAGGAATTGCTTTATTTGCAAATGTTATTCATCAATTCCTATCAGATTCACTATTAGAAAGTTTAATTGCAGAGCTAACTGCAGCAGGTGGAGTTCTTATTATGGCAATAGGAATCAATATATTAGGTCTAAAAAAAATCAGGGTGGCAAATTTATTGCCAAGTATTGTTGTAATTACAACAATCGTTCTTATTCAATATAACTTTTCATCATAAATCATTTCTATACACTGCAACCATTTGTAGTGTATTTTTTGTGCGTTAAGCAAGTATAAATAGCAGCAATGAAGAATAATCAATGTTGTGGCTCTTTTAAAGTATAAACATAACTAATCATCACGCTTCGCTTTACAGGTCCTATGTTCGGGTGAGATTTCTTTATCGTATTAGAGAAGATATTAATTTATGGCAGTATCCTGATTTGCTAACCAATTTCTTCTGACTGAAATACGCTTTTCCAGATAGATTTTCTCGGCTTCAATAATACCTGTAGAAATAATGTCAGCCATGCTCATGACTAAATGCAATCTTGTATTTTGTAAAACAAGGAATTCCATGTACCCACTAATATTTACAATGCCGGTTATATGCATATCACCAACTTCAGGCAATTCTTTGTTAACACCTGCACCAGGTTTAATGGATCCTTTTGCTACTTCCATAAATCCCACACTTTTAAATCTCCCTAAGCAGGCATCTATTGCAATAATGAAGGGATTTCGATGTGTGTCTCTTATAAATTGAATGGTTTCTTCAAGATTAACAGCGTGAACCGGATCCTTTAAGGTTCCATAGACATGGAAATGACTTACTTCTTTTTTTGTAGAAGTACCTATTAAAGGCCCTAAACAATCTCCGGTAGAGCGGTCTGTTCCAATACAAATAATAACAATAGGCTTATAGAATAGTTTTGGTAAGTGCTCTAAAATCATATTTGTTAAGAAGGATGTAGCTTTTTCATCTTCGTAATGGATGCGACCTTGGTTCTTTTCTGATTGAAAAAGACCTGATTTTAGATTCATAGAATTCACTCCCACGTCATAGTAGTAACAGTATACGGAGAAAAGTATGATTCTATACATGTTCGTTGTAATTAGGACAACCATAAGAGGTGGGAAAATGAAATCAGGTATTAAATGGATGTTTCTAATCTTAGGAACAATGATTGGTGCGGGATATGCATCCGGAAGAGAAATATGGGAATTTTTTGGTTTTGAAAGTGGACTGGCAATCATCATCTTCACTGTTATTTTTATGATTTCTATCTATGTTATTATGAAAATTAGTTATGAAGAAAAATCAACCCACTTCTTTCCAATAATAGAAAGGTTAGTAGGGAAAAAGCTTTCATATGTGTATGATGTTCTCATCATGATGTATTTATTTACAACAACAATTGTAATGATTGCTGGTGGCGGTGCTACTCTTGAAGCCTTTGCGATTCCTTACTGGGGTGGAATCACCTTTTTTTCAGTATTACTCATTCTTCTTTTTGTCGGAAGTACAAATGGCATTATTAAACTGAATGCTTTTGTTATTCCCATTCTTGCTTTAGGGCTTTTTTATTCTCTATTATCCTTTAATATCAATCATCATCATTCATGGACTTTCGATTTAAATAAACAATATAATTGGCCTGCTGCCTTTACCTTTACTTCTCTAAACATTTTATCTCTTATTGCAGTATTATCTGCAATTGGCAGGGAAATGAAAGGGTTGAAGGAGGCAAAGGTTGCCAGCATAGGAAGTGGGCTTGTTCTTGGAGTTATTTCCTTTATTTATAATGAAACGTTATTACAGGTTTCAGATTATTTGGCAGAATATGAGATTCCCCTTTTTGCTATATTAAAGGGGTCGTCATTTGCCTTCTTCCTCTTTATGTCGATTATGTTATGGATTGCAATTTATACAAGTGCCGTTGCTGGGGTATTTGGCCTTGCTTCACGACTAAAGGATATGATTAAAATGCCTTTTTGGATCATAGCTGCTATTTTAGTTATCAGTATGATTCCTTTTACTCGTTTTGGTTTTGCAAATTTAGTGGCAATTTTATATCCTTTATATGGCTTAATCAACCTTTATTTACTTGTTACAATCCTCCTTTATCCAATCTTAAGTCGTTACCGAACAAGAGATTAGTTCTATGTCAAACTACTTTTGTCTTTACTATACAGGAAGGGTGAGACATAATTTCTATACTTCGAGACGAATATATATAATTGTTTAAATTCCGTAGTATAATTAGCTATGAAAATGTATTAAGTTTGATCGTAAAGGATGATTTTATTGAAGATACTCGAAGAATTGTGGTTTCAAATTGTCGATTATGTAACAAATATAGTGTTATGGATTTCATTAGGACAAGGTATATTAAAGATTTGCTTAATTTTCATTGTCGCAACTGCTTTTATTCGAATCGGTAAAATTGCTATAAGTAAAGTATTTTTATTCCGCGGGAAATCACCCATTCGAATTTCTGAAAGAAGAGAAAATACGTTAGCCAAGTTACTTGAAAATATTCTCACTTATGTTGTGTACTTTATTGCCATTATAATGGTCTTAGAAACATTGGGACTTGATGTAGCTGCTTTACTTGCAGGAGCAGGAATTGTTGGGCTGGCGGTAGGTTTTGGTGCACAAAACTTAGTGAGAGATATTATAACAGGATTTTTTATTATTTTTGAGGATCAATTTTCTGTAGGCGATTATGTCCGTATTTCCACCTTTGAAGGAACAGTTGAAGAAATTGGTTTACGTACATCGAAAATAAAAAGTTGGACAGGAGAAGTTCATATCTTGCCTAACGGAAACATAACTGAAGTGACAAATTTCTCTATTAATAATAGCGTTGCTTTCGTTGATATTAGTATTGCCTATGAAAGCAATATTTCAAAGGCAGAAATAGTCATACAGGAATTATTAATGGAAGTACAAGATAAGTATGAAGATATCGTTAGTCCTCCTGAATTATTAGGAGTTCAAAATTTAGGTGCTTCTGAAGTCATTCTTCGTGTGATATGTGAAGTTGAACCGATGAAGCATTTCCATATTGCAAGGATGCTGAGAAAAGACATTAAAACAAGATTGGATGAGAGAGGTATAGAGATCCCTTATCCTCGTATTGTTATGTATAACAGAAAAGAAGAAGTAAGCTAGGAGGTACTTATACTATGGATAAAGAATTTGGCTTAAATGATATTGTTGAAATGAAAAAACAGCATCCATGTGGAACGAATGAATGGAAGATTATTAGAATGGGAATGGATGTCCGGATTAAATGTCTGGGTTGTAATCATAGTGTACTTATTCCTCGTAAGGAGTTTTCTAGAAAAATAAAAAAGGTATTAGTTAGAAACGAGGAAGCAAACGAACTATAAGTGGGGATAGGCATTTATGAAACAAAAAGTTAATTCATCATGTCCTTTGAATTGTTGGGATAGCTGTGGTTTTGAAGTAACAGTCGAAAATGGGAAAGTTATTAAGGTTGATGGAGATAAGGAGCATCCGATTACTCAGGGAAAGATTTGTGGAAGAGGCCGGATGCTTGAAACAAAGACAAATTCCAACGAAAGATTGACTGTTCCCTTAAAAAAGGTAAATGGACATTTTGAGGAGATCTCCTGGAATCAAGCTCTCAATGAAATTGCAGAAAAAATGAGTGATATAAAAAAATCCTATGGACCAAGCGCTGTCCTGCACAGCCATGATTATGCGAATAATGGTCTATTAAAAAATCTCGATAAAAGATTTTTTAACTGTTATGGTGGCGCGACTCACTTAGTCGGCAGTATTTGCTGGGGTTCTGGTATTGAAGCTCAAACCTGGGATTTTGGCAGCTCGGATAGTCATGCTCCAGACGATATTCTCCATAGCCGAAACATTGTGATTTGGGGAAGAAATGTAGCGAGAACAAATATGCATTTGTTTCAAAAGCTACAAGAAGCAAAAAAACAGGGTGCAACAATAACTGTCATTGATCCAATTTATAATGCAACAGCAAAAATCTCTGATCAATATATTTCGGTCAAGCCTGGTATGGACGGACTATTAGCAATTGGCATTATGAAATACATCATCAGAGAAAATAAGGAAGATAAGAGTTTTATTGAGAACTATACTGTAGGATATACTGATTTACTAGAGTTAGTAAATCAGTTCACAATTGAAGAAATCTGTTTAAAAGCAGAGGTTACGTTAACAGAAATTGAATATTTAGCTTCCATCTATATAAATGGACCAACCTCAACATTTTTAGGTCTTGGTATGCAACGTTATGCAAATGGTGGAAATACCATTCGCTTAATTGATGCTTTAGTTGCCATAAGCGGAAATGTAGGAGTTCAAGGTGGCGGAGCCAACTTCGGGAATATTCAAGTTGGAAAAAGCTTCAATAAGGATGTTCTTACATTATCAGCTAAAAAAACAGAATCAAGAACTTTCACTATGATGCAACAAGCAGAGGGAATCTTAGATTCAATGGATCCTTCCATTCAAATGATTATTGTGACATGTGGTAATCCAATCGTCCAGGTTCCTGACTCAAATAAGATGATTAAAGCATTTCAATCAGTCGAAACAGTTGTCGTTATTGACCATTTTTTAACAGATACAGCAGAAATGGCTGATTATGTTCTGCCTACCACAACTGTTTTTGAAGAAGAAGACATTTATTATGCATCCATGTATCATCACTATGTAAATTATGGAGACAAGCTGGTAGAACCCCCGGGTGAGGCAAAGTCTGATTTATGGATTTGGACACAGCTAGCTGAGCGACTAGGTTTTGGTGATGCCTTTTCTTATTCAAGAGATGAGTTTCTCAAAATGGGAATTGAGCACCTTGAGTCAGATGGAATTACACTTGAGAAACTTAAAGAGGAAAAGAGACTGCCGTTACCTGTTAACCATACACCATGGAATGATCGGAAATTTTCAACACCGAGTGGAAAATTCGAGTTTACATCAGAGCTGGGATATGAAAAGGGATTTGAAGGTAAACCACACTATTTGTTTCCAAGTGAATCAGGCCATACAAACCCTGCACTAGCCAACCAATATCCTTATCAGCTGTTATCCATCCATCCGTTACGCTCAAATCATTCACAGCATTATGTGTTAATAGAAGCTATGCAATCAGTAAAAATTGAGGTATCAGAGGATATTGCAATCGAAAAGCAATTAGCTGAAGGAGATAAGGTGAGAATTCACAATAATCGAGGTGAATTAACCGGTTCAGTCAAAATAATGAAAAGGGCCCATCCCAAAACAGTAAATGTTGATGAAGGATTATGGCACAAGTTTGGAGGCTCAGTCAACCTCCTCACACCTGATTCTGTATCAGACAATGGACAAGGAAGTACTTTATACGATTGTTTAGTAGGATTAGAAAAAGTAGATTGATTTTTATGAAGAGCTTTTACTAGCTCTTTTTTTAGTTTGTTATTTCATCAGTACGCTTGTATTTTAAGCATTTACTATCTATAATTGTTGAAGATTGATTGAAATCGGACAAGACAAATTTCTTTGTTTTATAATAGAGGAGTGGGAAAAATGGCATTAACTGCTGGAATCGTAGGTCTACCTAACGTAGGAAAATCTACATTATTTAACGCAATTACACAAGCTGGGGCAGAATCAGCTAACTATCCATTCTGTACGATAGATCCTAACGTTGGAATTGTAGAAGTTCCAGATGAACGTTTACAAAAATTAACAGAACTTGTTAAGCCGAAAAAGACAATTCCGACTGCTTTTGAATTTACGGATATTGCAGGAATTGTTAAAGGTGCGAGTAAAGGAGAAGGTTTAGGTAATAAATTCCTTTCACATATTAGACAAGTAGATGCAATATGTCATGTTGTGCGTTGCTTTGCAGATGACAATATCACACATGTATCCGGTAAAGTGGATCCAATTTCTGATATTGAAACAATCAACTTAGAATTGATTTTAGCTGACTTGGAAACAGTTGATAAGCGTATTGATCGTGTTGCGAAATTGGCAAAGCAAAAAGAAAAAACAGCTGTATTTGAACACGAAATTTTGGTGAAGCTGAAAGAAGCATTTGAGAGCGAAAAGCCGGCACGTGCAGTTGAATTTAACGAAGAACAACTGAAGTATGTAAAACAATTACATCTTTTAACAATTAAACCAATTCTATATGTATCAAATGTAAGTGAGGATGAAGTTGCAGATCCTTCAAACAATCCATATGTTAAGCAGGTGCGTGAATTTGCTGCTGCTGAAAATGCAGAAGTAATTGTTGTTTGTGCAAAGATCGAATCAGAGATTGTTGAACTTGAGGGCGAAGAAAAGGAAATGTTCTTAGAAGAGCTAGGTATAGAGGAATCCGGTTTAGATCAATTAATTAAAGCATCTTACCATCTTCTTGGACTAGCTACTTACTTCACTGCAGGTGAACAAGAGGTTCGTGCTTGGACATTTAAAAAAGGAATGAAAGCTCCTCAGTGTGCAGGAATTATTCATACTGACTTTGAGAGAGGGTTCATTCGTGCTGAAACAGTTTCTTATGAGGATTTATTAGCAGCCAAAACAATGGGAGCAGCACGTGAAGCAGGAAAGGTTCGTTTGGAAGGTAAAGAATATATTGTTCAAGATGGAGATGTTATTCACTTCCGTTTTAATGTTTAAATGCTAACTTGCGTGTTTCCAATCTTTTTGTTATAATACCTAATTGTGAGTAATTTATTTATTTAATTGCTCCTTGCCCAATTATGGGCCGTTTAGACCAAAAGGAGGTGTAAGATGATGAGAAAGTACGAAGTTATGTACATCATCCGCCCAAACATTGAAGATGAAGCTAAGAAAGCTTTAGTAGAGCGTTTCAACAACGTTTTATCTGATAATGGTGCGGAAGTAGCAGAAACAAAAGAGTGGGGCAAACGTCGCCTAGCATACGAAATCAACGATTTCCGTGATGGTTACTATATGCTTCTTCAAGTAAGCTCTGAATCTGCTGCTGTTCAAGAATTCGATCGTTTAGCGAAAATCAGCGAAGATATCATTCGCCATATCGTTATTAAAAAAGAAGACTAATTGTGATAGATAAGATATACAAAAAAGGATGGTTCTGATGTTGAATCGAGTAGTATTAGTCGGAAGACTAACAAAAGATCCAGATCTGCGTTACACACCAAGCGGAGTAGCTGTTGCTACCTTCACACTAGCAGTAAACCGTACGTTTACAAACCAACAAGGTGAAAGAGAAGCAGATTTTCTTAACTGTGTTATTTGGCGAAAGCAGGCTGAAAATGTTGCGAATTTCCTGAAAAAAGGAAGCTTAGCAGGTGTTGACGGTCGTTTGCAGTCCCGTAGTTATGAAGATCAAACTGGAAAACGTGTTTATGTAACAGAAGTTGTTGCAGAAAGTGTCCAATTCCTTGAGCCTAGAGGAGCAAGTGGTGGAGGAAACAACAACAACTTCAACAATAATAATAACTTTGGTGGGTACCAAGGTGGTAATTCTGGCAATCAAAATCCATTCGGTTCAGATCAAAATCAACGTAATCAAGGTCGTACAAGCTTTGATGATGATCCATTTGCAAATGATGGAAAACCTATTGATATATCTGACGATGACTTACCGTTTTAATAGATAAACATTTAAGATAAGAAGGGAGGAAATTGATCATGGCAGGCGGACGTAAAGGTGGACGTGCAAAGCGTCGTAAAGTGTGTTTCTTCACATCTAATGGAATCACACACATCGATTATAAAGATGTAGATTTACTTAAAAAGTTCGTATCTGAGCGTGGTAAAATTTTACCTCGTCGTGTAACAGGTACTAGCGCTAAATACCAACGCAAATTGACTGTAGCAATCAAACGTGCTCGTCAAATGGCTTTATTACCATATGTTGCTGGTGAATAATTAATGAAAAAGCACAGAGATGGATTCATTCCTATCTGTGCTTTTTTCGTCATTAAATACCGCATTTTTAAGCAATTTTTAGGGTAAGATTTAGTAAAGACATAATACATATAAGGATATGTCCTGGAATCCTTAGTACGTAGATTTTTACAAGGTAAGAAAGTATAACTTTTTGGTACTTAGTATAGGTGTCTAGCTCCAGCGCCTAGCCCCGAAGCACAGGACTTGCAAGTGCAGTCATTGCGACAGGACGTCGCGTTAATGACTGCCTCGAGGTCATTTGTGTCTTATTTGCCCGAGGCTGGCCAAGGCGCTGGAGCTTTTCTAAAAAGAGGTGTCATTGTGAAGAAAGCTCATGTTTTAACAGAAGGGGCTGTATTATTAGCGCTTTATTTAGTCCTCATGCTTTTTGCGAGATATGTACCTATAATTGGTACAATCGTTTTATTTGTATTACCATTGCCTTTTATTATTTTTACAATCCGGCATGGTATCCGACTTACGTTTCTCTTAATTTTTGCAGGAAGTATTCTGTCCATTTTATTTGGTTCTATCTTTAGCATTATAACAGCTGTTACTTATGGTTTAAGCGGCTTAGTAATGGGTTATTTCTATAAGAGAAAGCAGACACTAGGCGTATTAGTTGGAGGAAGCTTAGCTTATACAGTTAGCCTTATTGTTACGTATATTGGAGCAAAGTTTTTAATGGAAATTGATTTTATTCATGACTCCATTGCTATGATGGAACAATCCATGGAACAATCAAAAACTATGTTGGAATCTTTTACAACAGATGAGCAACTAAGTGCACAGTTTGCTCAGTTGGAGCAAGGGTTAGAAATGATGGTACAGTTAGTTCCTACAATTTTTATTACACTTGGAGTAGTTTCTGCAGTTATCACTCATTTATTGGCCAGCCCAATACTTAGAAGACTAAGATTTGATCTTGCTCCATTAAAGCCATTCCGTGATTGGAAACTGCCAAGAAGTATTGTATGGTATTATTTAATTGTTTCCATTTTGTTAATGGTAAATCAAGATACAGATACCTTCCTTTTTACAGCCGTTATTAACCTTTATTTTATCTTGCAATTTTTTGTTCTTTTGCAAGGCTACTCATTTATATTTTATTACTCATTTATAAAAGGATGGTCAAAAGCCGTACCAATTTTAATCTTGATTGGCTCATTTCTTATCCCAATACTTCTTTATCTTATAAGAATCTTAGGTAT
Source organism: Metabacillus schmidteae (assembly GCF_903166545.1). Taxonomy (NCBI): domain Bacteria; kingdom Bacillati; phylum Bacillota; class Bacilli; order Caryophanales; family Bacillaceae; genus Metabacillus; species Metabacillus schmidteae. The sequence continues at coordinate 302,177 of NZ_CAESCH010000001.1, read as the reverse complement.
AATTGATTTAGGCTTTCCTCTCCGTGGTAAAATATCAAAAAATTAGGTTTGTATTCACTGTTGCGAGGAGTTGAAAACAGCATGCCAAGTTTTTATGAGAAACCATTAATCCGTTATCCTATTTATGCATTGATCGGCGTAACAGTGATAGCCACACTTGTTTTATCTTTTTATAATTGGATCTTAGGATCTATTTTATTAGTCATTATAGCCATTGTCCTTTATTTCATTAAAAAAGCTCTCTCAGATTTTAAGGCTGAGATGGAAGAATACATAACAACGCTCTCATACCGATTGAAAAAAGTAGGCGAAGAAGCCTTGATGGAAATGCCAATCGGAATTATGCTCTTTAATGACCAATTTCAAATTGAATGGTCTAACCCTTTTATGACCTCTTGTTTTGATGAAGATACACTTGTTGGCAGGTCCCTTTTTGATTTGGCCGACTCCTTGGTCCCACTGATCAAACAAGAAGTTGAGTCTGAAACCATCACATTGTATGATAGAGAATTTAGGGTGATTATAAAAAGAGAAGAACGTTTAATTTACTTTTTTGATGTAACTGAGCAAATCGAGATTGAAAAGCAGTATGAAGATGAACGAACAGTCTTAGCGCTTATTTTCTTAGATAATTATGATGAAGTGACTCAAGGAATGGATGATCAAACAAGAAGTGCTATAAATAGTAACGTAACTTCTTTATTAAATAAATGGGCAAAGGATTATGGTGTCTTTCTGAAAAGAATTTCTTCCGAAAGGTTTCTCGGAGTATTAAACGAAGATATCTTAACAAGGCTAATAAAAACAAAGTTCTCGATATTAGATGAAGTACGGGATAAAACAATGATCCATAACGTTTCCCTAACGCTGAGTATTGGAGTGGGATCTGGCGTTTCTTCTTTGCAGGAGCTAGGAGATTTAGCTCAGTCAAGCTTAGACCTTGCGTTGGGACGTGGAGGAGATCAGGTAGGAATCAAGCAGCAAAATGGAAAGGTAAGATTCTTTGGAGGAAAAACAAATCCAATGGAGAAACGGACTAGAGTTCGTGCCCGAGTGATTTCACATGCGTTAAGGGAGATTGTAACTGAAAGTGACAAAGTCATGATCATGGGACATAAATACCCTGATATGGATGCCATTGGTTCTGCTATTGGGATTCTAAAGGTTTCACAAGTTAATGAAAAAGATGGATATATTATTTTAGATCCTGATGCACTTGATTCAGGAGTTGAACAATTATTATCTGAAGTTAAATTACATCCGGAATTATGGTCAAGGTTTATTACACCTGAGCAGGCCCTTGAAATCATGACAGATGATACGCTTTTAATTGTTGTAGATACACATAAACCTGCATTAGTTATTGATGAAAGAGTGCTGTCGAGAAGTGAACGCGTAATTGTCATTGATCATCATAGACGGGGCGAGGAATTTATAAAGGATCCGATTCTAGTCTATATGGAGCCGTACGCTTCTTCTACAGCCGAATTAGTAACAGAACTGCTGGAATACCAACCGAAGCATTTAAAAGTAAATATGATAGAGGCAACAGCCTTATTGGCTGGAATTATTGTAGATACAAAAAGCTTCACCCTTCGTACAGGATCACGTACATTTGATGCAGCGTCTTATTTGCGAGCCAAAGGCGCTGACACTATATTAGTACAGAAATTCTTAAAAGAAGACATTACAAGCTATGTGAGGCGTGCAAGACTTATTCAGAATGCTTCCATATTTAAAGAAGGTATAGCTATAACTGCTGCAGACGATCATGATTTTTATGAGCAGGTAACCATTGCTCAAGCAGCAGATACATTATTGTCAATGAACGGAATTGAAGCATCATTTGTTATCGCGAAACGTAATGAGGATATGGTAAGTGTAAGTGCCAGATCACTTGGAGATGTAAATGTTCAAATTATCATGGAAGCTCTTGGCGGCGGAGGACATCTAACAAATGCAGCAACTCAATTGCAGCATACTACGTTACAAGAAGCAGAAAATAGATTAAAATTAGCAATAGAAGACTATCTAGAAGGAGGAACAAAATCATGAAGGTAATCTTTTTGAAAGATGTAAAAGGTAAAGGGAAAAAAGGCGAAGTAAAAAATGTTGCTGACGGCTATGCACATAACTTTTTAATTAAACAAGGCCTTGCAGTAGAAGCGACAAATGCTAATGTAAGTTCATTAAATGCACAAAAGAAAAAAGTAGAGCAAGAAGCGATAGAAGAATTAGAACAAATGCAGCAACTAAAGGTTGACCTTGAAAAATTAACAGTAGAAATTCAAGCGAAATCAGGTGAGGGCGGCCGTTTATTTGGTTCTGTAACAAGCAAGCAAATTGCTGATGAACTGAAGAAAACTCATAGCATTAAACTTGATAAACGTAAATTAGATTTACCTGATGGTATTCGTGCACTAGGGTATACAAATGTTCCTGCTAAGCTTCATCCTGAAGTAAGTGCAACGATCAAAGTACATGTAAAAGAACAGTAAGTAAAATGTTGGAAGAGGTTGTGGTTTAGTGGAAAGATTGAAATTTGTCTTGAAGCGGAGCCACTTTTTTTTTATACTAGCACAAGATATGAGAGTTTAATGGATGCTAGAAAAAGAAAAACCTAGTGCTTGGTGACAAGCCAAGTTTTCATAATCCTAATTACCTAGAGACACTATTAGCAACTAATAGATTACTATAAACTTTAAAAGGACGGTGATCATCATTAACGAGTTACTTGGTGATCGTATTCCACCACAAAATATAGAGGCAGAACAGGCTGTTTTAGGGGCTATATTTCTAGTACCAGCCTCACTTACTTTAGCATCAGAGATATTAATACCTGATGATTTTTATCGTGCTGCCCATCAGAAAATATACAATGCCATGCTCGAGCTTTCAGACAAAGGTGAGCCTGTTGATATAGTGACCGTTACATCAGAATTAGCTGATGCAAACTTACTAGAAGAAGTAGGTGGAGTATCCTACCTTAGTGATCTGGCAAACTCAGCGCCAACTGCCGCAAATATTGAGTACTATGGGAAAATTGTAGAGGAAAAATCAATCTTAAGAAGACTGATTCGTACTGCTACAACCATCGCACAGGATGGATATAGCAGAGAAGATGAGGTTGAAGTCCTGCTCAATGAAGCGGAAAAGACAATTATGGAGGTAGCACAGCGAAAAAATGCTGGAGCCTTTCAAAATATTAAAGATGTATTAGTACAAACATATGATAATATTGAAACTCTCCATGAACGAATAGGTGATGTAACAGGTATTCCAACAGGATTTGTTGAATTAGATAGAATGACAGCAGGGTTTCAGCGAAATGACCTCATTATTGTAGCAGCTCGTCCATCTGTAGGTAAAACAGCCTTTGCATTGAATATTGCACAAAACGTTGCAACAAAAACAGATGAAAATGTAGCTATATTCAGTCTGGAGATGGGAGCAGACCAGCTTGTAATGAGGATGCTATGTGCAGAAGGAAATATTGATGCACAAAGACTTAGAACGGGATCATTAACACCTGAAGACTGGGGTAAGCTAACAATGGCGATGGGAAGCTTATCAGACTCAGGTATTTATATTGATGATACTCCTGGTATACGTGTAAGTGAAATTCGTGCAAAGTGCCGCCGCCTTAAGCAAGAAAGTGGACTTGGAATGGTATTAATTGATTACCTTCAGTTGATCCAAGGCTCCGGCCGTTCGGATAACCGTCAACAAGAGGTATCCGAAATTTCCCGTACACTAAAGGAACTGGCACGTGAACTAAAAGTACCTGTCATTGCATTATCACAGTTATCACGTGGTGTTGAGCAGCGTCAAGATAAACGCCCGATGATGTCAGATATTCGTGAATCTGGGAGTATTGAGCAGGATGCCGATATTGTTGCCTTCTTATATCGTGATGACTACTATGATAAAGAATCTGAAAACAAGAATATTATCGAAATCATTATAGCAAAGCAACGTAACGGTCCAGTTGGTACAGTTTCATTAGCCTTTGTAAAAGAATATAATAAATTCGTTAACCTGGAACGGCGATTTGATGATGAAGGTGTTCCGGCATAAGAAAGAAGATCGTGTTAGAGCGGTCTTCTTTTTTTAGTTTTGAAAAGGACTTTCATCTCGAGACTTAAGTTTTTCTTATTTTTTAACATGTATATTCCCTTAAATGGAAACAATATATTAGGGTCTAAAATGTAAATGAAAAGTATCATTTTGTTAAAGAGATCGAGGTTTGAGTTCAATTTACGAACAAATCACATAATTGAATTTGATATTGTTCGTATTTTGGATTGACTTTCACAATTGCCATTGTTAAAATAAACATGTTTGAATAGTGCGAAATTACGGAGGTGCACGGAATGTCTTCAGTAGTAGTTGTTGGAACTCAATGGGGAGATGAAGGAAAAGGGAAAATTACCGATTTCCTTTCTGAAAATGCAGAGGTTATTGCTCGTTACCAAGGTGGTAACAATGCAGGTCATACGATTAAATTTGATGGAGAAACGTACAAGCTTCACCTAATTCCATCCGGGATTTTCTATAAAGATAAAATTTGCGTAATTGGAAACGGAATGGTTGTCGATCCAAAAGCACTTGTAAAAGAGCTTGCTTATTTACACGAACGTGGAGTTACAACAGATAATTTACGCATCAGCAATCGTGCTCATGTTATCCTTCCATACCACCTGAAGTTAGATGAGGTAGAAGAGGAACGCAAAGGCGCAAATAAAATTGGAACAACGAAAAAGGGAATTGGTCCAGCATACATGGATAAAGCAGCTCGTGTTGGAATCCGTATTTCCGATCTTTTAGAGCGTGATGTATTTGAAGAAAAATTATCAAGAGCTCTTCAAGAGAAAAATCGTCTACTTGAGAAATTCTATGAAGTAGAAGGCTTCACAGTGGACGAAATTCTGGACGAATATTATGAATATGGACAACAATTTAAGAAATATGTTGTAGATACATCTGTTGTACTGAATGATGCTTTAGATGAAGGACGTCGTGTTCTATTTGAAGGTGCACAAGGTGTTATGTTGGATATTGACCAAGGTACATATCCATTTGTTACATCATCAAATCCAGTTGCTGGGGGAGTAACAATTGGTTCTGGTGTAGGACCAACAAAAATCAATCACGTTGTTGGTGTGTCAAAAGCATATACAACTCGTGTAGGAGATGGTCCATTCCCTACTGAGCTTAATGATGAAATTGGTCATCAAATTCGTGAAGTAGGTCGTGAATATGGAACAACAACTGGACGCCCACGTCGTGTAGGCTGGTTTGATAGTGTTGTTGTTCGTCATGCAAGACGAGTGAGCGGATTAACAGATCTTTCATTAAACTCAATTGATGTTTTAACAGGTATTGAAACATTAAAAATCTGTGTTGCCTACAAATATAAAGGTGAAACAATCAATGAGTATCCAGCAAGTCTAAAAGTCCTGGCTGAATGTGAACCGGTATATGAAGAATTACCAGGCTGGACAGAGGATATCACAAGTGTACGTAATCTAAGTGAATTACCTGCAAATGCAAGACATTATATCGAACGTATCTCTCAACTTACAGGAATTCCATTATCAATCTTTTCTGTTGGACCAGATCGTTCACAAACAAATGTTATTCGCAGCGTGTATAGCTAATGATAATGGGGGGATGTTTATCCCTCCTCTTTTAATGTTTTAAAAAAAAATAATTTTTTTAGAAAAACATATTGTAAAGTCATTTATATGATGATATGATAGATCACGTCCTGTTAAGACAACTTGTTTTACTTCTCATTGTAAGATGAGCCATTAGCTCAGTTGGTAGAGCACGATTGAATATGCTGCGAAGTGTTACTTCAGCACACAAATTGAGCTGCTCCTTGAATATTCTTTCTGAGATTTGGGTGTCTGAAACAAACGGAAAACTAAGTTGTACTTCTCATTGTAAAATGAGCCATTAGCTCAGTTGGTAGAGCACGAACGAATAAGCTGCGAAGCGTCACTTCAGCACACAAATCGAGCTGCTCCTTGTATAATCTTACTGAGATTTGCGTGTCTGAAACAAGTGAAAAAACTATAAGTTGTACTTCTCATTGTAAAATGAGCCATTAGCTCAGTTGGTAGAGCATCTGACTTTTAATCAGAGGGTCGAAGGTTCGAGTCCTTCATGGCTCACCATTGTTTTTAAAAACAGTGGCCCATTGGTCAAGCGGTTAAGACACCGCCCTTTCACGGCGGTAACACGGGTTCGAATCCCGTATGGGTCACCATTATTAATTCTTTAAATATAGAAAATGGTCCGGTAGTTCAGTTGGTTAGAATGCCTGCCTGTCACGCAGGAGGTCGCGGGTTCGAGTCCCGTCCGGACCGCCATTTTACATATTATGATTTAATATATTACATACAATTAATAAGTTGCGAGTAAAAGGGTTTCGATAAGCGAAAAGATCAAGGAAGCGAATGAGCGAACACTGGAGCGTATGTGAATACGTGAGGATGTGAGTGAAGGAGCTGACGCAGAGATTTGAAGCTTAGCGGAAGCCGTAAGCTAAATATGGCTCGGTAGCTCAGTTGGTAGAGCACGACCGAATAAGCTTCTCTGAATAGACATCAGCGTACTCATCGAGCTACTACTTGAGTAATCATCCTGAGATGAGGACGATTACCTAATTACAGAAATAAAAATGAAAATAAGTTATTACGTATAATTATAAGTACTTGAACAGCTATATTAAGTTCAATACATATAATACATAATATATATGGCTCGGTAGCTCAGTTGGTAGAGCAATGGACTGAAAATCCATGTGTCGGCGGTTCGATTCCGTCCCGAGCCACTTAAAAGACATGAATCTTTAGATTCATGTCTTTTCTATTTGGTATGTGAAATATGACAATATAACCAAAATATGTATCCAATAATACAGTAGTATTACAATTCAATTAAAAAACCATACGAATATTGATTCTATGTTAAATTAGTAAAGGGTAAAATGACGTGAATTTTGCCGGTATTTAAGAGTAAATTCATAGTAGCTTGCTTTTAATAGTGCTCTACTTAATAGATTTAGGAGGAAATACCATTGTTTAATCGTTCTACTAGAGTGCTAGGAGAAGAAAGGTCAATTATGCAGCGCTCTTTATTTAAAAAGCTTACAATGGGTGTGGTTTTAGCAACATCCTTAACCTTTGGAATAGATGCTCAAGCTGAAGATTCAATAGCTACTGTTTACCATATTTATCATGAGGGTAAGTATATGGGTACAGTTGATGATCAAAAGGTAATCGAAGAGCTTAGTACATTGAAAATTAATAAAGTAAAAGATAAATATAAAGATCTACAACTAACTGTCGAAGATATTGAGATTATCCCTGAAGAAATGTTTCGACCAGTTTTTAATAATATAGAAGTTGCAGAGAATCTAAAAAAAGAGCTAGATGTAGTAGTGAACGCGACTGTCATAGAAATTAATGATCAAGAAGTCGCTGCATTTCAAGATAGCTCAATTGCGCAAAATGTTTTAGATAAATACAAACAGAAATTTGTTTCAAAAAAAGAATTAGAAGAATTAGCATCACAACAAGCGACTAAGTCTTTGCCAGTTCTTAAAGAGGGACAATCTCGAATTACGGATGTTTCCTTTACTGAAGACGTTACGCTGGAAACAAAAAAAGTGTTACCTGAGAAAATAATGACATCTCAACAAGGATTAAATCTATTGGAAAAAGGTACACCTGTTGAAAAGGAGTATAAAGTACAGGAAGATGATGTCCTTGGAGAAATTGCATCTAAACATGACCTATCTCTTGATAAGTTATTAGACCTTAATCCTGAGCTTAAAGAAGATTCTGTTATCAAACCAGGTGATCTGTTAAACGTAACTGTGTTAAAGCCATATGTAAAAGTTCAGGTTCAAGAAGAAGTATATGAGAAGGAAACAATTGCTTATAAAACAGAGATAAAAGAAGATTCCTCAGTGCCAAAGGGAGAAGAGGAAGTTACTCAAAATGGTCAAGATGGAGAAAGTTTAGTACATTATACTATCACAAAACAAAATGGTTCTGAGATAAAGCAGGAAATTTTAAATGAAAAAGTACTAAAGGAACCTGTTAACGAAATGATTATAAAAGGTACGAAAGTTATTCCTTCAAGGGGAACGGGAAGTCTTGCATGGCCTGCAGTAGGCGGTTATATTTCTAGTGGACTTGGACAACGCTGGGGTAAGCTACATAAAGGCATTGATATAGCAAGACCTAGTGATCGTACTATAAAAGCTGCAGATAATGGAAGGGTTATATCTGCAGGTTATAATGGTGGTTATGGAAATAAAGTTGTTGTTGATCATAACAATGGAATGAAAACTGTTTACGCACATTTGAGTTCGATCTCTGTCAAAGTTGGACAAGTTGTATCACAAGGACAAAAGCTGGGCGTAATGGGATCAACAGGTAACTCAACAGGAATCCATCTTCACTTTGAAGTTTATGAGGATGGAAACCTGAAAAATCCTGAGGATTACTTAAAATAATATAATAGAAAGGGTCTGACAAACTTACTATCTCAGTCAGTCCCTTTTTTCATTTCCATATAATTATTTTTATACCACAGGTAATCCTATAGTAAACTATATATAGGAAGGAATCGTTGAAAAAGATGAATCTCTTCTTTGAACATGGTACATTTAAATATATGACAACTTCTAGCTTATTGTCATTTGGCTATAAAGTTTGAAATAAAAAAGTAAAATAAAACAGGAAAAATAGATGAGACATATTAAAGTAAGGGGCGAGAATATGGAAAAGAAGATATTAGTTGTTGATGATGAAAAACCAATTGCAGATATACTGCAATTTAATCTAAAAAAAGAAGGCTATGCAGTTTACTGTGCTTATGATGGAAACCAAGCATTAGAAATGGTAGAAGAAGTAAATCCAGACCTCATATTACTAGACATTATGCTACCAAACAAAGATGGAATGGAAGTTTGTCGTGAAGTGAGGAAAAAATATGAGATCCCGATCATTATGTTAACCGCAAAAGATTCAGAGATCGATAAAGTGCTTGGACTTGAATTAGGTGCTGATGATTATGTAACAAAACCATTTAGCACGAGGGAATTATTAGCTAGGGTAAAAGCAAACTTACGAAGACATCAGGTTAATGATACAACTGATTCAAAAGGGACATCCAATGAAATCTCAATTGGATCACTTGTCATCCACCCGGATGCATATGTTGTATCGAAGAGGGGAGAAACAATTGAATTAACACACCGTGAGTTTGAGTTACTTCACTATCTTGCTCAGCATATTGGACAAGTTATGACACGGGAGCATTTGTTACAAACGGTATGGGGATATGATTATTTTGGAGATGTGAGAACTGTTGATGTAACCGTTCGACGCTTAAGGGAAAAAATAGAAGATAACCCAAGCCATCCGACCTGGATTGTAACGAGACGTGGAGTAGGCTATTACTTAAAGCAATCAGAACAGGAATAATAGCATGAAACGAGTAAGATTTTTTCAATCCATTCATTTTAAGTTTGTATCAGTTTATGTTTTACTGATCATGCTAGCCATGCAAATTATTGGAGTTTATTTTGTAAAGGAATTAGAAACAACATTAAAAACGAACTTTGAGACTTCATTAACCAAGCGTGTCAGCCTATTGGTATATAATATTGAGCAAGAAATGTCACGAGATCCTAAAGAGTATCCAGATGGAAAGGACTTGAATAGTGAAATCATGTCAATTTTTCGAGATTTCGTTACTGATGAGATTATCGAGGTTCGAGTAATTGACATGAATAAAACGGTCATTGCAACATCTGGTAGTAATCAGGATATTGTGGACAAGAAAACGACAGAGGAATCTGTTCGACGTGCATTAGTAGGGCTTGATTATACAGCCTTAGCATTCCATAACGAATCTGAGGATCGTGTTCGAGTCATTTCAGTTCCTGTTAACCATAATAACCAAACAATTGGTGCAGTTTATGTTATTGCATCAATGGAAGAAGTTTTCTCACAGATGAGTATAATTAATAAGATACTGGCGACAGGCACAATTATTTCGTTAGCTATTACTGCAGCCCTCGGGATTTTTTTGGCAAGAACGATTACTAGACCAATGACGGATATGAGGAAGCAGGCAATTGAACTAGCTAATGGTAATTTTTCTCGAAAAGTTAAAGTTTATGGAGAAGATGAAATTGGTCAGCTTGCGATTACCTTTAATTATCTAACACAAAAACTAGAAGACGCACAATCAATGACAGAGGGAGAACGAAAGAAATTAGCGTCTGTTATTGCCCATATGACAGACGGTGTTATTGCAACGAATCGAGAAGGTCGAGTGATCTTAATCAACAATCCTGCATTAGAGATGTTAAATGTTTCACGTGGAACAGTTCAACAAATACCGATTACAGAACTCCTTGGCATTAGTGATGAATATACATTTGATAGTCTAATTGAGGAACAGGAATCATTAGTATTAGATACAGGTACGGATGAACGTCCATTTATTTTACGAGTCAGTTTTTCTGTTATTCAAAAAGAGATGGATAAAACAGATGGTTTAATTGCTGTTTTGTATGATATTACAGAACAGGAGAAAATTGATCAGGAAAGAAGAGAGTTTGTCGCAAATGTATCTCATGAGCTGCGTACGCCTCTTACAACGATGAGAAGTTATTTAGAAGCACTTGCTGAGGGAGCATGGAAGGATAAAGAGATTGCCCCGCAATTTTTGAATGTAACTCAAACAGAAACAGAACGAATGATTCGTCTAGTGAATGATTTATTGCAATTATCAAAGCTTGATCGAACAGATTATCAGTTAACGAAAGACTGGATTAACTTTACGGATTTTTTCCATAAAATAATTGATCGATTTGAGATGACAATATCTCAACATGTATCATTTGTTCGCAACATTCCAAAGGAACCTCTTTATGTTGAAATAGATACAGATAAAATTACTCAGGTATTAGATAATATTATTTCAAATGCACTAAAGTACTCACCAGAGGGCGGAAAGGTAACCTTCACTATTGATATACTTCCATCTGAAATTCAAATTCGAGTAAGGGATGAGGGTGTTGGGATTCCGAAGGAAAGTGTAAATAAAATCTTTGATCGTTTCTATCGTGTTGATAAGGCTCGTACTCGTAAGCTTGGAGGAACAGGCTTAGGCTTAGCAATTGCAAAGGAAATGGTTCAAGCACATGGAGGAGATATATGGGCACAAAGTAAGGAAAGTTCGGGAACAACTGTGTTCTTTACTCTGCCATACGATCCGGAACAAGAGGATGAGTGGGAATGAATAAAGAGTCAATAAAAAGTGTGTTATTAACAATACTAGTTGGAATTAGTTTATTTTTCACATGGAATTTGTGGAATTCACAGCCGCCTTTTGAAGAGCTTCAAAATAATAGTTTTGTTGAAAGTGTTCCAATCAATAATATAGAAAGAGAGCTATATGAGGTAATAAAACCAAATAAGCTATTTTTGCATACACCAGAACAGCATTTTGGTACGTATGATAAGCAGGATGTAAATAATCTTTGGTCGGAAATGCAAAAATGGGACTATAGCCTAAGTACTAATCGTAACTTAATTCAAACTTTTTCGAAGGATAAATTTATAAATTGGATTAACGGGAATGATGAAGCTAAAATAGAACTTAGATTTCTTGACGGAGTTCCTTTTGAAACCTTTGAGACAATGTTTAACTGGGAGACAGAATTAATTGAAGATATAAGGTTTGATCGAATCTATTTAAATGTGCCACGGGAGAAGGAAGTCCAAAGGGTGTACTTTGTTTCAAGTGATACATTACAATATGTTGAAGCTTCTGTTAATCTTACGGATGCTAATACAATTGTTGCAGAGATTTACAATCAAAGAAACGAATTAATTCCATTCTTTGCTTACGGTGAAGATGATAATGTTCAAATTTACTTACCAGAGAATGAAGTGAAAATTGATAGCTATGAATATGGTACAGATGAAATTGAGGGGTCTGCTTTTAAAAATGCTTTATTTGGTAATCCCCAAAATGTAAAACAAGATGTCAATTCATTGAGAAATCGCTATACAGATAGTTGGCGAGAACTAAATATCCATTCAAGTGAACATAGGGTAGAGTTTGTAAACCCTACACTGAGAGATACCAGCTTCCTTGAAAGCAGTGCGCTCATTAGTCAGAGTGTTGATTATTTAAACGATCACGGCGGTTGGACTGATGATTATATTTTTTATATGATAAATGAGCTGAATCAAGAAATTACGTACATTATGTCTATTCATTCAATTCCGGTATTTGAGTCAGATGATAAATACTTTGGACCAACCAAAATATCTCAACAATGGGGTCAAAGTGAAATATCGATTTATGAACGTCCTTCTTATCAACTTATGAAAAACCTTTCAAGTAATAACACAGAGAGATTACCTTCGGGGCATGAATTAATAGATGTTCTATCCAAGGACTCATCTATTAATATAAAGGACATTAAGGACATTTATATTATGTATGAACTACAGGGAGAAACTGATCAAAGGATTGTAAAAATTACTCCATATTGGTGGGCTGAATTACAGGATGGAAGAGTTCTAAAAATAGATGGAAATCAAAGGGGGGATAGAAGTGGATTGGAGTAAGACAAAAACCATTTTTATTCTTGCCTTTCTTGTTTTAGATGTCTATTTGGCAATGGAATTCTTTGAGCTAAGAGATAAATCTGATTATGCAATTATTCAGGAGGCCACGATTGAGGAAAGGTTAGAAGCAGAAGGAATCGTTTATAATGACTTACCGGAGGACATTAATAAAAGCTTTTATATTACAGCAAAGAGTAAGGATTTCACAATAGAGGAAGTGGCAAAATTAGAAGGTCAAAGAGTTGAATTACCGAAATCAAGTCTTGAGGGAGAACAATCATTTCGGACAATTAACATGTTATTAGACAAGCCATTTCCATTACCCGATGTGAATACTCAAAGTAAAATTACTCAATTTTTAAAGGATAATGTTATTTCTGGTGATCAATATCATTATTGGTATACAGATGATCAAAAAAACTCTATAATATGTATTCAGAATTATAATAATCGGACCATTTTCCAAACAAAAAATGATCATATCGGAATGGTGATTTTATATCTTAATGAGGATAATGAAATCATTAGTTACGAGCAATCAATGTTAGAAGAAATAAAGGAAGTCGAAGAAAAAGAATCAGCCATCACTGCTTTAAAGGCAATTGAAGCTTTATATAAAAATAATTATTTAACACCAAATAGTGAAGTGGTAGATATTGAATATGGCTACTACACTCACACCCCTCTTTCTAATCAGCAAATTTTGGCACCAACTTGGCATCTAATAGTTGAAAAAGAAGATAAAGAGAAAGAAGATTACTATGTGAATGCATTAGAAGGGGATGTTTTACAATTAACGGAATAGGGAAAAGAGGAGTGACGAAGATGAGCTTGCAGTTTAGTGTACTTGCAAGCGGTAGTACGGGGAATGCTATTTATGTTGAAGCGAACAATCAGGCATTTTTAGTTGATGCTGGTTTAAGCGGTAAACAAATGACAAACTTATTTGAGCAAATTGGTCGAGATATAAAAAATCTTTCAGGCATCCTGGTGACACATGAGCATAGTGACCATATAAAAGGACTGGGTGTACTTGCCAGAAAACATAAGCTACCCATTTATGCAAATGAAAAAACATGGCAAGCAATGAATGGTTTAATCGGAGAAATTTCAACAGATCAAAGGTTTGTTTTCCAAACGGGTTCTGTAAAATCGTTTGGCTCTTTGGATATTGAATCATTTGGTGTTTCCCATGATGCAGCAGAACCGATGTTTTTTGCATTTCATCATGAGGGAAAGAAGCTTGCATTGATAACAGACACCGGGTATGTTAGTGATAAAATGAAGGGCACAATTCGCAATGCAGATGCCTTTGTTTTTGAGAGCAATCATGATGTCTCAATGTTGCAAATGGGTCATTATCCTTGGAGTATTAAACGACGCATTCTAAGTGATGTGGGACATGTTTCAAATGAAGATGCAGCACTAGCCATGATGGATGTGATCGGAGATTCAACAAAACGAATTTATTTAGCTCATTTAAGTAAAGATAATAATATGAAAGACTTAGCAAGAATGTCTGTTGAGCAAACATTAGCTAGTAAAGGTTTTATTACCGGTGAACAGTTTGAACTATATGATACAGACCCAACAACCCCAACTACGCTTGTAGCAATTTAAATTTCATAATATCGTCATCATCTTGGTTAATTTTCAATCTACAAGAGAATAATGTTGATTAGGTAAGCACTATTCAAGATGTGTTTGAAAGGAATGGTGAGCATAATGGGCTATTATGATCAAGATTATGAGAATTATAATGCCAAAAGACAAAAAGGTAATCGAGGCGGCTGGTTTTTAGCAGGATTTGTTGGAGCAATCCTAGGAGCATTGTTGATGTATTTTGCTATACCGGCCCTGTCAAATATCGTTCCGTATGACATGGAACTCGGAGAAGAGTCGTCAGACCAGGAAGGCACTATTGACAATCAGTCGGGAGTTACCAAAAATGTATCAGTAAATGTGAATTCAGCCATTACAGACATTGTTGACAATGTATCAGATGCTGTTGTTGGTGTTGTCAATCTTCAGGAGGCCGGATTCTGGAATGAAACGGGTGAGGCTGGAACCGGCTCAGGCGTTATTTATAAAAAAGAAGGAAAGAATGCCTTTGTCGTCACAAATCACCATGTTATTGAAGGAGCATCACAACTTGAAATTAGTCTGAGTGATGGAACAAGAGTCCCAGCTGAAATTCTGGGCAGCGATTCTTTAACTGATCTCGCGGTATTGAGAGTAGATAGTGAAAAGATAAAGAAAGTAGCCGAGTTTGGCAATTCTGATAGTGTTAAGCCTGGTGAACCTGTCATTGCCATTGGAAATCCACTTGGACTTCAGTTTTCAGGGTCAGTAACACAAGGTATAATATCAGGAACAGAACGAGCGATCCCTATCGATGAAAATGGTGACGGTCAAGTGGACTGGAATGCTGAAGTCATGCAAACAGATGCAGCGATCAATCCTGGAAATAGTGGTGGAGCTCTAATCAATTTAGATGGAAAAGTGATTGGAATTAATTCCATGAAAATAGCTCAATCAGCAGTAGAAGGAATCGGGCTTTCAATTCCTTCAAATCACGCCATACCAATTATTGAGGACCTTGAAAAATATGGTGAGGTAAGACGACCGTTTTTAGGAATTGGCATGAGATCGTTAAATGAAGTTTCCAGCTACCATAAAGAGCAAACATTAAAGCTATCTGAAGATGTTACAGATGGTGTCATCGTAATGAGTGTTGTTCCCGTATCACCAGCAGCTCAAGCCGGCTTACAGGAGTTTGATGTTATCACAGAGTTTGCAGGGGAAAAAGTAAAGGATATTATCGAACTACGAAAAGCTCTTTATGATCAGGATGTCGGTAACACAGTTGAAGTGGTATACTATCGCAACGGTGAAAAGATGTCTGGTAAGTTAAAGCTTGGAGAGGAAAACATGTAAGGGAGCTAAATATTTTAGCTCTCTTTTTTTACTGGTTGTGGACAACTATTAAGGGTAAACTAAATAATAAATATCCACATGTGGATAAGGAGGATTCTAGAAAATGTATTGCTGTGAAGACCATATTGAACTAGCAATTGATATGTATGTAGATGAAAAAGAAACTGCACCAGAAATAGAAAAAATTGATAGCAATGGAAAGTTATCCACAAGATGCCAATTGTGTGAAAAACCAGCTATATATGCAGTTGGAGAATAATTTTTAACATTATTGTGGATAAGTTTTCAGTAATGTGGATAACTTTTGTGGATAAACATAATTAGAACGGGGAAACAAAAATGAACATTTCAATCATTACAATTGGAAAGCTAAAAGAAAAATACTTAAAACAAGGAATCGATGAATACTTAAAACGTTTATCATCCTACGCAAAGATGGAAGTCATTGAATTACCAGATGAAAAAGCTCCTGAAAATCTAAGCGAAATCGAAATGGAGCAAGTAAAGGAAAAAGAGGGAGAAAGAATCCTAAGCAAGATTAGTGATGACACATATGTTATCGCATTAGCCATTGAAGGAAAAATGAAATCTTCTGAACAGCTGGCAAAGGATTTGGATCAGCTTGCTACTTATGGAAAGAGTAAAGTTGCGTTTGTTATTGGGGGATCACTTGGGTTGAGTTCTGCTGTTATGAAGAGAGCTAATGACAGTCTTTCTTTTTCGAAAATGACATTTCCTCATCAGTTGATGCGGTTGATTTTGTTGGAGCAAGTTTATCGGGCGTTTCGGATTAATCGGGGTGAACCGTACCATAAGTAAGCACAAAGTCTTCAAGAGAAGTATCAAAGAAAAGTTCAATATCCTTGATACTTCTTTCTTTTGGTCTTTTCCCCTCATTAACTGTAATCCTATTAATAATTGAATGAAGAACATGCTTTTGTTGTTCATGGCTAACATTCTTTAAAGCAATATTAATTTGAGATAGTACATCGAACACATCATTAAACTCAATTGATTGAACAGATGGCTTCCGTAATTCAGATTCAATGGCTTTTTTTCTAGCCAAAAGTGTTTCACTGTTTTTTTCTAAATTTTCAATTTTACGAAGCAAGGATTTACTATTTAATTGTTTTTTTTCAAAATTTGATAAGTATAGTTCAATTACCTTCTCATTATTCTTTATTTCTTTTTCTGTTTGTTTCAATTGTTCTTCGAGTGGTTGCTTATGCTTTTTTAGTTCTTGATTTACTTTACCTAATACATTTGATAACACTTGTTTATTCCTTGAAAGAAGGTGTAATCGTTTAAATACGTATTCCTCTGCATCATCAGCTAATACTAAATTAGAAGAACAAACAGAAGAGCCTTTATAGTGAAAGTTTCCGCATTGGTAATAGCGAATGTATTCATTGCTTTTATTAGAACGCTTTGCCTTATGTCCAATCATTCCTTGACCACAAACAGGGCACCGTAATAATCCTGTTAAAGGGAAACTTCCTAAGAATGTTTTTGTAGGTTTATGTGATTTTTTTTTAAACATTGCTTGGGCTTTGTTCCAAACATCCATTGTGATAATTTGTTCATGCTTACCTTCTTTAATCATAGGTTTTTCATTTTTTCCTTGTCTTCTTTTTTCAGACCAATTTTCGACTTGATTAAACCGAATAAATCCAGCATATAAAGGATTTGTAATTACAGTTCTAATAGAATTAATAGAGAATGCTTTTCCTCTTTTTGTCTTATAACCTTCCTTGTTTAATTTATTTGCAATTGCTTTATAACCTTTTCCATTTATGTAAAGGTTAAATATATATCTGACGATGAATGCTTCATCTTCAACAATAACTAATTGTTTATTTTCAGATTTATAACCTAGAGAACTGCCACCATTCCAATTCCCCTCATTAGCTCGTTGATTCATCCCCATCTTTACATTCTCAACAATTTGGTTTCGTTCTAATTCAGCAAAGCTACCCATCATTTGTAACATAGCTTTTCCAGTAGGTGTCGAGGCGTCAATGTTTTCACTAAGACTAAAAAAGGCTACATTTTGTTTTTCAAGCGTTTCGATAATGTTTAAGAAATCTAATTGTTTTCTTGATAATCTTGAAATTTTCCATACCATCACCATATCAAACATACCCTTACTAGCATCTTGTAATAATTGTGATAGAGCAGGTCTATTCATAGTTTTAGCACTAATTCCTTCGTCTTTATAAACATCAATAATTTGGTGTTTGTGAACTTTGCAAAAATCCGTAAGTGTTTGAATTTGTCCTTCGATGGAAAAGCCTTCTTGAAATTGCTCTTCTGTCGATACACGTACATATAAAGCTACCTTCATTTTGTTTCCTCCTGTTGTTCAAATATTTTGTGTAGTTGTTCAAGTAAAAATAGCTTATCTTTTTTATCTAGCTTAGATAAATCATAAGAAAATAGAGAAGTGAAAAACTTTCTTCCTTCCTCGTCTTGAAAGAGATGCTTTAAATTAGAAATCACTGTATTCATCTTATTCATTTCATTAACAATGGCAGAAAAAAAGTATTCATCTAATAAATTGCTTTGTACTTTTGTAATATCCTCAATTTCCCCATCGTTATAGTCATTTTTATTTATTATAGAAGAGGTGTTAAATAGCTTGTTATTATAGTCAATTTCTAAGTTGTATTTATTAGAAAAAGAAAAATCATTATCAGAAAAGCGATACTTATTATTCAAAATATCGTTTATTTCTGATTGATTTACATTTAAATACTCTAAAAGCTGATAAGCTGTTTCATAATCGGGTTTCTTTATATTTCCTCGTTCTAATTGAGAAACGTAAGCAAAAGACTTTCCAATTTTTGAAGATAAATCTCTTGAAGATATTCGATTTTTTAATCGTAGACCCCTTATAAAGTCGCCAAAAGTAACGTTTTCCATTAAATCACCTCCTTACACAACCTATTATTGCCTAGTGTTAAATTTGTTAAACGTAAAATAAATAATGAATAAAAAATAATTAACAAACAAAACATACTTAACACAACGATAATTGAAAGGAGTTGAACCATCAAGATGAAAAATATACCAGCTAATAAGGGTTCTTTATTGGTAGATGTTTTTTCAAATCTAATAGCTGATTTAGTAGTACACAATACTGATGTTTATAAGAATCTTATTGATGATTGGGGTGGTGAAAGATGTTTTTACGATGACCCAACATATTTATCGGAGGAAGATTTGGAGGATTATCTTTTTGAACTTGAATTAGAAGATACCCAAGAAGAGTTGTTAAATGACCCATTATACAGAAAACAAAAAGAAGCGGAAGAAGAAGTTTTATTAGAACTTAGAGCGATGGAATAATTTTGTCTGTATAACATCGTATTGTCAGTAAAATTTTATCCCTTACAAATCATTTAACATAATTAACAAAAAAACATTGAAAGGGGTTAAAACATGAATATCCTCGATAAAAACTATTAATTGAAAAGGATGTATTTATTTTGTTTGATACAATTAGAGCAAATGTCAATGTTGATATACCTCTTGAGAGCATAGACCAACTTCGTAAGGAAGAAAAACATCAATTATTTTTGAAAAATAGTAATGTTAATGAATATAAACGATTACCATATAATGTAACTGTCCAAGAAAGTGTAACAATAAAAACAGGTGAAATATATTATTCAATTTTTATAAGAAAACACCGTATTCCATTCATTAACTATTATTCAAAAAGCAGGGTGTTAATTATTGAAGTGTCTATTCCAAAATATTTGTTTGGTGAAAACTTCACAATGATTAAACTAGCAGACTTGAACGATTTTTGGAACAAATTAAATGCCGATATGTATGACCTTTTTGGAATAAAAATAAAACAGGGTGAATGGAATGTAAAAAGGTTGGATTGTTGCTATAACTTAGATGTAACCCTGTCTGATTACACTCTCAAGGATTGGATACAACACGTTTCTACGCTTTCGTTTCCATATAAAAATAACAAAAAATTATCAGAAGATAAGTCTATTCCTACAGGTGTAGAATACAGAGCAAGTTCTAAAAGTAGTCATAAAATAATGTTTTACGATAAACAAGCAGAGATATTGGCGAATGAAAAGCGGGTAGAGGAAAGGGCTAAAGATATTTTAAGGATTGAGATTAGAACATCTAAAAATGAACGGGATAAATATTCTAGCTCAAATAAACTTGTAGATTATTTAACGCTAGAATTTTATAAGTGGATAATGGAAAAGCATAAAATAAATGAGAAGTTGAAAAGCATTAACCAATCAAAAAAGATTGATAAAAATAATAAGAGAAAAAATTACGAGCAGCTCATAGAAAAATACGGCATAACACAAGTGGAAACTCTGATAGGGCATCAAGAGTTAATCAACGAGTTTGGACAGGAGATTCAACATCTATACACTGAATCCACCTATAAGAATAGGAAGAAAGTAGAGCGTAAAATGATGGAAGGTCTCAATGAGCCAAAAGCTAAAGTAACAAAAGAAGTGTTTATTGATTACACACTGTTTGAATAGAATTAACTGCTAAAGCGAGATCCCTACAAAAGCCAATAGATATGCCTAAAATCAACATTGCATATATTCAATGAAATTCAAGTTTCATTAGAAAAGGCGATTCCAAAAAATAAATTGGATTCGCCCTTTGTTATTGAACTAACGGATAGTTTAAGTACAATATTTCACAAACTTTTTTAAAGTCCCCCATTGCTGAATATTTGAAAAGCCCTCTTAGTTATGATATCTCCCTTGACAAACCAAAAAATTATTAATTTTCCATGCAATAATACATAATTGATAAAAAAATACCAGATACTTGTTATAGAATATAAAATTAATCTTAAAAAGGAATTGATTATATGGATAATAAAAAGGCTGCAAAGTTAACTGCGGGTGAGTTAGCACACTGTTGGGAACAGTTCATGAATAATAGTATGTCAAATGTTGTTTTGGAGTATCTTACCCTAACATCAGAACTAGAAGAAGTTAAATCTCTTTGTAGTGAGGCGGTTTCTATTTCTAAATCTGCTGTACAATTTTTTGAATCTGTTCTACGAAGTGAAAACTATCCAATCCCTAAAGGCTTTAACATTAAAGATGATTTAAACCCAAATGCCCCTAAGATGTATACGGATGTTTTTATACTATTTTATTTAAATAATATGTCTAAAATTGGAATGTCCTTAACAAGTATGGCACTATCCGATTCAGTAAGGGAGGATATCCGCAATTTTTTCCATGAACAATTAAAAAACGTTTCAAATTTATTTGAACGTACAACAACTATTCTATTAGAAAAGGGAGTATTTGTAAGACCTCCTTCAATTACCTCCACTCATGAAACAAACCCAATTGCAGATAAAGGATTTTTGGGTAACTTCTTTAATGATAATCGAGAATTAACGGCAAGAGAAGCAAATGAGCTACACAAAAATGTTTTTATGAATTATATTGGTAAAAACTTATTAATTGGATTTATACAATCTACATCTAATCAGCAATTAATGAGTTTATTGCAACATGGAAAAGAATTATCTTTAAATATTATAGACAAATTAGGTGATATTTTAGTTCAAAATGATTTGCCTATTTCAATGACTTGGGATACGAATGTTTTGGATGGTAAAACATCTCCTTTTTCAGATAAATTAATATCTTATCTATTAGACCAACTTAATCGTGATGGTATCGCCAGTTATGGATATAGTGCAGCAGTAAGTATCCGAAAAGATTTAAAAACTACATATGCAAAGATAATTGCAGATGTGTATCAATATGAAGAAAATATAAAAACCTTTATGATAAAAAATGAGTGGATGGAGAAACCTCCTGTTGCACTAAATAGAGATAAGCTTGCTCAAGACTAAAAAAAAATAAAGCTACCAAAGTACGGTAGCTTTTTTGTTTTTCAAAGGAGTATTCCAAATCTCCTTTAAGAAATGGTGAGTGTACTAGATATATGAAAGCCATTATTCCACTAACCTGCTCCGTTAGTTTAACAATAAATGGTACATAAATGTTAGTCAATATTTTCATGGCTAACCATGTTTGAATAAGTACACCTTTATAAACATAAATAAATCCTTAAAAACATAGCGTTATCACGTTTATAAAAATATAAAATTAATATATAAACGTTTATAAAATAAACAACACTTTTATAAACACTTGTGATATAATTTATGTATCAACTAACGAAGGAGATACAAACATCATGAGTAAAAAAACATTTGGCTACATTCGTGTATCAAGTAAAGACCAAAACATAGACCGTCAGCTTACAGAACTAATTGAATTAGGTGTTAATGAGCGTGACATATTTATTGATAAACAAAGCGGTAAAAATTTTGATAGACCACAATATCAAGCTTTAAAAATACAATTACGTGAAGGTGACCTTCTATATATCAAGTCAATTGACCGTTTCGGTAGAAATTCAAAAGAAATAAAAAAAGAGTGGGAATATATTACTCAAGAAATTAAAGCGGATATAAAAGTAATAGATATGCCTTTATTGGATACAACACAACATAAAGACACATTAGGGACGTTTGTAAGTGATTTAGTGTTACAAGTGCTATCGTTCATGGCAGAAACCGAGCGTGAGAATATACGTAAGCGACAAGCCGAAGGTATAGCGGTAGCAAGAGCGAAGGGTAAACAATTAGGTAGACCTACCATGTCACTAGAAACGCTCACAGACGAGCAAATAGACACGTTAAAAGCAAATTATTTTAGATGGAAGAAAAAAGAGATTACTGCGGTAATGTTAATGGAAATGTTAGAACTGAAAAAGAATACATTTTATAAAATAATTAAAGAATATGAAGAAACGTTTTAGGCACTCATGGAGTGCTTTTTTTCTGATTAGCGGGGTTAGTTTACAGAAAAAGTTAAAGGAGAAATCTTTTTAATGACAGTAGTACATCAACGTACAAATTCATGTTATATTTTACGAAACGAGTGCTACTTAAAAAGGCAAGTCAGTTAGATTAAACTAACTCGCCTTTTATGGAAAGGAAACTTATATTGATATATATAAGTGGGTATCAAATTCAACTTTGTTCTTTGTTTGTTTTCGGTGAACCGTATCATAAATAAATTACTTAAAATTTATCTACATGTGGTAAAAAAAGGGCAGAAGTTGCCCCCTCTATGAAACTACCCTATTACATAAATGAAATGCATATAAATGTATGTGTTCTACAAAGAGTGTCAGGCCCATTAAAGGTGCCTGACACTCTTTTGTTTAGTCGGCAAATGAATAGGGTATTTACCTTCAAAGTAAGATACTTAACTAGGTGAATTGTAGAAATAAATGAGAGGGAAAGGGATTGATAGCCAACATGCAGTTGAATAAAAAGTTACTATTGGTTTTCAGTTTTATTATGATCTGCCTTTTATCTGCTTGTGCTGAGAAGGAGGAGCTTGCGGACGGATCTAAACTAATACATAAAAATCAATTTGTTTTTGCTGCTTCTGGTGAGTTTAAGCCATTTAGTTATATAAATGATGATCTCACCATGTCAGGCTTTGATATTGAGGTTGGAGAAGCCATTGCAAAAGAAATGGACCTTGAGCCGGTTCAGAAGCGAATTAAATTTAAAGGGATTGTAGAAGGGGTAAAAACAGGCCGTGCGGATGCAGCGGTTGCTAGCCATACGATTAATCCGCAGCGGAGCAAACATGTCTCTTTTTCTACCCCCTACTATTATTCTGGACCGCAAATTTTCACTAGACCTGACAGTCAAATTAAGACTGCCAAGGATTTAGCTGGAAAAGAAGTAGCTGTAGCAAAGGGTTCGACCTATGCCAATACAGCTTCTGAGTATACAGACAAAATAAAAACATATGACAGCGATATTACAGCTTTAAAAGCGTTAAGCAGCGGACGTCATGATGCGGTTATTACAGATTTTGTCACTGGGAAAAGTGCTGCGAAGGAAGGGTTTAATATTAAAGGACAGCAATTAATTAATCGTAGTGAACAAGCGATTGTGCTTCCAAAGGATAATCCAAAACTATTGAAGCGAATAAACGAATCGCTGGAGAAACTCCGGGAAAATGGAACTCTAACTCGGATTAGTATTAAATATTTTGGTGAGGACATTACCAATAAACCGGAATAAATCAACACCATGGAAAGAAAGGAAGTAGGTACATTGCCAAGTTTTTCACATTTTTTTGACGTACTAACAGAAACAAAGGGTGTATTCTTAAAAGCTATGCTTTTAACATTAGAGCTAACGGTTGTTTCGATCTTACTCGGAATCGTTATCGGACTTTTCTTTGCTTTATTAAAAATCTCTAAAATAAAAATACTAGAACTTATTTCAGATACATATGTCTATTTGGTCCGCGGAACACCGCTGATTGTTCAAATATTTATCCTCTACTTCGGAATAAGTGGAATTTTCCTGCTTCCTGACTTCTGGGCTGCTTCATTTGCACTGGCGTTACATAATGGTGCCTATATTTCTGAAATCCTTCGAGGAGCGATTCAGGCAGTCGACAAAGGTCAGATGGAGGCAGGACGCTCTTTGGGGATGACAAAAGCACTGACATTAAGGAGGATTATTCTTCCGCAGGCATTCCGTCGGGCGCTGCCGTCTTTAGGCAACCAATTTATCATAGGCTTAAAAGATTCTTCATTAGCTGCATTTATCTCGATGAATGAGCTGTTCAATGTGGCAACAACATTAGGGTCCAATAATTTTGATGAAATGACCTATTTACTCATTGTAGCAATATACTATTTATTACTAGTAGCGCTAATGACATTCCTAGTAAAAAGATTTGAACTGAAATTAGCAGTAAGCGATAGATAGGAGGCGAGGACATTGGGCACAAAGGAAATGATCAAGATAAATCAATTGAATAAATCATTTGGAGATCTACATGTATTAAAAAATATCAATATGACAGTTTTCGAAAGTGATGTCGTTTGTTTAGTAGGAGCGAGCGGCTCAGGGAAAAGTACCCTCCTTCGCTGTTTGAACTTTTTAGAAAAAAAGGATAACGGCAATATAATAATTGAAGGAAATGAGGTCGACCCAGGTACTGATAACCTCAATAAGATTAGGGAAAAGATAGGCATGGTATTTCAACATTTCAACTTATTTCCACACAAAACTGTTTTGGAAAATATTATCGAGGCTCCTATAACGGTAAAAGGGGTTGAAAAGAAGAAGGCGATCCTCAAAGCAAAACAATTACTGAATAAAGTAGGTTTGGAGGATAAGTCAGATGTCTATCCTAGTAAACTATCAGGTGGGCAAAAGCAAAGGGTGGCAATTGCGAGGGCACTTGCGATGGAACCAGACATTATGCTTTTTGATGAGCCCACTTCTGCACTCGACCCAGAGCTTGTGGGAGAGGTTTTAAAAACCATGAAAGAATTAGCTGAAGAAGGAATGACGATGGTTGTTGTCACCCATGAAATGGGATTTGCTAGAGAAGTAGCGGATTGGATTGTGTACATGCACGATGGGAAAATTATTGAGCGCGGTAACCCTGAGCAATTTTTCAACCATCCGAAAGAGGAGAGAACTCAGGAGTTTTTAAAGACGACAATGCTGAAATAAAAATACGAGGTCCTGTCTATATATTTAGGTAGGACCTCGTATTTTATTGTGCTTCAACTTTTTAGTCCTTATAAATCCCTTTAATCATCTTTTTAGTCCTTATAAATCAATTTAATCATCTTTTTCTCTACAAATGAAGGTATATAGGTAATGGCAGTTTCCTTTAATAAGCATGTATGCATTTATAAAAAAATATGCTGTAATAGTGATAGGATAATAATTCATCTTGTTCGAAGTAGTCAAAGAATTGAGGAATTGATGTGAAAAAATTTAAGAAGTTTTATTTAGAGATTACTAGTGTATGTAATCTTGCATGCAGCTTTTGTCCACCAACAGAACGACAGAAGCAATTTATTTCTGTGGAGGATTTTTCTAAGAGATTAGACCAAATAAAACCGCACACAAATTATATTTATTTACATGTAAAAGGTGAGCCGTTGCTCCAT
This sequence comes from Metabacillus schmidteae, assembly GCF_903166545.1. Lineage (NCBI taxonomy): Bacteria > Bacillati > Bacillota > Bacilli > Caryophanales > Bacillaceae > Metabacillus > Metabacillus schmidteae. The sequence continues at coordinate 276,525 of NZ_CAESCH010000001.1, read as the reverse complement.
CCTAAAATAGACCAATTGTTAGAGTTAAGTCATGAAAAGGGATTTAAAGTTAATATTACAACCAATGGAACATTGATTAATAAAAAGAGAGAAAAGTTATTAAATAAGCCTGCGCTAAGACAGATGAATTTCTCACTCCATAGCTTTGATGGCCATATTGGTTCTAAAGATAAGGAAGGGTATGTGAGAAGTATTCTTTCTTTTATTAAAGAAGCAACCAGCCAATCAGAAATGATTGTTTCCCTGCGATTATGGAACCTTACACAAGACAATGTGACTAATATTGAAAGAAAACGAAACAGAGAATTACTAGAAATAATTGAGAAAGAATTTGATTTAGACTACAAAATTGAAGAGAAGGTCGTACCTGGAAGCGGCGTGAAAATTGCGGACCGCATCTTTATCAATCAAGATTACGAGTTTCAGTGGCCTGCGTTACATGAAGAAGAAGATGACGGGAAGGGCTTCTGCTATGGCATGCGAAATCAAGCAGGTATTTTAGCAAATGGGACTGTTATTCCGTGTTGTCTGGATGGTGAGGGAGTTATCAATCTTGGAAATATTAATGATCATTCATTTTCTGATATTATCGAGATGGATAGAGCTAAAAACCTTGTAGATGGCTTTTCACGAAGAGTGGCAGTAGAGGAACTTTGTAGAAAATGCGGATATCGCAAAAGGTTTGGAAAATAGGTAGGCAAATGGCTAGGATTTAATAAGTTTGATAGAGTCAGTTCAACTCATTACCTCATTTAAAATAAATCAGTGAAAAGGGATGCTTCCTAATAATTGGCATCCTTTTTTTATTCTCAAAAATTTGGAAGCTTAAGGACCTAGGTTAGATTCCCTGGTCCAATTAGGTACTTATAGAACAGTTCTAATCATATTCTTATAAAAGAAAAAAATAAGAAGGAGGTCAAGCTAGTTGAAAAATATAAAAGTCAGATTACAGCCTATTGTAAGTAAGATAAATTTACCCACTGTTTTGAAAACAACTATACTTCCAGGTGACACAATTGAAAGGTTATTTATTGCAACCCAGGTAGGAGAGATCTTTTATATCGGAAACGGGGATATTAGGACTTTTTTAGATATTCGCACGCAAGTCATAAAACTAGGTACTTCTAGTGGTGGATACGATGAACGGGGATTGCTAGGGCTAGCGTTTCATCCGAATTTTTATTATAACGGTCTGTTTTATCTTCATTATTCAGTAGCCGGAACACAAGGTCCTGGTGCTCATCCTGAGGATTTTAAACCTGACCCGTGTGATCCTAGAACTTTAAATCTAAGATGGGTAAACAGAGAAACTCAATATGATCATATTGATACAGTTGAAGAATGGATTTTACAATCAAATGGTCAGCCTCAAAAACTACGTACATTACTTAACTTAAGAAGACCATTTTCAAATCATAATGGTTTCAATAGTTTAAATTTCTCACCTGAAACAGGAAAACTTGTTTTAACAACCGGAGATGGTGGGGCAGGCTATGATCCATTTAACTTAAGTCAAGACAATTTGGAAATCGCCGGTAAAATAATTGAAATTGATGTAGGTAAGAATACAACCATCAAAAATCCACCCATTGTCACTCGTTTTAATGAACTTCCTCCAACTATTCAGGATACGCTCACGGTAATGGCCAAAGGGGTTCGTAATATTCCGGGCATTTCATTTCAACGGTTTAATCATCAGTATATTAAATATGCAGGGAATGTCGGACAGGATTTGGTCGAGTCGATTTTTTCATTTGTTCTTTATAAACCCATACCGGTTACACAGCTTGTTCAAACTGGTTTCATATATTCTGAGCAAGAAGGATGTATTAACTTTGGCTGGCGGGGGTGGGAAGGTGATTTTCCTACTTCTACCATAAGTGGCTGTACTAATAATCCGACTTTAGATGAGAAAACTATTGCTTATTACAATGAAACAGTAGCACTTTCAGGGAGTCGTCTTCAGCCTTTAACTAGCTATTTTCATAAAGATACCAGACCCAATAAGTTTGGGGGAACTGCACTTACAGGAATTCAAGCCTATATGGGGAATAGAATCCCTGGCTTAACAGGAAGTGTTGTATTTACCGATCTTGCCCGGAAAGAATCTCAACCCCAGGTTAGAGGTGCTTTAGCTTATACCAGATTGAGGCCAGACGGTAAACAAAGTGATTTTAGTATGATTCAAACCGATTATGATTTTGGGTCTCAATCAGCCTTTTATGTTAATTTGGGAACGAATTTAAATCAAACTAGATTATATTTGGGGGTTTATGGCTCAATGAAAGTGACTGATTTTAACCAAGGCACTGTTTTTGAAATCGTTAATTGAAATCCAAATTAAAACCAAGGGAGCAATCGGATTCCCTTGGTTATTTATTTTCTAAAAGGTCGAATTATGAAGGTTTTTTCTTTCGAATTTTTGGGTGTAGGTTAAAAAATTCATTGTATTCAAAATGGTAATATAAAAATGTTTACCATCCCCCTAATTTTTAGTTTCTATTAGTTAACAATTGGTTCGTAGTAATTTTAATAGAATTTGGTACAACTTGTACGTTCATGTAAGTTTCTTCGTTGAGGACTAGGTATAAAGAAACATTGAGATTATTATAGATTTATAGTATTGTTTAATTGACAGTAACTTACTAACCTACATATGTAAACGCTTCATAGTTGTAAGTATAACTTTTTGTGGATTGGAGGTTATATAAGAATAACAAGAAAGTTAATGTTAATTAGTGGTACGTACAATTATTTAGTTTTAGTTATTCATTCAGTTAATTTTCGTATTTGAAGACATCCTTTTTTCGCTATTTTTCATAATGAATAGGAGCGCCCTTTATATTCGGAATATTATGAATCTTTAATTCCTAAAACATAAAGGTTAAGGCTAGTTTTATCGTGGTTATGCAGGGAGGAATGGGAGTTGAAAAAAGTGGATACGTTTTCATTTTCTATAACAAAGGAGGAGAAGGAAAGAAATGAAAGGTTATTTTAAAAGCATCATATCTGTGTTTCTAATAACTTTGTTGTTAATACCAAGCAGTGCCCTAGGTAAAAAGGAGACAAGTAATTCTGAACCACCCGAATTTAGAAATGCGTCTGTTCATGATCCTTCAATCATTAAAGACCCTAAAACGGGGACTTACTATGTGTATGGTTCACACATTGATGGGGCTAAGTCAACGGACTTAATCAATTGGGATAGATTTACGAATGGATATTCTACTCCAAATAATAAAGTATATGGAGATTTATCAGCAAACTTGGCGGAGTCATTTAAATGGGCAGGAGAAAATGATTCAGACAGCAGGGGCGGATTTGCAGTTTGGGCTCCAGATGTGTTTTGGAATAAACATTATGTAAATGAAGATGGTACAAAGGGTGCCTATATGATTTATTATAGTGTGTCTTCCACTTATATCCGTTCTGCCATCGGTATAGCGGTTTCGAAGAATATTGAAGGACCATTTAAATATGTAGATACCATTATGTATTCAGGATTTACCAGCAATGAAGCATATGATCGAAACAGTAATGTAAATAAACATTGGGAGAATACGAATATCGCAGATCTTATTAAAGATGGTGTGATCGATGAAGTTAATCCTGATTGGTTTACGGAAAGTGGTGCATTTAATAACAAGCTTTACACCAATGCAATAGACGCTAATATCCTTCAAGGTAAAAATAATAAGTTATATATGACTTACGGTTCCTGGTCAGGCGGAACCTTTATTTTAGAATTAGATAAGAAAACAGGGCTGCCAAAGTATCCTGGAAAAGATGGAAAAACAGAAGATGGAAGAATGATTGATAGATATTTTGGTACAAAAATTGCTTCTGGCTACGGAAGATCGGCTGAAGGAACTTATGCTGTATACGATAAGGAAACACGTTATTATTATCTATACATCACGTATGGCGGTTTAGCTTCTGATGGCGGCTATCAGATGAGGCCGTTTAGATCCAAGAATCCTGATGGTCCATATGTCGATGCAAAAGGAAATGCTGCTGTTTTCCCAGAATCATTCGATATAGGAGTTGGAAACTTCCCGGGTAATGACGATCATAAAGATATCGGTAATAAAATGATAGGGAACTTCCTATTTAAAAGAGACCTTGGTGAAGAAGGAACAGGAATTGGTACAGGCTACCTTTCTCCAGGTCATAACTCTTATCTAATTGACGATGAACTAGACAAGGAATTCATCGTTACTCATACTCGTTTCCCACAACAAGGGGAAATGCACGAAGTTCGTGTACACCAAACATTTAAGAACAAAGATCAATGGCCGGTACCAACACCATACCGCTATGCTGGAGAAACAATTGAGAAGGTTTCCGAAGCGGATGTAACGGGTGACTATAAATACATTAACCATGGCAAGGAAATTACAGGTGACTTAACAGAGTCAACATGGGTAAAATTGAACGAAGATCACACCATTTCTGGTGCAGTAACAGGTACATGGGAACTTTATGGAAATTACAAAGCGAAATTAACCATTGATAATGAAGGTACGTATGATGGTGTGTTCATCCGCCAATATGATCCTACTTCTCAGAAATGGGTTATGACATTTAGTGCAATGTCAAATGAAGGGATTGTCGTTTGGGGAAGTCATGTGGAAGCATCTTCTGATGAGAAATTAGTACAGGCAATTAAACAAGAGTTAATGACTACTTTCCCATCAACAGTGATTAGCAATATAACACTTCCAACAGTTGCAACAAGAGGAGCTCAAATTACATGGGAATCTTCTAATCCGGAGGTAGTGTCTAATGAAGGAGTGGTTACAAGACCGGATCCTGGCTCTGAAGATGCTGAGGTTAACTTAACAGGGACGATTACATTAGGAGATGCGACAGAAATACTAACCGTAACTGTGACAGTGAAGGCAAAGGAAGAAGGCGGCTTATCGGCTTTCTACGATTTTAATGAAGGTTTTAAAGACAGCTCTGGTAAAAAAGCGGACGCAACCGTGACTGGCAATCGACTTAATAATACAGGCGGAAATATTACATTTGCTGAAGGTAAGGTGGGACAAGCTGCTCAATTCGATGGGGAATCAGGACTGAAATTAGCTGATGGCTTAATTACAGGTGATACTTACTCTGTATCAATGTGGTTAAAGCCGGAGCAAATCACTGAATTTACAACCTCATTCTTTGGGGCAGAAACATTGAATCATTGGGTCAGTATCGTACCAAAAACCGGATGGGGTAATACAATGGTTTGGTCACACAACGGTGATCAATGGTATGATGCTGTAACAGATACCACCATACCTGAAGGTCAGTGGTCACATCTTACTTTAACGGTCCAGGAAGGACATGCTGTATTTTATATCAATGGAGTGGCTAAATACACAGGCGACAATTTCCCGAATGTATTTACTTCTCTTGATGCTGAATTTGGTTTAGGTGTTAACTATTGGGATACTCCTTTCAAAGGATTGATGGATGAAGTGCGTCTGTATGATGGAGTAGCCATCCCGGCAACAGAAGTACAATCACTTTACCAAAATCCAAGTGGATTAACTGAATAAACGTGAAAATAATTATCCCCTTTTGTCTATTGCAGAACAAAAGGGGATTTTTTTCGTATAAATATAACCAGATAGATGAAGCAGACATAGACATTACCTTCATATGTGGCTATTATTTCATAAGGGAAAGAATTTTATTTTATAAAGAATTAGTTTCAGATAGTAGGAGGTTTAATCTTGAAAAATATAATATATTTTATGTTTGGAAAGCCATACATAGAAAGTAAGTTTTATAGGTTTACCTACTGGTTTGGTGTCGGATTTTATTTTTTTGCATTGCTATTATTTATCATTCAAGCCATTTCATTTGGAGGAGGGGTCTTTATCCTGTTTCCAGCAATCGCCTTTCCTCTAATTTTTAGACTAGTTTATAAATTGAGTACACAAACACATAAATCATTTAAAGGTTTGAATAAACGGGTCATTATAATTCTAGGGATAGTTCTAGGAGGAACCATAGGGCTATTCACCGTTATTACCTTGGTCGTTACCTTTATTTTTGGAGATAATGTAGTGATAAATATGAACAAAACAACAACCAATGGAGAAGTTAATGTATCTATTGGTTCATTAAAGGGTAATCATGAAGTTGAAACTTTTGAAATCAATGAAACAGTTAACGGAACTATGACTATTCCTTTTGAAGCTTCGGTTGAAGAAGGGGAATATACTATATATGTTGAACATTCAGATGAGAAAATTTGGGAAGATACAATATCTTCAGTAAAAAATGGAGTAATAAGATTTGATGGGAAAAAAGGCATTTATACTATTAGTGTTTATACAGATGAAGCTAAGAAAATAAAATTGAGCCTTTCGTTGTATTAAGAGACCGTCAAAACTGAGGGTCTTTTTTTTCTTAGAGTTTAAGATGTATAAAAAATAAGCTTAAGATATGAATATAATGGAAGCCGAAGATTTAGCTTAATATCTTCGGCTTTTTATAGGGTAATTTCATTATTACAAACCAAACCTCTTTAGTGAAAATATGGAAAGATCAAACTTGCTTTGTCCGTTCACAGCCAACTCGCTCAATACTTCTCCCATCACGCTTGAAAACTTAAAACCATGTCCGGAAAAGCCGCAGGCAAAAATGATGCTTTTATTTTCAGGGTGGTGATCAATGATAAAGTGATTGTCACTTGATATTGTATATAGGCATGTTTTTCCTTGTTTTAACGGTCCGTTTGCTTCAGGCATATAGGTTTTAAGGAAAAAACGAAGATCTTCTTCATCTGATTCATACTGTCCAAAATTCTGAGTATGCTTGTTGGGATCAATTCCTTGTCCACCATCAGATCTTCCAATTTTAAGACCTGTTCCATTTACATTAGGAAATCCATAACACATATTGTCTTTATCCTCTATATAAAAAGATGGAAAGTTAGCAGCATCATATAGGTCAGTAGGTGTATCAAACCAGCCAAAGGCTTTACGGGTTGGCTGAATGGGAAGTTTTAGATCTGGTAACAGTTTGGAAGCCCAAGCCCCAACTGTTACGATGGCCTTTTTAGCCCGGAATACCTTGTTTTTCGTTGTGATTTTGATACCAGATGAGTCATTTGATTCAATTTGCTGAACAGGAGTATTTGTCACTAATTGTGCACCATTTTTAATCGCAATGTCTTTATAGGCTTGAATGGCATTCTCACTGAAGAGTAACCCTGACTCTGCTTCAAAGCATCCGATAAAATGGTCCGGTACAGAGAAACCTGGCCACTTCTCTTTTACCTCACGACTATCCATTACCTCTAATGGCAATTCGTATTTGTTTGCAGCAGCAATTGTTTCCTGAAGAAAGGCAGAATCTCTTGGTCCGAGTCCTATAACTCCTGTTTTCTCAAAAATCTTATAGTCTGTTTGTTCTTCTAATTCTTCCCATAATTGCTGAGCGCGTTTTACTAAACTTACATACTGTCTACCTTCGCCATATGCATGCCGAATCATGCGGGTATCTCCGTGATGACTTCCACGATTATGAGGAGGATCGAAGGCATCAATTAAAACAGTCTTTACTTGCTGCTGAGCTAAGAAGGCACCAGCAGCCATTCCCATCGTGCCAGCACCAATAATTGCAACATCAAAAATAAGTTCATTCTCCAAGATATTTAATCTCCAATCTGCCTTATTCATTTGTTTTTATGATTTGTTGAAATGTTAATGATGTACAAGTTAATAAAAATATGAATTAATTAGAAAATTTATTTGACAATCATCTTAATATTAAATAATATCATAATATACTAAAAATTGAATTACTTATCACGAGAGACTGAGGGACAGGCCCTATGACGTCCAGCAACCATCATTTTATGAAAGGTGCTAATTCCTGCAGAGTGTTTCATTCTGAGAGATAAGGTTTAGATAAAAATCCTCTTTCTGATTGAAGGAGGATTTTTTGATGTGGAATTATCCAACATTATTAAAAAGGAGTAAAAAAATGAAAAAGAGATCTCGTTTATTTTTATCACTGATTGCACTAGTAGGCTTAGCCGGAATATTAAATGGTTGTTCCTCTAAAGAAACAGCAAATGAAACAGGAGATAAAGTCATACTAGTCGGGACACAGAATGATTATCCACCTTTTGCTTTTGCTGATGAGAACAATGAACTGACAGGATATGATATTGACGTTGTGAAAGAAATTGATAAAAAGTTAGATGGTTATTCGTTTGAATTCGTTGCAACACCTTGGGATAGTATGTTTCTTTCATTAGAATCAAATAAAATCCAAGCAGTTGCAGATCAAGTTGCAAAAACAAAAGAACGTGAAGAGAAATATTTATTTACGGATGAATCATATTTTGCAGCAGAAACGGTGATTGTCGTAAAATCAGGTCGAACAGATATTAATACAATAGAAGATTTAGAGGGGAAAAAGGTCGGAGCGTTAGCTGGAGATTCTTATACTCTTTTGCTAGAAGAACATAATAAGAAAGCTGAAAATGACATTATTTTGAAGTATAGCGAAAGTGGCACTCCTTCAGAGATTTTGCAGGATGTACAAAATGGACGTATTGATGCCTATGTAAATGATCCCATTATGATTCATACAGTCTTAGAAAAATATGATCTTGATGTAGAAGTTGTAGGTCAGCCCCTAGTTCAAGATGACATGGGAATTGTATTTAAAGATGAGAAGCAAGGTGAGGAATTAAAAGCACTAGTTGATCCGGTTCTTAAACAACTTAAGGAAGATGGAACGTTAGCTGAACTATCGAAAAAATGGACTGGTGGAGAATATATTCCTGAATAAGGTTGGAGAAGGGAATACAAAATGGAAAATTTATTAGATATTGGTTTTTTAATAGAAAGCTTTCCTGCAATTGTTGCAAGATTACCTATTACAATTGGTATTGCGGTAGGGTCAATGATTCTAAGTTTATTTCTTGGACTTGCTACAGCACTTATAAAAATATATCGGGTGCCGGTATTAAAGACAATCTCTTCTTTTTACGTATCTTTTATTAGAGGCACACCTTTGTTGGTGCAAATTTATCTTGTTTTTTATGGAATACCAAAAGTCATTTACTTTCTTCAAACTGAATATGGCTGGCTTCAAAATGTCGATGTAAACATTATTCCACCGGAAATATATGCATTATTAGCCTTTTCTATTAATTTAGGTGCTTATTTATCTGAAACAATAAGGTCAGCAATAGAATCTGTTGATCGAGGCCAGTTTGAGGCTGCTAAAGCGATAGGGATGAGTCCAACACAAATGATGCTGAAAATTATTTTCCCGCAGGCTTTAACAGTGGCCATACCTAATCTGGGAAATATGTTTATTAGTACGATTAAGGACACTTCTCTTGTCTTTATTATTGGTGTTATTGATATTATGGGACAAGCCAAAATTATGGGCTCTCGCGGATTGGCCTTTTTTGAAGTCTATATAGCGGTTTCGATTATTTATTGGATTCTATGTATCATCGTAGAGAGATTACTTACTTTAGTAGAGAAGCGTGCCCGGAGATATGAAAGAGGGGTTATCTCATGATTAAAGTGGAGAATATTCATAAATATTTTGGTCAACAGCATGTGTTAAAAGGGATTGATTTTTCTGTTAATAAAGGGGAGGTTGTCTCTATTCTTGGACCAAGTGGTTCGGGGAAATCAACATTATTGCGTTGTCTCAATTTTTTAGAACATCCTACAAGTGGAATCGTTGAAATTAACGGGAAAAGAATAGATGTTGAATCAGCAGGTAAGACAGATGTTCAATCTTTAAGAACATCAACAGGAATGGTCTTTCAACAGTATAACTTATTTAAAAATTTAACTGTGTTACAAAATGTAATGATTGGCTTAACAAGTGTTAAGCGTGTGAATCCCGAGGAAGCAAAGAAGGTAAGCACAGATATCCTTGCAAAAGTGGGTCTTCAAGATAGGTTAAATCATTATCCTGCTCAGCTTTCCGGTGGGCAACAACAAAGGGTTGGTATTGCTCGAGCACTGGCACTTAATCCAAAGGTTTTATTATTTGATGAGCCGACTTCATCTTTAGACCCAGAGTTAGTTGATGAAGTTTTAACAGTTATTAAAGATGTGGCAAAGGAAGGAAATACAATGTTGATTGTTACCCACGAGCTGAATTTTGCGCGTGAAATTTCCGACAGAATTATCTTTATGGAGAATGGAATGATTCTTGAAGAAGGAACAGCAGAACAAATTTTCACCAATCCTAGTGTTGAAAGAACAAAGAAATTTTTAAGTAAAGTATTAAAGAAATAAGAGTAAGATTTTCTAGTACTATCAGAAAGTATAAATTTTATGGATGATAGTACAAGAAAAACTAAGGCTTTCACCATAAGGGCTTGGCGACAAGCCAAGTTTTTCTAGTATCTTTACTTTTAGGAAGAGGGATATGAGATGAATCCAATAGAAAAGATCCTGAGTAACTTTCCAATTATGATTATCGATGGAGCAATGGCTACAGAGCTCGAGAATCATGGGTGTAATCTAAATGACCGTTTATGGTCAGCAAAAATATTAATGGAAAATCCAGATCTCATTAAGCAGGTTCATACAGATTATTTCAAGGCGGGAGCAGATTGCGCCATAACAGCCAGCTATCAAGCTACGATTGAAGGATATAGGGAAAAAGGTCTGAATGAGGAAGAGGCGGTCGACTTAATTAAGAAGTCTGTTGTAATTGCTACGAAGGCACGCGATGAGTTTTGGACAGATATCGAATATCAGAATAACCGGCCTAAACCACTAGTGGCTGCTTCTGTAGGTCCGTATGGTGCATTTCTTGCCGATGGCTCTGAATATCGTGGGAATTATTCATTAAACGAAGATGAATTAGTAGAATTTCATAGAGAGCGGATAAAAATTTTAATTGAAGCTGGTGCTGATATCTTAGCATGTGAAACCATTCCTTGTCTTATAGAGGCCAAGGCAATAACAAGGGTATTAAAGGAATTCCCGGACGTTTACGCGTGGATCAGCTTTAGCGCAAAAGATGAATTGCACATTAGTGACGGGGAAAAAATTGCTGATTGTGCAAAGTGGATAGATGGAGAGAAGCAAATAGCTGCGATTGGTATAAATTGTTCAGCTCCAAATATTATTGAATCACTTATTAAGGAAATAAAAGACCAAACCACTAAACCCATCATTGTTTATCCAAATTCAGGGGAAGAATATGATGCAACAAATAAACAATGGAAAGAAATAGCTCCTTCTAATCAATTTACTACTAGCACTCAACGCTGGTATAAAGCAGGTGCAAACATAATAGGTGGTTGCTGTAGGACAACACCAGAGGATATAAGAGCTATTAGTGCTTGGGCGCGTAAATAGCTTTTAGACATATGAGAACATTGGAGCAGGAGGGTTATATTAACCTCTGCTCCTTTTTTATTTGGGAGTAGAAAAAGCCTGGTGACTGGTGCTGTAAATAGTAAATAACAATTTGAATTGAATCTTAATGTACATAACTAAAGGTATTACAAAGACCAAAATACATAATATAAAGCTTTCATACCGTCGGAATCTTTTTCATTTTAGAGAGGAGTTTTCCTTTTTCAAGAGAATTATCAGGTTATTAGACTAAATCTGATGGAGGTTGATCATGATGAAATATGTAGTTTATAAAGAATGGCTTATTGACCAATTAAATAACGATCAAGTGAAAATTGTGGATTGCCGGTTTGAATTAGGAAATCCTGTTAATGGAGAAAAGTTATATGAAGAGAGTCATATTCCGGGTGCTTTCTATTTTGATTTAGAAAAACAGCTATCTGGCCCTGTTTCAAAGCATGGTGGAAGGCATCCGCTTCCAGAAATCGAACAATTTAAATCCGAAATTGAGAAAGTTGGAATAGACAACACAAAAACGGTTGTTGCCTATGACATTGGAGAGGGACAGTTTGCATCCCGTTTTTGGTGGCTGCTCTCCTATTTAGGGCATGAAAATGTGTATGTGTTAAATGAAGGCTTTAAGGGCTGGAATGAAGCTGGCTACCCATTGACGAAGGAAGTAACGGCATCTGAATTAGCTGAATTTGAAGTGAATATCCAACATGAAATGCTGGCTTCTTATGAGGATATAAAAGAAGTTGTGCAACAAAAGAAAAAGTCTCCAATCTTAATAGATTCAAGAGAGGAGCGACGCTATGCAGGAGAAGTGGAGCCGCTTGATCGAATAGCTGGACATATACCAGGTGCGATTAATAAATTGTGGACAGAAGGATTAGAACAAGGTTCTTTTAAAAATGCAGAAGAACAGAAAAGGAGATTTTCTGAGTTAGACCAGGAGGATCCTATTATTGTTTATTGCGGGTCAGGTGTGACTGCCACTCCTAATTACATCTCTCTAAAAATGGCAGGTTATCAACATGTAAAACTATATGCTGGAAGCTATAGTGATTGGGTTTCATATGACGAGAATCCAGTAGCAAAAGGGAAGGAATCTTAATAGAATATGTTCCACGTGAAACGTTCACATAAATTGTAAAAAGGCTGCCCCTAAAGAACATCAGTCATGATTCTCTAGGGACAGTTTCAATTTAAATAAATTTCCTATAGAAAATATTCACTCCTAAGTCTAAACCTTTTAATAAATAGATAATTTCTCTGGATTCATTGTGATATACATTTCGTTTATTTTTTCATCACTAATATAAAAACTAAGGATGCTATGAATCTTACTATTGATGTACATAACGATTGCTGGTTGATAGTTGATATTCTTAATTTCAAAGTGAAAATCTTCAGGAGCTTTTTTTACGACTCCGTATAATAAGGCCAAAACATTGGTGATGGATATGATTGGTCGTATCGCTGCAGTGACTTTTCCTCCACCGTCAGAATATAGTGTGACATTGTTAGAGATAAGTTCTAATAAGGTATCGGTATTTTCTGTTTGAAAAGCTGCTATAAAACGGTTAATCAGTGACTTATTGTTCTCATAGTTTAAACTTTCACCTTCTACAACTAAGAGTTTTTGCTTAGCTCTACTAAAAATTTTCCTGCAATTTTCTTCTTTTTTTTCAATGATATTAACAATCTCTGAGTATGTGAAATTTAATACCTCTCTTAAAAGGAGAACTGCCCGCTCATCTGCTGTTAAATGCTCCATCATTCGTAAATAAGCAATGCTCAATCCTTCTTTCTGAATAATTCTTTCACTTGGGTCTAAGTCATGTATTTTCTCTAGTAGTAATGGCTCTGGATTCCATGGCCCTACATATTGTTCTCGTTTATACCGTGCGGATCTTACTAAATCAAGACAGAGGTTTGTCATTATTTTACAAAGATATGCTTTCTTATTTTCTATATTTTCTGTACTTATTTGGTAAGCTTTTAGAAATGTTTCTTGGACCATATCTTCTGCTTCTGCAATTGAGCCTAACATTCGATAGCCTAATGAAAATAACAATGGTTTAAATAACTGGTAGTCTTCCTTCGTGATTTGCATCGTTATTCCTCTTTTCGTTTAATATGATATCTTCAGCTGCTTGTTTTCCACTGCTTATTGCTCCATCCGCTAAAATATAGTCAGGAGAAGCCCAATCCCCGGCTATATATAGTCCCGGAATTTCTGTTTTATAACTATGAAGCTTGCGTTCATCTCCAATCCGAGGTAAACGCTGATTCACAATAATGTTAGGGATAAATCGTTTTGATATCACGTTTTGCTGCCAGCCTGGCTGTATCTTATCTAAGAATTGCTCAAGTTCTTTTTTAATCATTGTTCCATCTATATGTTCATCTGGATGATGATATTTAAAGACATGAAGAATGGCACTCATTGGGTTATCAGAGAGGCGGGCATAGCTTGAATGTACTGAATAATAAAGAGGATCTGTGATGCCTAATGCAAAAGGCCGATTTTTGTTAGGAAGCTGTGTTAAAGCTATATCTAAAGTGGCCCCTCTAACAGGTGTTATTTGAGTTAAAAAATTTCTAAGTGAAAAGACTATCTTTTCACTTAACATAGCATTTAGTTCATGAGCTCCTGTTGTGCAAATAACATATTTTCCTAGAAGTTCCTCACTATCTGAAAGTACTAATTTAAATAGGTTCTGTTGGGTAGGTTCAATTTGTTTAACAAACGTATGCGGTTGAACATGGACACCTGAAAGTATGGCTTTATTATGAAGTTGATCTATCATTGATTGCCATCCGCCATCAAGATAAAGTACACCTCCCATAGCATTTTTAATACTTGATAAAATTACTTTTGCACTCATTTTTTCAGGAGCATGACAATAGGTTGACAATCTGCCAAGGACGTATAGTAAGGACTCCACTATTGTAGAGCGGGCTACCTGTCTAACCCATTGTTGAAAGGTCTGCTCTGCTAATTTTTCAGAATCTATCCTCAGTATTTTTATCAGAATAGCTATCCACTCTATGCGTTCAGTTGCATTTAATAGGCGGGTTGTAAAGAGTGCTAAAGGAGAAAGTGGAGCTGCATATTCAGTATTATTATCAACTAAAATGCCGCCTAACTTGGGTGATTTGCCTCTAAGATTAATACCTAATTCTTCGAGAATAGACTTGGCTTTTCCTTTTTTATAAAGAGCATGGGGGCCAAGATTAAAATATTGTTGACCCACCTTGTTTGTTCGTGCCCTTCCGCCAACATTATTTCCCTTTTCTAATAATAAAATAGACATATTGGTTTTCATCAAATAATTGGCTGCAACATAACCTGCTAATCCACCACCAACAATGATAATATCCCACTTTTGAGTCATAAGATAACCTCCACATATTCATTTCACAACCCAAGACGAGAAAGGGTGAGTGAATGTGACACGTTAATAATTAAATATTTATTAATTTCTCCTTGAATTTGAATTTTTGAATTTTCCTTTATGTCTTAAATTTTAACTATTTTGTACATTGACAGCGGTAACAAACACATATATAGTAAAACATATAATCACATACAGGATTATAAATTACATATGTGATTTATAGGGAGGTGTTATCTTGACTGTTAAGTCTGCACTCCGTGTTTTACAGATTTTTGAATTGCTTGCTCAATATCCTGATGGATTAACGGTGAAGGAAATGAGTGACCAGCTAGGTTGGCCTCAGAGCAGTACCTTTAATCTGATAAAAACGTTATACAATCAAAGCTATTTATCACAATCATCTTCAAAGAAGTATAAACTTGGAGCAAATCTCATTCAACTCGGTTCAAAGGCATTAGATTCCTTTGACTTTGTGACTGATTCTCAACCATATTTGCAGGAATTAATGAATCAAGTGGAAGAAACTGTTTTTATGGCAGTCCTTTCAGAAGACAAAGTGATTTATGTGAATAAGTTTGAGTTTGAACGTTCTATCCGGACCAGTGCTTATATTGGAATGCAAAGGCCGGTATATTGTACAGGACTGGGGAAAGCATTTCTCACTTTCCTTCCTTTTCATGAGAGGGAAGAGATGTTAAATAAGATTGAATTAAAAGCGATCACTCCAAAGACAATTACAGATCGTCAAGCTTTGGAAGAACAATTATCTAAGTCTTTCGAAATGGGCTACACGATTGATGATGAAGAAAATGAAGAGGGATTACTTTGTATGGCTGCACCTGTCTATGATGTAAGCAAAAAGATAAAGGCAGCGATAAGTGTGGCTGGTCCAAAAGAGAGAATGCTCCTTCATAACGACAATATTGTAAGCAGTTTATTAGTAACAGCTGAAAAGATTTCAGCAAGAATGGGATACAGTAAGTGATTTAGGGGGGAGAAATAGTTATGGATGTGGTAACAATTGGGGAAACAATGGTGCTATTTACTCCGGAAGCGGAGGGCTCGTTGCGATATTCGCAGCAGTTTTCAAAAAAGTATGGAGGGGCTGAGTCGAATGTAGCCATTGGATTGGCTAGACTTGGTCATCAAGCAGGCTGGATCAGTAAAGTAGGAAATGATGAATTTGGAAAAGGCATGCTTTCATTTATCCGTGGCGAAGGGGTCGATGTTCATAAGGTGCTGCTAACAGATGAAGCCCCGACAGGGATGTATTTTAAAGAACATAGACGTGAAGGCATGATCAATGTTTATTATTACCGAAAAGGTTCAGCTGCAAGCAGGATGAAAAAGGAAGAATTAGATCGTGATTATATTGGTCAAGCCAAATATCTTCATATAACGGGAATAACTCCAGCTCTTAGCGAAAGTTGCCGCGAAACGGTCTATGAAGCTATCAAAATAGCAAAAGAAAAAAATGTAAAGGTCGTTTTTGATCCGAACCTTCGAAGGAAACTTTGGGAAGAGGACCTGGCTAGAGGAGTTTTGCTGAAGATTGCTTCAGAAGCGGATATTATTTTACCTGGTATTGAAGAAGGACAATTTATGTTCGGAGTCGACCAGCCTGAAGAAATAGGAAAACGCTTTTTAGAGTTGGGAGCATCCATTGTAGTATTAAAGATAGGAGCAGAAGGATCTATCTATTTTACGGAAAATGAAATAAGAAAAGTACCTGGTTTTCCAGTTAAACATGTTGTCGATCCAGTAGGAGCTGGTGATGGATTCGCAGCCGGGTTTCTTTCCGGAATGATTGATGGGCTGCATCTTGAACAGGCATTGACACGTGCTAATGCTGTAGGTGCCCTTGTAACAATGGTTAAGGGAGATGTAGAAGGGCTCCCGGATCGATTTGAGATTGAACAATTTATATCAAATAATGAAAACGATGTTATTCGTTAAGGAAAGGTGATTTTATGACTTTATTAGATCAAATTAAAGAGACAGGTATTGTCGCTGTTATTCGTGGTGCGTCAACAGAAAATATTATTCCTATTGCAAAAGCTTTAAAAAACGGTGGAGTAACAGCCCTGGAAATTACAGTTGAAACACCAAGAGTTCTTTCAGCGATTGAAAAGTTATCAGCAGAGCTTGGAGATGAGGTCATTGTTGGTGCAGGAACAGTCCTTGACCCTGAAACAGCAAGAGCAACGATTATGGCCGGAGCAAAATTTGTTTTTTCACCTACTGTAAACAAAGAAACAATTAAAATGACGAAGCGTTATGGTGTACTTAGTATTCCTGGAGCATTAACACCGACTGAAATATTGACTGCCTACGAAAATGGTGCAGATTTAATCAAGGTGTTTCCGGCAAATGTATTTGGTCCAAAATATTTAAAAGATATCCATGGTCCACTTCCACAAATTCCATTAATGCCTACAGGTGGAGTAAGTCTTGAAAACATTGGTGATTTTGTGAGAGCTGGTGCTGTTGCTGCAGGGGTAGGCACTTCACTTGTTAATACAAAGAGAGAAATTAATGAGCAGTACCTTGCAGAGCTTGAGCAAACAGCACGTTCTTATCATCAGGCATTTAAAGAAGCACAAAAAAAATAGAATACACATAGAAATAGCATTGGATAAATTAGTAGATAGTTATAATAAATTTTAATATTGTAGGATATTTTTAATTCATTGTCTAAATTTTGTAATAAGTTATTGTAAATGTAAGTGTTTACACATATAATAAAACTAAATCGGTTTACTAAACCGGTTTAGGAGTGAAAATACATGGAAAAAGTGACAATGAAAGATGTTGCAGTCAAAGCGGGGGTATCTAAGAGTACTGTATCACAGTATATAAACAATCGTTTTGAATATATGGCACAAGCAACAAAAGAAAGAATTGAGAGTGCAATCGAAGAACTTGGATATATACCAAACTATGTGGCAAAAAGCTTAAAGCAAAAGAAAACAGCCACAATTGGAGTTATTGTTGCGAATATCCTGCATTCTTTTACAACAGAAATTATTAGAGTCATAGAGGATATATGTAACCAAAATGATTTCCATATTTTTGTATGCAATGCAGATGATAATCCGGA
Source organism: Metabacillus schmidteae (assembly GCF_903166545.1). NCBI lineage: Bacteria > Bacillati > Bacillota > Bacilli > Caryophanales > Bacillaceae > Metabacillus > Metabacillus schmidteae. The sequence goes on along the minus strand of NZ_CAESCH010000001.1, from coordinate 258,658 downwards.
AAAAGAGCAAAGTTATATTAAAATGTTGATGGCTAAACAAGTGGACGGTTTGATTATCTTTCCAACAACTGGGAATACAGAGTTATATAAACAGTTAAAAATAGCCGGGTTCCCAGTTGTGTTCATTGACCGCAAAATTGATCCTGTTATCTTTCCGACGGTAATGCTGGATAATGAAAAAGCGTCTGAATTAGCTGTTGAGCGAATCATTGAAAGTGGAAGAACAAAAATTTGTCTAGTAGGTCAATCAATTGAAAGTGGAATTTCTCCACGTATTGAACGGATTGATTCATATAAGAAAGTCTTAATGAAGCATGGCTTACATGTAAATGAAAAATGGATCATAACAGCTGAAACGAATGGAATCAGTGAGCAATTACAAACCATCTGGCAAGATGAAGAATATCGTCCCAATGCTTTTTATGCGATTAATGGGATGGCCGCAATTGATTTATTAACCTTTTTGAAGGAACAAAATGTTCTTATTCCCCGTGATGTAAGCGTTATAACAATGGATGATTCACCGTTTTTAGCAGCTGCTACTCCGGCTATAACGGTTGTCACTCAACCAAACAAACAAATGGGAATAGATACAGCAAAAATGATCATTAAGTTAATTAATAATCCGGAGTTGAAAGAAGAATATGAAGTCTTCCGATATCCGCCAACATTAATTGAAAGAGAATCTGTATAAAAATTTAAATCTGCCAGATTGCTAGAATGGCTGTGATATATACGTAGGTTACAAGAAAATTTTTAGAATAGGAGTGTTTTCTATGAAAGCTGTTCGTATTCCAAAGCCAGGAGAGATTGTTTTAGAAGAAGTTGAGGTTCCAGTTATTAGTAATCCAACTGAAGTACTTGTGAAAATAAAGCGAGTAGGAATTTGTGGATCAGATATGCATATTTACCATGGAACAAATCCGCTTGCTACATATCCCCGAGTGGTTGGTCACGAGGTTGCAGGAGAAGTTGTGTCTGTTGGTGAAGCTGTCACCAACTTAAAACCGGGTGACCATGTTGTCGTAGAGCCAATTCGTTATTGTGGCAAGTGCTATGCATGTCGAAAAGGACGTCCGAATGTATGTAATGAACTTTCTGTTTTTGGCGTTCATGAGGATGGAGGAATGCGTGAATTTATCGTGCTTCCTGAAAAACAACTTCATGCAGTGGATCCGTCATTGGACTGGGATGAAATTGTTTTGGCTGAGCCTTATACAATTGGTGCTCAAGCTGTATGGCGTGGAAACGTAGAAGAAGGCGATACTGTCTTCATCCAGGGATCAGGACCGATTGGCATTTGTATCTTGAAAATGGCGAAGCTTGCAGGAGCTACAGTCATCATGTCTGATTTAAAAGAAGAACGTCTTGCATTTGCAAAAGAAAATGGTGCGGATTATGTGATTAATGCCGGAAGCGAATCTATTGAAGAAAGAGTAATGGAGCTAACAAAAGGCGAAGGTGCCAATGTTGTCATTGATGCCGTATGTTTACCTTCAACATTCGCGTTAAGTTTAGACGTCGCATCTGTTGCTGGTACTGTCGTTGTTCTTGGTTTTGATGAACGTCCATCCGAAATTCCACAATTACCAATTACAAAGAAGGAATTAACTCTTGTTGGGTCCCGTCTTCAAACCAATCAATTTGAAAAAGTTGTTACATTATTAAATGAAAATAAGCTAAAAGAAAATGGCTTGATCACTCATAAATTTGCTTCAAGTGATGTAAAGGAAGCTTTTACTTTTGTAGAGGAAAATCCAGACATCGTAAGAAAAGCATTGATCATATTTGAGTAAAGAAAGTGATTCACCATTTAAAAAATAGTAGATTCTATTTTTAAACAGAGATTATTTGACAAAAGTAGGTGTACTTTTTATGAATATGACATTTCGTTGGTATGGCAGAGATAATGATACCGTGTCACTTGAACAAATAAGACAAATTCCGAATGTTAAGGGAATTGTTTGGGCGCTGCACAAAAAACAGGTTGGTGAAGTGTGGACGATTGATGAAATTCATGAAGAAGTTGAGTACATCCAATCATATGGTTTTCATGCGGAAGTAGTTGAAAGTGTAAACATTCATGAATCAATTAAGCTTGGTATTGAAGAGCGAGATTACTATATTGAAAATTATAAACAGACGATCCGAAATTTGAGTAAGTTTAACGTAAAAGTGATTTGTTATAACTTTATGCCTGTATTTGATTGGATCCGTACTGATTTATTTCACCCGCTTCCAGATGGGTCAACGGCTCTATTTTATGAAAAAGCAAAGCTGGATACGCTTGGACCGAAAGAGTTAATCGAAACCTTTGCTAGTGCTTCTTCAAAAATGACGTTAGCTGGATGGGAACCTGAAAAATTAGCAGCAACTCAAGAATTGTTTGAGGCGTATAAAGAAATTGATGAGGAAAAACTCTGGGAAAATCTGCGTTATTTCTTATTAGAAATTCTTCCTGTATGTGAAGAATGTGACATTAAAATGGCGATTCATCCGGATGATCCGCCATGGAGCTTATTTGGACTGCCTCGAATTATGACAGGGGAAGAAAGTTTAAGGAGATTAACAGAAATATCCAATTCTCCTTCAAACGGAATTACATTTTGCACAGGCTCCTTAGGTTCAAATCCGGCAAATGATATGGTGGATCTTGTTGCTAAATACGCAAAGTATTCTCCGTTTTCCCATCTTCGCAATGTGAAGATATTTGAAAATGGTGATTTTATTGAAACATCTCACCTTACAGCAGATGGATCAGTTGATCTGGCAGGAGTAGTCAAGGAGCTTGCTGAGCAAGATTATCAAGGGTATGTAAGACCTGACCACGGTCGACATATATGGGAGGAAGATTGCCGTCCTGGATATGGATTGTACGATCGGGCACTTGGGATTATGTATTTAAATGGTCTTTGGGATGCTTATTTTAAATTGAAAAAGGAGAATGTGTAATGTTACCTATACATGAAAACTTAAATGGACGAGTTGCTGTTGTTACTGGCGGAAGTGGGGTTTTATGTTCGGAAATGTGCCGTGAGCTTTCAAGACACGGAGTAAAAGTAGCCATCTTAAATCGTACAGTTGAAAAAGGAGAGGCAGTTGCAGAAGATATTCGCTCTAAAGGCGGAAGTGCCATTGCGTTAGCAGCAAATGTTCTTGATCGGGCTTCTTTAGAAAAGGCAAGAGATGAAATTATTAAGCAATTTGGAAAGATTGATATTTTAATAAATGGGGCAGGTGGAAATCATCCTGATGCCATTACTGCAAATGAAACGTATGGAGAAAAAGTGGAAGGCAAAACATTTTTTGATCTCGATGAATCAGGATTTTCACAGGTATTTGCGAGCAACTTTACCGGGACATTTTTAGCGAGCCAAGTATTTGGTGAAGCACTTTTGGAACAAGATGCTCCATCGATTATCAATATCTCATCCATGAGCTCATATTCACCAATGACAAAGGTTCCGGCTTATAGCGCAGCTAAAAGTGCTATCAATAATTTCACGATGTGGATGTCTGTACACTTTGCTGAAACTGGTTTACGTGTAAATAGTATCTCACCGGGCTTTTTCTTAACCCAGCAGAATCGTAATCTATTATTAAATGAAGATGGATCTCTTACATCACGTTCAAACAAAATTATTACACATACACCAATGAAACGTTTTGGAAAACCAGAAGATCTTCTAGGAACATTAATCTGGCTTGTTGATGAATCTTGTTCAGGGTTTGTAACAGGTATTACCGTTCCTGTTGATGGCGGGTTTATGGCTTACTCAGGGGTTTAGGTTTTTGAATATTGGAATATGGGGGGTACCCCCTGTATTCTCTCCTTTTAATGTGGACGGAATAGGTAAAAAAACCGTTTTTATCTGAGTGGAAAATGACAGCGCTTTAAATCAGAGTTAGGAGATGGGGGTATAAGAAATGAAAAAAATCATCATGAAGGGTTTAGCAGGGGTTGCACTATTAACAGGAATGGTAGCACTCTCAGGTTGCAGCTCTAATGCAGTTGCAGGTCAAAGTACTCTAGTGAAAGTAGGTACTCCTTTTGCAGCTTCACATCCGGTGAATGTTGCATTGTTAGAGGTATTCGAACCGGAAATTGAAAAAATGACAGACGGAAAGTTTAATGTGCAAATTTATCATTCCGGCCAGATTGGTGGAGAAAAGCAATTATATGATTTTACCCGCAGTGGAATCGTTGAAGCTACGGCAGTTGGTACTGTTATGTGGAGTGAAGTTCCAATGATGTCGACTCCTGACTTTCCATTTATTTTTAGAGACGTTGAGCATGCTAGAAAAGTATATCAAGGAGAAGTTGGGGAGTATATTGCAGAGAATTTAGAATCACAGGAGCCTCTTCAATTTTTATCATGGCATCCAAATGGTGCACGCGTTTTTAGCTCAAGCAAACCAATTAATTCAATAGAAGATTTTCAAGGACTTAAATTAAGAATGCCAAATAACCCAATTCACGTTCAGGTTGCACAGTCTCTTGGAGCAAATGCTCAAATTATGGATTTGGGAGAAGTGTTTACTGCATTAGAGCAAAATGTAGTTGATGGTCAGGATAACCCAATTTCAACGGTTAGACAAGAAGGCTGGTATAACGTTCAGGATCATATTTATGAGTCGAACCATATGGTCTCTTCAATTGAATTGTTAATGTCCAACGAGTTTTGGGAAACGTTGACAGAGGAAGAAAAGGAAATTTTCCAAGAGGTTGCTGATGCAACATCAGATAAAAGCTGGGATTTATATCAAAAAAGTCTTGAGGAAGATAGAAAATTCCTGGAGGAAAATGGCTTAACATATGTGGTTCCAACAGAAGAGGATAGAGCAAAATTGGTGAAGGCGATGGATCCGGTATATGAAACACTTTACGAGAAATACGATTGGGCAGAAGATTTGATTAAACGAATTCAGGCTGTTGAGTAGGAGAATTGGTTTTTGAACAAGGAGGGAAGGATTATGTCCAATTTTTTGGATAAGCTTTTCAAAAATGTAGATTATTTATTGGGAATCATGATGGCATTGATGGTTGGATTAGTATTTCTAAATGTCATTCTACGTGCCGGGTTTAATTCAGGTCTTGTGTGGTCAGAAGAACTTGCTCGTTATTTATTTGTTTTTATTACCTTTATCGGTGCCATTGGGGCAATGCGATCCAATTCTCACTTAGGAATGGATATTGTTATTCGACGCTTGCCGCATAAAGGAAAGATTGTTGCCTATTACTTAAATCAATCGTTAATTCTTGTTGTCATGGGAATGCTTGTTCAAGGAACATCTAAGATGGTTGTTCAGAGTGTGGAAGCAAGAGCAGCTGCAACTGGAATTCCATTATCTATTCTTTACAGTATTATGATTGTGACGGCTGTTTGTATTGGAATTAACTGTATTGCAAACATCATTAAGGTAATAAAAGATCCATCTAAAATTGATGAACTTGTTACACTGCATGAATCAGAAGATGATGATATTGTTGAACAGGTTAACAGCGATAAAACCAATTCCACAGATAAATTGGGCAACTAAGGGGGATTAGGCAATGACAATGCTCGTTTTTATAGTAAGTCTGATTGCTGCAATGGCTATAGGAATGCCGATTGCTTTTTCACTGCTATTAAGCGGTGTCATCATGATGTTTTTTCTAGGGGATTTTGATACGCAGATTATTTCACAAAATTTGTTTGTTGGAGCCGATAGTTTCTCTTTAATGGCGATCCCATTCTTTATTTTAGCCGGTGATTTAATGAACCGCGGCGGACTAACGTTACGGATTGTTCGTGCAGCCACATCACTTGTTGGTCATATTCGTGGCGGTCTAGGGTATGTATCGATTTTAGCTATTTTATTATTTGCAAGTTTAGTAGGTTCGGCTGTTGCATCAACTGCTGCATTAGGAGCTATCCTAATCCCAATGATGACACAGGCTGGATATGATCGTGGCCGGTCAACGGCATTAATCGCAAGCGGTAACATTGTGTCACCAATTATGCCTCCATCTGTTCCGATGATTGTCTTTGGTGTAACAGCAGGTGTATCCGTTACCGACTTGTTTATCGCGGGAATAGCCCCTTCAATTTATATCGCTGTTGCTCTATGTCTTGTTTGGGCATGGGTAGCTCGTAAGGATAAAGTTAAAGCATTACCACGTTCTAGTTTTAAAGAAATGGCAAAAGCATGTTTAGATGCTGTTTGGGCGATTTTAATGCCTGTTGGTATTTTAGTAGGTCTTAGAGGTGGATTTTTTACTCCTACTGAGGCTGGTGTAATTGCTGTTGTATACGCTTTAGTAATTGGGATGTTTATCTATCGTGACTTAAAACCAAAAGATATCATGGAGAGCTTAATTAGTTCTGCGAAAACATCAAGTGTCATTATGTTGTTAGCAGCAGCGGCAATGGTATCCGCATGGTTGATGGCAGTAGGGAATGTACCACAAGAAATTTCATCAATTTTAAGTCCTTTAATTGATCAACCGTTACTGCTTTTAATCGTCATTAATATTATTATTATTTTGGTCGGTATGGCTATGGACGTAAATCCAACCATCTTGATTTTAACACCAGTGTTAATGCCTGTTGTTGAAGCAGCAGGAATCAACCCGGTTTACTTTGGTCTATTGTTCGTATTAAACAATGTTATTGGACTTCTGACTCCACCGGTCGGAACCGTTTTAAACGTTGCAGTTGGTGCAGGTAAAATAAGCATGGAACGTTTAATTAAGGCGATAACTCCGTTCCTGATTGTAGAAGTCGTGATCTTATTCTTATTAATCCTTATTCCGGAATTAGTAACTGTTCCAATGGAGTTTTTCTCTGGTGAATAGGAAAGTGAATATTAACTTCTGAGCAATTTAGTTAGATGTAACGGCAATAATGACTAACTTACAGCTCGAATCTTTGGAGAAATGAAAAAGAGGGATCAACATCCCTCTTTTTTTAGTTCCAATTATATAGAAAGGAAGTATTTCCTAATAGACAACAACTGGATCATATGTTTCCAGATTATCATAAACAGCCTTCATAACATTAGGAGGGACATTGACACAACCACCCGAACCGGCTGTTAAATAGGCATTGCTTCCCCAGTTAGTTCGCCAGCTGGCATCGTGGAAGCCTTGTCCACTATTTGTGAAAGGTGCCCAATAATCTACTTTTATAGAGTAATTAGGATTACCTGCAGAGCTTCCTGTGAGGGTGTATGGTGTTCTTTTATAGAGGATATACCACACTCCAGGAGATGTATCTTCCTGTGTACTGTGCTTACCGGTAACCACATTTGTTGTTAGTACTTGTTTTCCGTCTTTATAAAGCCAAATACGCTGTTCTTTAATCGATACTTCAGCATAGGTATCACCAATACCGCCATTTGTAATAGTTTCATAGCCATATCCCTCATTGCTCCAACCATTTCCATAAATATTAGCTGCAGATACTGATTTTTCTCCTTTTTCAAAAGCATCTTGCACAAGTGCTGTTTCTTTTTCAACATCAAGTGCCCATCCATAGCCTTGTCCTTTCACTGAAATCACTTTACCAGAATGGGTTTTAAAGGTAAAATTTTTGTCCAATGTGGATTGAGAGTCATTAATTTCAGTTATTTTCTTTGTAAGATCTGCTGGATCAATCGTAACCTTTAAATCTTTTGTGACAGAGGCATTTTTAATGAGATTGCTGGCTTTTAAAGAATAAACTTGATCCTGCACCTTATAGTCAACAGTATGCTGTAGAAGCTCTTTTAGCTTTTGCTCTTCTTTTTTTACAACCTCACTGTCTTCCTTGAGTGGAAGAATGAATGAAGAATTCAGGTGAATATCATGAGTATATTTCTGCTTATCATATTCTTTTAATAGATTAGTAACATCATATTGCGTACCATCAATACTCTTTGTAATAATAACTTCTCCGTTTTCAAGTACAGCTTGTGCATCTTTAGGAGCCTTTAAATTTTTATTCATTGAGATAAGTTTTTGTTCAAACTCATTTCGCAGGATGTCGTTACGATATTGATCCTGTTTGCCAGGTACTAATGAATAATTTTTTTCTATAAAAGAAGGGAAGAATGTCCATTGTTTTTTTAATAGCTTTTTAACTTCTGATAAATCATCTTCTGTAAAAACCATCTTAGTATCTTTTCCATCTACGATTAATTCGTTTCCAACATAAACTTCATTTGTTAGAACGGTTGTTTGCAACTTATTCAGTGTCTCATCAGCAGTTAAATGACTAACACTTATACCATTAATTTTTATATGCGCGTTAAAGTGATTTGCTTGATAATAGCTAATAAATGCCAAGATGAGTGCAATAAAAAGGACAATTACCGTTGTGATCAATTTCCAATTTTTATACCACTTAACTGGTTTTTTATTTGCTTGATCATTTTCTTTAAAAGGTTGTTCTGCAGTGTTTCCCATACTCTTTCCCCCAGTATAACTTCGACATCGAAATCTTATCTTGTTGATATTATTACAAAGTTTACAGTTATTTTACCCTATTATTAAACTTTAACTACAATTTTACTAGAAAAAAGATAATGATTTTGTCGTAATTTGTAAGTTTTCTAATTTATGTATATTTCGTGAATACAGGGAGTGATTTCATTTGAAATAAGATATACCTATTTATATTTTTTACTTGCTTCTCACGTAACGTTAGGTTTTAAGATAATAATAGAAACTTAAATGGAGGGATCCTACATGGGGGAGAGTTATTCAATTGGTGAATTTTCCAAGAAGACAGCAACAACCATTCGAACGTTGCATTATTATGATGAATTAAATTTATTAAAACCTTCATATGTGACAGATAAAGGCCGGCGTTATTACACCAATAGTGATCTTATTACATTACAAAAAATTCTTACATTAAAATTTTTAGGATATTCACTTGAGCAAATTAAGGAGTTTTTTCAAGAAGAAACTTGGGATTTAAAGGAGACTCTTTTCTTTCAGAAAAGTAAAATGGTTCAAAAGAAAAAACAAATTGAAAATGTGATTAAAGCTTTAGATCATGCCCTTCATATAATAGAAGATCGTAAGGAAATTGAGCCGTCTATCTTTATTTCCCTTATTAGTACGATTCAAATGGAACACGAACAAAAAGAGTGGTTAAAGAATTATATAGATGGCGATCTGATTGAAACTATATACGATGTTTCCGAAAGTAAGCAGTTGGAAGTAGAGAAAAAATGGGTGGAAATTTCAATGGATTTAAAAAAACTACGTAACCTTGATCCGGATGATCAGCGTGTTCAAGATCTCATTGGTGAAATGATGGCACTTGTAAAAGAGTTAACAGGTGATGATCTTGCGTTTGTTCAGGAAATTTCTGAAAAAGAAGTAGAGGATGATGTATGGCTATTCCATTCCCCTTTTTCAGCTGAAGAGGAGGAATGGATTGCGAGTGCCTTAAATGCTTACTTAAAAAGGAAAGGAGTAGATTTACAAGATGGAAATGGAGAAAAAGAATCTTCCTAAAGCGAATCATATTGGTGAATTTTGGGCCCTTATTAAAAATTCAAAACCACCTGTAACAATATTTTGTGTGGCCGTTGTTCTTAGCTTGCTTGAGACTGGGGCTGGGCTAATTGTTCCTCTATTTACAAAATCATTGGTAGATCAGCTTTCCCAATCAGCTTTAGAGGTGTCGGTTATTCTTTTATTGGCTGTTGCGTTTATTGTGCAAACAATATCATCAGGACTTTCCTATTATTTTATGACATATTTAGGAGAATCAATTGTTGCATCTATAAGAAAGCGACTTTGGGAACATGTTCTCCATTCACCAATACCTTATTTTGACCAACATGAGTCAGGAGATACGATGAGCCGGATAACCCAAGATACAAATACAATTAAAACGCTAATTACGCAACACTTAATTACTTTTATTACTGGACTAATCACTATTGTAGGTTCGGTCATCATTCTCCTTTTTATTGATTGGAAAATGACATTAATTATGCTCATTGCTGTTCCACTATCAATTGCGATTATTATGCCGCTGGGACAAAAGATGTATAAAGTTTCACAGCTAACACAAGATGAGATGGCAGGGTTTTCTGCAAATTTAGGAAGAGTTTTAACTGATATTCGACTTGTTAAGGCTTTTGTTGCAGAGAAAACAGAACAACGAAGAGGAAATGACCTTATACATCACTTATTCCAATATGGTTTAAAGGAAGCAAAAATTCTTGCTGTTATTACACCTTTCATGTCATTTACGATGATGCTCGTACTTGTTCTCCTAATTGGTTACGGCGGTGTTCAAGTAGCTTCCGGTGCTTTAACAGCAGGTTCTCTCGTAGCCATAATCATTTATATGTTTCAAATTGTAGTTCCTTTTAGCCAAATGGCAGGGTTTTTTACAGCTTTTCAGAAGGCAATGGGAGGAGCTGAACGAGTTCAATACATTCTATCTCTTAATAGAGAACCGAGTGAAGATAACCTTATTGTTCAAAACCCTTCTCAGGATATTCATTTTAAAGATATTAACTTTGGATATAAAAAAGGAACTTCTATCCTAAGAAATATGATATTGTCCATTCCTACTGGAAAGACCACCGCATTTGTCGGTCCAAGCGGGAGTGGTAAAACAACCTTATTTGCCTTACTAGAAAGATTTTATATTCCAACGTCAGGAGAAATCTTACTTGGTGATACAAATATAAAGGATTTCAACCTTAAGTCATGGCGTAGTCAATTTAGCTATGTATCTCAGGAGAGTCCGCTCATGTCAGGAACAATTCGGAATAATATTATATACGGTATGGAAAGAGAAGTTGCAGAGAAAGAAATAGAAGTAGCGGCAGATCTCGCCAATGCTTTAGATTTTATTTCTCGACTTCCACAGAAATTTGATACAGAGGTTGGCGAACGGGGGATAAAGCTATCAGGAGGACAAAGACAACGAATTGCGATTGCCCGTGCTTTAATACGTGATCCGAAAATTCTTTTATTAGATGAAGCAACTTCTAATTTAGATAGTGCTTCAGAACATCTTGTTCAACATGCACTTAAACGTTTAATGAGAGGTAGAACAACACTTGTTATCGCACACCGTTTATCAACTGTTATTGATGCAGATCAAATTATTGTTTTAGATGGTGGGAATATTACAGGTATCGGTACACATTATGAATTAATTGAACATCATGAATTATATAGAAAGCTTGCAAAACAACAGCTTCAGAATACAAATTTAGAAGCAACTCCAAAAATAGGATCAAAAACCTGAATTAACTTTCCCTGAAAAACGTCCAGAATCAAGTATTGTAAGAAGGAGATTAAAAACTCATATAAAAGGGTATCATTTTTATAATAAAAATGATGTTATGAACTGATTAGAATCAGGAATACTTTTCATTGTTCAGAAAAAGCAAAAAACAATGTATAATTTATTGAGAGTAGAATAAAATAGTGATAGGTATAGGAAAAGGGAGTATCTCGCAAATACTCCCCCTCCTTCAAACAAATTAATTGAAGATGTTTACCCAGCACCAGCAGCAGCAAGAGCAGCACCATCCGCCTGGTGATAATGCACTTGCGTTGAAGTCCTTTTGGTCTTCAACTTTTTTGATTACCTTCATATTCTCACCTCCTTTTAATAAATAGATTAATAGGTTAAGGGAATGGCAGGATCTCATTATTAATGTCTACACCTTCTGCTAAGTATTCGTCATATTTCTCATGGCCAAGGACAGGTACGCCCGCGATAAATGCAGGGGTAAATTCTTTCATAAATACTTTGGAGATATAAATATGTTTAAAACGATCTCCTATCAGTAGTCTGGAGATATAAGGGTTAAGGTGGTGCTTTTTTACGTAATCAAGAATGTTTTGATTTGTTTGATTCTCTTTTATATCAGAAAGTAGTCTCTGTTGATTCCCTTTTACATACCAATTCAACTTATGCTGATTACTCTTAAGTCCATAGTATGAAACTGCTTGATAGAATGTCTTGAAATGTTTAGGATCATCATCCTCATTAACATCCAATACTCCATTTGAAAATTTAGATGTCAGCCAGTTAGGAGCATAAACGATCTTTCGCGTATTATTAACGGCTTGTGTATATTCTTCCATTGAAGCAAGTATTGCTTTTTCAATGTCTGATGAAATTCCCCCTCCAGTATTAAAGGAGTATTTGGTCATATCATCGTCAAAGGACATGGCTGTAATGACATGAAAATTTTGCTGATCCACATTGTGTCTAAAGAAACGGATGTTTTTTTCTTTAATATAATCTTTAAATCTCTCTAATTGTTTATTATGAATTTTATCAATGATAATCTCTTCGGGTTTTACCTGGCAGTACCAAGATAGATTTATTTCATGCCGTTCTATAATTTCCATCAGACCGTGCCCAATACCATGGTGCTCTAAGTAATGGGATGTAAGACCACCTGAAGTAGCATAACCTATTCTCTTTTCTTCTGGAGTTTGGGGTTTATAGTACATAAGAATAAGGCAAGCTGGTATATAGACGATATCTCCAGAATTTAATTCCTCCATCTTTATCCAGCTGGTATAGGTGTCTTCATGGAACTCTTCAAATAAAAAGTTTTCATCCATAAATTGATCTGCTGAAAAATTCCTAATGTCATGAGGATGAATGGCGTTCATTCCTTTTTTCTGCAGGTCATGATAAGATCCCAGTTCAATGAGTTCCTTTTGTTCAAAATATTCAAGGCATGCCATAAGTCTTTCAAATGCCTCTCCAAGGGAAGAACAAATAGCTTTGTATAAAGTAAACCCTTTTCCACCGGCAAAGATAGATTCATTTAACTTTACACTCATGCTTGTTCGTCTGAGTAAATAATTAAAGAAATAGTTGATATTCATGAATTCACAATTTCCGATGTACAATGGAATTTCTGAAGAGGGTGCCATGACAATATCAAGTTTTTTAATAAGATTAAAATATCCTAAGTAGCTGCTCATCTCTTTATAATTGGTGAAATCCTCATATTCAAGAAAAGGAGGTTCTGAAATTTTTCGTTTATTTTGAATAGTGACCTTTACTCTTTTCTTTTCATTTACGAGTCCCATCTAACCTTCACACTCCTTAATACGATAAATAGAACGGCTGCCAGTAAGAATAAGTATAATAGGCTACCAAAAGATTCATTAATTGAAAGTTCACTAATCCAAAGCATTTGAATAACCTCTATACTGTGTGACATCGGAAATATTTTTGCTGCATATTGTACATATTCTGGTAATGAATCCAATGGTAGGACAATTCCAGAAGTGAATAGCAGTGCCATAAAAAGACCTGAAGAAACTAAATTAGCTGTTCTTGCAGATTTAATAAATAACGCAATTAAAAAGCCCATTGCATAAAAAATATAAATGATCAATAAGTAGAGAAGAATGAAATATAGTATCTCAATGCCATTCATGTAAAAAGATGCACCGTATGCGACAAATGACAATGTAACAAAAAGAAATGTAGATAGAATACTAAAAGTTGAAAAGGTGAGAACTAAAGCAGAGAAATAACTTCTAATATTGATCGGATAGGTACTGTATCTTTTTAATACTCCCTGCTCCTTTAGTTCCAAAATGGTTATCGGAATTCCCATTAACCCGGCATTTGCAAGGAGGAACACAATATTGACAGGAACAACTGTATCAATTCCTAATACATTTTCTCCATATTGAGTCATCTCTCTTCCGAAAGCCCCGCCAAAGACGATGGTCAATATAATAGGTAAAATAATCATGAAAAAAATTGAAACAGGTTCTCGCAGTAATGCTCTCATTTCCACTTTATAAAAGGCCATTTGAGTCCTCATATGATCTCACTCCGTTTCCTTCATTAACTCTCCTGTGTGATAAAAATAAATATCTTCCAAATTTACTGGATGCATGTTGAATTTTGCGGAAGAATTTACTGAATGAAAGGTATCGTAATCCTCTTTCTTTATAAAGAAGTTATAGACCGAACCGGAAACTTTTAAATCAAGTTGTGAATTTCCTTCATTTATGTATTGCTTAAGTTCTTGTAAATAATGTTTTCTTGTTTTAATGACGAAGCCCCGTTCAAAATCTTCAATTAGCTCATTTGTGTTGCCGTGAAGGACGACTTTTCCTTTATTCAATAGATATACATAGTCACTATATTGTGCAGCCTGATTTAAATAGTGATCAGAAACAATAACAATATTGTCTTGTGAATAATCCCGAATCATATTCCATATTTCATCTCGACTAAATGTATCAAGTCCTGAAACAGGTTCATCCAGTACAACAATGCGATACTTGGGCATGAATAACATGGCAATTAGTACTCTTCTTTTTGTTCCGCCGGACAACATTTTTGTTTTTTGATGATAGTATTCCTGCAGTTTAAACTCTTTCAAATAATCGTACGTGTCGATATCTAACTTAAATAAGTCTTTTATAAGATTTAATTCCTCTGCCACGGTACAATTTTTGCGGAGAGTATTACTTTGTGTGAGAAATCCCACATAGTTTCTTATATTAATGTGATCAACTCTACTGTCGTTAATTGTCACCTGCCCATCGTTATAATGTCGAAGCCCGACAAGGATTTCGAGAAGGGTCGTTTTTCCACTTCCATTTGGTCCGGCAATTAAATACACCCCGGGATTTTGTAAAGATAAGTTAATGCCATCCAATACTGTTTTATCACCGTAGCTTTTGACTAAGGAGTTTACGTTAACTTGCAACAGTAACAACCTCCGATTTTGATGATTTATTTTTTAAGGTTAAATAATTATAAATTCCATGAAAGAGGATGGATAGGAGGATACTATTTGTCAAAAGAAATATCACTCCACAGATCAAACTTAATATTGCTTTGGAAAAAACATCATAGTAGGAGAAAGAGATATGAATCAATCCAAAACAAATGCTTCCCAAAAAAAGCAGTAAAAGATCAGAATAATCATTGTCTTGAAATAGATAATATCGAAACAGTAACTCTTCTTGTATCCCTATGATGAGGGATAGAAAGAATGCTGGAAAATGGACTTTTCCTTTAAAATAGTAGGAAAGATCTATAAGTATGACTTTTTGAGTAATCATATTTAGAATGAAAAAATCAAGCATAAAAAACAGAAAAGAAAGCATAACAACGATAAATACCGTCAAGATAGAAAACGATAGATTAAAATGTATAGAGTTTAATAAGAAAATGTTTGTTGTGATACATATAGCTAATGTACCTGCATATAGATATGGTGCTTTTCTATTCTTTCTAAGAATGAACATAAGGATCATAAGGAGTAATATTTGTAGGATAACGATTTCCTAAACCTCCTCTGGCTTATATCCAAAACAAATCGATAGAATAGGATAATCATTGCTTGAAAGGTCAAGCAACTCCTCTAATTTATGTTCTAAATATCCGGCAACAGAACAGGACCCCAAATCATGATATTCTGCAATTAGCTGTAAATAGGCAGCTAGAATTCCTGTATCAACATGGGAAAAACGGTATGCTCTCTTATAATACTTCGGAACAACTCTTTCCATATCTGCCACGATGAAACAGATAAAATTACTGTATACTGTAAATTCATTTTGAAAGTTAATTTCGTTAATAAGCGGCCTCATGTTACCAATGTCCATTAAGCAAAGTTCATCATTTATAAAATCGTAGTAATATAAGCCCTGCTCTAATCCTTCAACATTATTGACCACTATGTACAAATCAAGATAGTTAAGACCGCCTTGTGAGTTAGTATACTTAAATGGATATTTCTTTTGATTATATGCACCTAATCCATAGTTCTTTACACCAAAGCTATAGTGAATGATGTTACTGAAGGTTTCAAAATCTACTTTTTTGTTTTCATAATCTCTCAGTGAATGTCTGTTGGAAATTAGATGTGAAACCATTTTGTTCTGAAATCGTTCACTATTCACCTTAAGAGGTATTTTTTTATGCGATTGTTTAATAATATGTTCTTTATTATGCTGGATGTAATACTCATCATGCATATATTTCATGTAATTCTTCGTTTTGTAAGGTGTATCATCAATTATTTCATGGGCAACCTTTACTTGGTCCATATCTGTCACATCTAGTAGCTGTTCTTTTATTTGTTGCAGTTTATCCGGAATTTCCTTTATTCTTGTTCCTTCCATAGAGTCTTCAGCCCCTTTCTTAAGATTTCGTAATAAAAACTTCCATAATGCTTCTTTCTACTCCGTCAAGATGAAGTATTTCGTTTACTTTACTAGTATCAAGGTACTCTATATGTTCAAAGGGTTGTCCAGTTTTTTCGAGATGCTGGCTAATTCTTTCTAAGATTCTTCCATATTGGATTAAACCATTTTTATACCCATACTCTCCTAAAAACAGCATTTTTCGAATAGGAGTAAAAATAGGAAGTAGGATAATAGAATTTTCATCTTCTACGATTTCCTTTGAAAGAGACCTGAAAGAAAAATATTGATGCTGTTTTAATTTTTCTTTTATCTGTGAAGTATTTTTCCATTTAAATAAAAAGTCCTTTTGCGGAAGGTATTGGTATATTTCATTATGAACAAGGATCAGCAAATCAATCATAAAATATCCTTGTTTACTATATTCGTTTAAATGAGCTATGAGTTCTTTAATGGTTAGTGGAAAATCTCCCAAATCAACATATTTTTCTTTTCTCATGACATATTCCGAGTCTTGTGGATGAACAGTTGAACTATGCCACTCAATAGATTTTTCATACAGGTCCATATTTTTTAAAAATTCATCGGAAGAAACAGGATTTGAATTCACATGAAAGTATTCTGATGGTGAGAAATAGTGTTCACTTGTATAACGAGCCGAGTAGTATGATAAATTCTCCTCTAAAAACTCAAAAATGTTCTCAGAATAAGCTACGTTTTCTTCAATATATCTTTTAAAAACAGCTACTTCTTCACCGGTGAACTTCTCTTCCTTCTCCTCAAACATAATGCTTAGCATTTGCTTATCCAATTGCACATCCTCCTATCTTCTTATATAAATGCATGTACAAGGTTTTTGTCACTTTGGCAGCTTGGACATTTTGGGAATTTCAATAATCGGGTTTTCGTATTTACCATACGTTCAAAATCCAGTGAGTAGGCAAAATAATTCATTGATGAGAAACGTGTATAATGATTTAGTAATAATATCGTTTGATTGACAAGCATATGGAAGTGAAGAGGTCTTGATGAATGTTGAATTTTATCTTGTTGAAGTAATCGTTCCTTCATTACTTGATAGTCTAAGAGGTTATAAAAAGAAGATTCGCGTAAAATTTCAAAATCATTGTAACAGCCTACTTGATCAAAATTAAGTAGAGGAATAATAATTCCTTCATTTCCATCGAGATAAGAAATAATTAACTTTTTATTTTGCTCCAGGCATAGTTTATTTACTTGATAAAATGTACCAGGGGAAAAATGGTTTTTAAAGAGAATCACATATTCATATGATCTCAATTTTTCGCTTGCAGCCTTATCATCATGAATATGAATGAATTGCTCATCATGATTTGATTCATCAAGTACCAGGATATGAACAGAATAGTGATCTTTTTCAAAGGTATCTTTTACCTCTGATACATGTTCCCAATCTGTCAAGACACAAATAGATTTCTCAGTTTGTGTAACTGCAGTGGATTCTATCAGTACATCAATTTCAAGTAATTGTTCTAATAAATCTAAAACATATTCTTCATTTGTTTGGCCAATATTATTGATTAGCTCTCCTGCTAATTGTTCTTGAGGAATAGGAAAACTAATTCTTTCAAATAGAGTCTCTAAAATACCTAATTTCTCTTCATCCTTTATATGAAAAGAATAATTTGAAATACTGCCCTTTTTTACAAGATATTCATTACGGGAACACCTGATAAACTGCATGCCTTCATTAAGATTTAACATAGCTTACTTTTCCTCCTTATACGTTTTCTCCATGTGCAGATCAAAGCCGACAACTGTTCCATTCATGTCCACCTTTGCAATTTCAATGATGTGATTTTTGTTTAAGTCTATTTCATTCACATTTGAAGCTTTAGCATATTTTACAAATTGATCAACTGCTCTTTTAAACTCATTCATATCATTTGGTATAGAAATCTTAATACTTTCTTTTAGTGTATATTGATCGATAAAAAAGTAGGATTCATACTTTTTGAAGAAACCCTGTATATTATGGGATTCAGTAATTGGAACCATGATTTGTATAGTAATAGTTTTCTTTTTTTCATCTCGGCCAATGACCTTTGTAATGACCTTATTGCAATGTGTATGTCCCTTTTTACCTAGACGTTCAATAAGCTTGTCCATTTCTTTTTTCATTGTCATAGGGTTGGAGATTTCTTTTTTAAAGGCTACGATTTCTGTAAAAACGAGAGTATCTGTTTCAATTATTTCAAGTTCTTTTAACATGGATAATTAGATCCTCCTTTTGCTAGGAATAAAGTAGTGTTTTTTGTGGATTTCCCTGAATTATGTCCCTTTTTTATATTCTTTTGTATAATAAAAAATGGTAAATATGGCTTTAGGTGGTAATTAGAAACCATGGAAAGTCACCTTTAAAGCATTCATTTGTTTTTACTACCTTCCAGCTGTTGTTTCAATGTCATTATAGTGAGGATAATTGTTAATTTAAATAGGAAGATTTGCAATAAATCATGGAGAATGAGTCAAAAATTCTGAAGGGACAGGTAAAGAATGAAGAGCTTAGGTGATCGAATAAAGTACTATAGAAAGAAAAAGGGACTAACAAGAAAGCAGCTGTGTGAAAATCTATGTGATGAATCAACAATTTTTCGACTGGAAAAAAATATGCACGTCCCTCGCTTGGATATCTTATATGAGATTGCAAATAGATTAAATATTCAACTTGAACAGCTTCTGCTTGAAAAAGATGAGAAGCTGAACAAAATAAAAGCATTATGTAGAGAACTAATCTATTTCAATGACTATTTGGCGTTAGAAATGGTGCTAAATGAACTTGATCAACTTATAAAAAAGCGTAATACATCCTGCCCGTCAAGGAGAATGCTTTTAAAGTACAGATCTTGGTTAACTGCGATCTTATTGTATAAACGGGAAGGCGAATATTCAGAAGCGAAGCTATTACTTGAAGAGCTAGTAGAAGAAGACTATTTTGTAAATGAAATAGACTTTGATATTCTAAATACTCTGGGGCAAATACATTTAGAACAAAAGCAGTATAAGGATGCACTCCTCTTTTTCAAAAAAGCCTATGAAATGCTTTCAACTAAAACACCTCAGATAAATGACTACACACTATTTCCAAGAATCGGTTATCACTATTCTCTTATTTTATATTATATGGAAAGCTATGATAAAGCACTTGAAGTAGGTTATACAGTCTTATATTATTTAGAAGCAAATCAACTAATTCACTATAGAGGTGAGATATGTAACTTGATCGGCCATATTTTGACGATCAATCAATTTGATAAAGAGGCAATGGAGTACTTCATAAAAGCAGAATTGTTATATACTTTAGAAAATAAGTAGTATATATAGATACATGTAATTTATATTATATTCAAATTATTTGTTTTGCTATTATCTCTCCTTTTACATTAAAACTATCAGCAGCTAGCTAACTAACTTGTTTTCCTTTTGATGCTGTGGACATAAAAGCTAGATTTAATAATATAGGTGCTTTGCAAGTTAATAGGAGGATCTTATCAAATATGAATGAGAGGATACTTTTGTTGTTGACAAGGTATGTGAGGAGCATTAAAATTAAAAATTATTTGAAAATAATTTTATAAATACCCAAGCTATGATCGCTATGGATGAAACTATAGCAGGAGCAGCTTCTGGAGAGACTGCGGTATTCCGTAGCGCCGAAGGATTCACAATCTCAGGCAAAAGGACAGGAGAGTATAGAATATCTATTTGAAACCATACTAATAGTTAGTAGGTGGACAAATACTATTTAATATTCTTATGACCAAGAGATTTGGATGATATCCGATCTCTTTTTTTGATGAGTTATTTTTGATCATTGATTTACATCGTATGGTGTGCAGCTTTTAAGGAGGAGTTAGATTTGGCACAACAAGAATTAAAGAGGGATTTAGCAAACAGGCATGTTCAATTAATTGCAATTGGAGGCACAATTGGTACCGGTTTATTCTTAGGATCCGGTAAGGCGATACAACTGGCAGGTCCATCTATTATTTTTGCCTATTTAATAATGGGTATTGCCGTGTTTTTTATTATGAGGGCGCTGGGAGAACTATTGTTGTCCAAAGCAGGTTATCAATCATTTACAGACATTGCCGAAGATTACCTTGGACCTAGAGTAGCATTTGTAACTGGATGGACATATTGGTTTTGTTGGATTATGATCGCAATGGCTGATATTATTGCTGTTGGTGTATATGTACAGTATTGGTTTGATATACCACAGTGGATACCTGCCATCATCTGTTTGATTGTATTGTTAGGATTCAATCTTTTAACGGTAAAGCTTTTTGGTGAACTAGAGTTTTGGTTTGCCTTAATCAAGGTTATAACGATTCTTTTATTAATCGGCATTGGGATTGTTTTGCTAATAATAGGATTTAAGACAGATGCAGGCACAGTGACTATTACGAACCTTTGGGAACATGGCGGGATTTTCCCTAACGGTATTTCAGGTTTCTTATTATCATTTCAAATGGTTTTATTTGCTTTTGTTGGAGTAGAGTTAGTGGGGGTATCAGCAGCGGAGACTGCGAATCCGAAAAAAAATATTCCATCTGCAATCAATAAGATTCCTTTAAGAATACTTTTTTTCTACATTGGCTCGATTATTGTTCTGTTATGCATCAATCCATGGACACAACTAACTGCAGATGAAAGTCCATTTGTAAAAACATTTAGTTTAATTGGGATACCAATTGCCGCAGGTATTATTAATTTTGTCGTCTTAACGTCAGCTGCTTCTGCATGTAACAGCGGGATGTTTTCAACAAGCCGGATTTTATATAATTTAGGCAAAAATGACCAGGCTTCCTCCAGTTTCGCGAAACTAAATAAAAATCATGTTCCCGGTAATGCGTTGTTGATTTCCACGCTTGTCGTATCGGTAGGAGCACTTTTGAGTAAACTGATTCCAGCACAAGCCTTTGGAATTGTATCAACGATAAGTTCCATTTGTTTTATTTGGGTATGGGGCGTTATTGTCATTTCACATTTAAAGTATAAAAAAACACGTCCACAATTACATGCAAAATCAACATTTAAAGCGCCTTTTACGCCATTTATTAATTACGTTGTCCTAACGCTTTTTGTGATAATTCTTATTATTATGCTGTTTGCAGAAGAAACACGTTCTGCATTATTGTTGACACCTATATGGTTTATATTAATATTTATGATGTACTCATATAGGAGCAAAAAGAAAGAAATATAAGTAAGAATGTCATTAGAGGAATCAAATTGATTTCTCTTTTTTCCTTTCAGGTAAACTTGTGCAAAATGAAAAATCATGGTACATTTTATTTGTGAAATACTTCACAAATGATAGAGGAGTTATTTTTAAAATCAATTTGTGGAATTATTCAAACATACCTAAATAAATTATCTATATAAAAACTCTAAAAAAATTTTTATCAATTTATGTGAAACACTTCACAAATATAAAAGTAGGTTAGGAGGAATCAGAATGAATATAACATTAGGTAATAAAATTGTATTAGTAGGTAATGGTGCTGTTGGTTCAAGTTATGCTTATGCGTTATTAAATCAGGGCTTATGCGATGATTTAATCATAGTCGATCTGGACGAAGAAAAAGCCAAGGGAGATGTCATGGATTTAAACCATGGTATAACCTATGCTCTTAGTCCAATGAATATTAGATATGGCTCATATAAAGATTGTAAGGATGCTGCTCTAGTTGTTATATGTGCGGGTGCAGCACAAAAGCCTGGTGAAACAAGACTGGATCTTGTGAATAAGAATGTTAATATATTTAAATCAATTATCGAGAACATTATGAATTCTGGCTTTAATGGTATTTTCTTAGTCGCTACTAACCCAGTCGATATTTTATCTTATGCGACTTGGAAATTCTCTGGTTTGCCTAAAGAAAGAGTAATAGGTTCAGGGACCATTTTAGACTCTGCAAGATTTAGATATATAGTAGGAGAAGAGTTTAAAACAGCAGCAATAAGTGTTCATGGATATATTATTGGAGAGCATGGTGACTCTCAATTTCCTGTATGGAGCAGCACAAACATTGCTGGAACACCAATCGCAGATAGGTTAACAAAGGAGAGAAAGGAAGAGATAGCTGCTAGTGTGCGTGATGCGGCTTATGAGATTATCAAAGCAAAAGGTGCCACGTATTATGGCATTGCAATGGGGCTAGTAAGAATAACAAAGGCTATTTTAAGAAATGAGAACGCCGTCTTACCTGTTGGAGCATTGTTAGAGGGAGAATACGGACATCATGATGTTTTTGTAGGGATTCCTTCTGTAATCACTAGAACAGGTGTCAAAAATATTGTTGAACTATCACTAACTGAAGATGAAAAGGGTAAGCTGGCTAAATCAGTTCAAACTTTAAAAGATATCCAAAATACAGCTATACGTCTTTAATTCAAAGAGGACCTGAATCTTCTCTTAGTACCAATGTCAGCTTAATTGCCGAAACCGGTACATCTATCTTATTTAGCAGGTTTAATACTGTCAATTTCCATTTCACCAATAGCACTGTTGGTGAAACTGGCAAAAGCTATTTTAACGAAAATGACATTAAAATATAGACTTTCATATTGTCATTATTTTTCTAACTACTATCTATTAAGCTGAAGATTTAGCTTAGCAGGAAAACTCAAGTCTCTTTAGGATTTCACAATCCAAAGAGACTTTTTTTAGCTGGAAATGGGAAATATTTAGTAAGAAACTCTATCCTCAAAACAAATACTTAGGTATATGTATGTTCATTTATACTATAGAAGTTTATAGTAGGTAAGACAACTAAAACTAATTAAACTTATGAAAACAAAAGTACATAAGAGGAGGCCATTTTCCATGAAACTTGAAAGAGTTCGTTGGGGTATTATTGGATGCGGGAATGTAACAGAAGTAAAAAGTGGACCAGCATTTCAAAAAATAAAAAACTCTGAGTTGGTAGCTGTTATGAGGAGAACAGGTGAACTGGCAAAGGACTATGCAGAAAGACATAAGGTTCCAAAATGGTATGATGATGCTGACTTACTTATTCAAGATCCTGAAGTGGATGCGGTCTATATTGCGACACCACCGGGCTCTCATAAGGAATATACCCTGAAAGTTGCAAAGGCAGGGAAACCTGTTTATGTAGAAAAGCCAATGGCACTCAATTGGGCTGAATGCAATGAGATGATTGCCGCCTGTAAAGCAGCGCGGGTTCCTTTATATGTTGCGTACTATCGCAGGGCACAGCCTCGGTTTGTGAAAATAAAAGAGCTGTTGGAAAGTAAAGTAATCGGTGAAGTCCGTTTTGTATCATCAACTCAATACCAAAAAGCAAGGGAAGATGTGATGGATCCGGAAAATCTTCCGTGGAGAGTTCAGCCTGAATTGTCCGGAGGGGGTCTGTTTTTTGATTTAGCCAGTCATACGCTTGATTTATTAGATTTTTTACTGGGGCCGATAAAGGAAGCTAGTGGCTTTGCTTCAAACCAAGCAGGCAACTATCGTGCGGAAGATATCGTGACAGGAACGTATCAGTTTGAATCTGGAATCCATGGAATAGGAAGTTGGTGCTTTTCTGCCTTTGAAAATGTAGATGCGAATGAAATTGTTGGAAGTAAAGGTAAGTTTACCTTTTCCACATTTGGTGATGAGCCAATTGTTCTAACAACAGCTGATGGAAAAAAAGAATGGAAATTTGAGCGACCTCAACATGTTCACCAACCTCTATTAGAAACAATTGTAGCTGATTTAACAGGAGATAGCTGTCATTGTCCGAGTACTGGAGTAACTGGTGCAAGGACAAACTGGGTCATGAGTGAATTAGTTAAAAGTGAAAAGCGATGATCTGGTAATCTCATTATTAGGTCAAAGGGAATTTACTATATACTCTCAGTATTTCCTACTTTACATATAGGAATTACGGTGTTAATATCTCTATTGTTATATAATTGTTTTTATAAAAGGAAGTGGATCAATGTATATATTTGTTATTCTTAATATTATCATCATGCTTTTACTTATTATCGGTTTATATATGATGCAGAAAAAGCATGTCTCTTTTTCTAAAAGAGTATTTACAGGGTTAGGTTTAGGTATCCTGTTTGGTTTAGGGATGCAGTTTGCCTATGGAATTGAATCAGAAACTGTTTCAACATCGATTGATTGGTTCAATATTGTTGGAAACGGATATGTTAGCTTTCTAAAAATGATTGTTATGCCTTTAGTTTTCATTTCAATTCTTTCTGCATTTACAAAATTAAAGATGGAAAAAAATCTTGGAAAAGTCAGTGGCTGGATTTTGGGGGTACTGTTAGGTACAACAGCAATTGCAGCTGCCGTAGGGATTACTTCAGCACATGTCTTTAATTTAGAAGCGGTTCAAATTGAGCAAGGGGAAGCAGAGGTAGGGAGAGCTGCAGAATTAGAGGAAAAAGTTGTTACTGTTCAAGATTTGACGATACCTCAACAAATTGTTTCATTAATACCTACAAACCCATTTTTAGATTTAACTGGAGCAAATCCAACATCAACTATATCTGTTGTTATTTTTGCTGCTATTCTTGGTATTGCCTTTTTAGGAATTAAACGTAAAGAACCAGTATATGCTGAAAAATTTGCTGATATTGTAGAGACATTCTATAAAGTGATTATGCGAGTTGTTACTTTGATTTTAAGACTTACTCCTTATGGTGTGTTAGCACTTATGACAAGAGTAACAGCAACAAGTGATTATCATGCAATCTGGAAGCTTGGAAAGTTTGTCTTGGCATCCTACGCAGCATTAATTGTTATGTTCATTATTCATTTAATCATTATATCAATAGCGGGTTTAAATCCGGTTACTTATGTAAAGAAAACCTTCCCAGTACTTACGTTTGCGTTCACTTCAAGAACAAGTGCAGGGACATTACCTTTAAATATTAAAGCACAAACAAACGATTTAGGAGTACCTGAGGGAATAGCGAATTTTGCCGGTTCTTTTGGTCTAACAATCGGGCAAAATGGGTGTGCAGGTATTTATCCGGCTATGTTAGCGGTTATGATCGCTCCAACAGTGGGAATTGATCCATTATCACCATCATTTATCTTTACACTAATTGCTGTGGTAGCAATTAGTTCATTCGGTGTTGCAGGTGTAGGTGGCGGTGCTACGTTCGCGGCATTGCTTGTCCTTTCAGCATTGAATTTACCAGTAGGATTAGCCGGACTTCTAATATCTGTAGAGCCGCTAATTGATATGGGTCGTACTGCACTTAATGTAAGTGGAAGTATGACAGCTGGTGTTATAACAAGTAAGGCAACGAAAGATTTGGATACTAGCGTCTATAATAATTCTACTCAATCTTTATCATAATAAACAAAAAAACTTCTCAACTAGTTAGGTTGGGGAGTTTTTTTGTTTGAGGAATTATGATATCCAACTGAACGTGCTTGGTATTTCCATAATATATTACCAATAGAGTTAACCTGATTCTCGTTACATTGAATGACAACCGACACCTCATAGTTTTCCTTTTTCAGTATCGCTTGTATTTTTACTCTTTTATATAAAATAAATGAAATGAATCCCAATATAAATCCAACAACTGCTCCAATAAGTCCCCATAGAATAGGTCCCCAGGTCAGAATAAAACCACTGCTTGCTCCAATAACTGCTGCACCGGTTGCAACGGAAATTCCAATTTCGAAACCAGTAGGACTTTGTTCTTTGAATTCATTTTTCGTAGAATGATCGTCCATAAATACAATAAGGATATTCTCACGAGGAACTAAATTGGCTTCCAATTCAGCTAATGCTTGCTCTAATTCAATTGATTGGTCAAATATACTGAATATCAACATCTTACAAGCACCTGCTTATGGAAAAATTCGAAGTTTAGCATGTTTATAGCGATTTCTTAATCTTTGGCGTTGTTCCAGTCGAAAAAGATGATTGTGTTCAAGTGTTGTACGATATGAATGGTACATAGAACCACCCATTACAGAGGGCATAAATAGCAGCCAATGTGGATGGAGAAGTGATATAGACTCCTGGGTGTGACCGAGTAATAGCAGTAATAGTGCTTCGTGCGTGCTCGACAGGGTAATATATACCCACCACCAAAATATAGCATAGAAGGCTAGACCGAAACGATTGATATACAATTGGCCTAATCCAGGAAAGAAAAAGGAATATATGACCCCAAAGATTGGACTTTTCTTTTCAATGAAGTGAATTTCCATAGGATAAATTTCCATGCTTGAGATTCGTTTATTTTCCAATCGAACTAAATGGTATAGTTTGTTTTGGTACAGGGCGGATCGGAAACTATCTCCAATTGCAACTAAATAAATTGCAAGGTATCCAAATGCCCATTTAGGTTCAATGACCATTTTTGCAAGTTCAAACTGACCACAAAATGAATAGACCATCGCTTCATTAATATGGGCTAAAGTATTTATAATCACTTCTACAAGTGTTAAAAGTGTTGCTCTTAAATACCGGTTAAGCATATAATGGCCGAAGCCTGGAAAAACAGCAGACCACCAAGCAATCATGTAAGGGTTCTGTGGATTTAATTGTGTAATACCGAACGTACTAATCTTTGATAAAGGTCTTTTCATTATATCTAACCTTCTTCATCATTTTCTCTTATAATTTTCCCTAATAATTTGCTGCTTATGTATATTTCCCTCACCGATTTCCAATTTTTTCAACAAATACTTTTCCTTTCAAATATGCTACATTTAAGGAAAACATTGTTATTAAAAAGAGGTATCATATTGTGAATTCTCAGCTGACAGCTTATATTACTCTTATTTGCACATCAGGCGTACTGAATTTGTACTTATGCTCATCGGTATTTTTAAGACGCCATCAATATTCGAATATTGCACAGTTTTTTATTTTATATACTACTTCTATTTCGGTTTATTGCTTTGCTTCTGCATTTGGATTAATGGCTACAAACCTTGAGCAAATCAAATTTTGGACAATTATTTTATATATTGGTTTACCATTCTCACCGCTGTTGGGATTACTATTTATAATGAAGTATTTAGGGATAAAACTAACTTCCAAGAAGGTTATTGTTCTATTAACAATCCCCGTTATTAGCCTTGTTATGGTAGCTACAAATGATCTCCATCATTTACATTATAGGGTTTTTGAGGTTGATCCAAACTTAGGTGCTCCATATATTCATCAGGAAATTGGAATATGGTATGTTGTTCATGGTATTTTTACATTTTCTTGTATGTTTGTTGCGTTTTTGCTGCTTCTTTCCCGTTGGAGGGAAACTGCCAAGATCTATCGCTTGCAATTACTTGCGTTAATGTTTGGACAACTGGTTCCAATGGTGACAGCTTTTATTTATTTAATTGGATTAACACCTCCTGGAGTCGATCCAGTACCTATGGTTTTATGGCTATCCTCACTTTTATATTTATGGTCGATTAACTCATCACGCCTGTTTACCCTAACACCTATTGCAAAGGATACTATTTTTAATAGTATTAATGACGGTGTAATTGTGCTGGATGAATCATATCGATTAATCGAATTTAACAAAGCGTGTGAAATTATGTTTCCACGAATAAATCAATCTATGCTGGGTATGGAATTTGAAGGGGTGTGGCTCCGATTATCAGGAAGCTCATTTCCTATCAATATAGAAGCTTCTTCATCATTTACAAAGGAAATTCAATTATCGTCTGATCGAATATATCAGGTACGTACTTCCTCATTGCAGCATGCAAAACATGATAAAGGTTTATTAATTATTTTTACTGATATAACAGAATTAAAAAGGCTACAAATTAAATTAGAACAATTAGCTTATTATGATGAACTTACTCAGATTTATAATCGTCGTGCATTCTTTCAAAAAAGTGAGCAGGAGTTTGCTGGAGCAAAGAAAAGGTCAGAACCTTTTACGATTATATTGATTGATATTGATTATTTTAAAAGGGTAAACGATACGTATGGTCATCATGTTGGGGATCAACTGCTAAAGCATGTTGTAAAGATATGCCAAACTCAGTTAAGCGAAGGGGAGTTATTTGCCCGCTATGGTGGAGAGGAGTTTGTTCTTGCTCTTAATGGCTATACAGCTCTAGAGGGAAAAGAAATAGCAAATAAGTTACGTAGATATGTAGAAACAAAACCTCTTCAAACTGATGAAAATCTTGTTTATGTGACGTTAAGTAGCGGAGTAGCTGAAGCAACAAAAGAGAAAGAAGAAACACTTAATCAGCTTTTAAATCATGCAGATAAAGCATTATACACAGCGAAACACGAGGGACGTAATCAGGTACAAGTCTACAATGGGGAAAAGGGAGAATTGATAAAAGCACCTTAACGTAATAGTTAAAGGTGCTTCTTATTAATTACTTTAATTATTCGAGCTAAAAGGTTAAATAATTTCCAATAATTTTAGTTTTCACCATAGCGGATGGAGTTCACCCTTTTTTGCAAGCGTTAAATAGTTTATAATAATCAGATAATGGTATAAATTTTAATCTGAAAATATTTAAAATAGTAGTATAATTATAGTTGTAACAGAAAAAGGTTTTTCTTAAGGTGTTTCTTGCTTTCTGCGACTCCTAAGCAGGAGCTCCTACTTTTGGATGTATCAAATTTATGGTTGATAGTATAAGAAAAACGAAGGCTTCCGCGATAAACAAAGTTTTTCTAACAAATATAGGGGATAAGGAAGGTTATAATGGGCAGCATACAGAAAAAAACAGACGTAATCTTAATTGGTGCCGGTATGATGAGTGCGACGTTAGGAACACTTCTGAAAGAATTAATACCGGATTGGGAAATAACTGTATTCGAAAAGCTTTCAAAAGCAGGAGAGGAAAGCTCGAATGAATGGAATAATGCAGGAACAGGGCATGCGGCATTATGTGAGCTTAATTACACGGTTGAAAAGCCGGATGGATCTGTAGATATAAGTAAAGCTATAAACATCAATGAACAGTTTCAAGTTTCAATGCAATTTTGGTCTTATCTTGTTAAAAGCAAGCTGATTCAAAATCCAGAGGATTTTATCATGCCTTTGCCGCATATGAGTTTAGTCCAAGGGGAACAAAATGTGTCATTCTTAAAAAGACGATTTGAAGCGCTATCAAAGAACCCATTGTTTAAAGGGATGGAATTTTCCGATGATCCAAAAAAATTAAAGGAATGGATTCCACTCATTATGCAGGATCGCTCAACAACTGAACCTCTAGCAGCAACCAAAATTGACTCTGGAACAGATGTTAACTTTGGTGCATTAACACGCATGTTATTTGATCACTTAGAGCGAAAAAGTGTTGAGATTAACTATAAGCATAGTGTGCAGGATATCAAACGGACAAGTGACGGGTTGTGGGAATTGAAAGTTCAGAATCTAGGTAACGGTAATGTTGAGCGTCATACGGCAAAATTCGTCTTTATCGGAGGCGGAGGAGGAAGCCTGCACTTATTGCAGAAAACAGGTATTCCCGAAGGGAAGCATATTGGAGGTTTCCCGGTAAGTGGACTATTTATGGTGTGTAATAATCCCGCTGTTGTCGCACAGCACCATGCAAAAGTTTACGGAAAAGCTAAGGTTGGCGCACCACCAATGTCTGTTCCACATCTGGACACCCGTTTTATTGACAATAAAAAATCATTGTTGTTCGGTCCATTTGCAGGTTTTACACCAAAGTTCTTGAAAAATGGTTCTATGTTTGACTTGATAACTTCCGTTAAACCCGATAATCTGTTAACGATGTTGGCAGCAGGTGCAAAAAACATGTCCTTAACAAAATACCTAATTCAACAAGTGACGTTATCTAAAGAGCAACGCATGGAAGAGTTGCGAGAATTTATTCCGAATGCCAAAAGTGAAGATTGGGATTTAGTCGTTGCAGGACAACGTGTGCAGGTCATCAAGGATACTGAGGCTGGTGGTAAAGGTACACTACAATTTGGTACGGAAGTTGTAAGTGCCTCTGATGGCTCAATAGCAGCATTGCTTGGTGCATCGCCAGGTGCTTCAACAGCTGTACACGTTATGCTTGAAGTATTATCAAAATGCTTTCCTGAACACATTGATAAATGGGAACCGAAAATCAAAGAAATGATTCCTTCATATGGTAAAAAACTAATGGAAAATCCAGAGCTTCTGCATGAAGTTCATACTTCAACAGCTCAGTCGCTTGGTTTATGTGAGAAGGACCCGGTTCTTAGTTAATGTTTTTCATCATTGCTCCTTAAGAAAAAGTATAAATAGATATGGCATTAAGAAATTTCCCTAAAATAACAGGAAATAGTAAGAAGCCAGTATGGCGCGGTAAAATACCGCACCATACTGGCTTTTATTTTCCCTGAATCTGAATCATTGCCAATTTGTATGGAAGACCCCTGACTGATCATGTCTTTCATATGTATGAGCACCAAAATAATCACGTTGTGCCTGTAATATGTTTGCATTTGAGATACCTTTTCGGTAACTATCAAAGTAAGTAAGGGAAGCACTTAAACATGGAAACGATATACCGGAATTTATACCTTCACATACAACTTTACGCAAGGCCATTTGATAATCTGTAATTTTTTCAGCAAAGTATGGCGAAATAAGCAAATTAGCTAGATCTGGCTGCTCCTCGTAAGCTTTGCTAATAACATTTAAAAACTCAGCACGAATGATACAACCACCACGGAAGATTAATGCAATTTCCTTTAAAGGTAAATCCCATCCATTAAGTTCAGATGTCATTTTATACTGTGTAAAGCCTTGTGCATAGGCACATACTTTCCCCATATAAAGAGCCTGTCTAACATAATCAATCCACACATTTTTATCTAAATTCTGCTGCTCAACTTCCGGCATTTTCAATATACCTTCAGCCATAACCCGCTCTTCTTTTAGTGAGGAGATATAACGTGCAAATAAAGATTCAGTAATAATAGATGTTGGAATTCCGTTGTCAATTGCTTGTATACTTGTCCATTTTCCTGTTCCTTTTTGTCCTGCTTTATCAAGAATAACATCGATTAATGGTAAACCGGTCATGTCATCTTTTTTTCTTAAAATCTCTGCTGTAATTTCAATTAAGTAACTTTTTAGCTCGCCTTGGTTCCATGTGTCAAAAATATCGGCAATTTCATCTACATCTAAATGTAACTTTTCTCGCAAAAATGTATATGCCTCTGCAATTAATTGCATATCAGCATACTCAATTCCGTTATGAACCATTTTGATAAAGTGGCCGGCGCCTTTTGGACCTAGATAAACACAGCAAGGGTCGCCATTTACTTGCGCAGCTATTTTTGTCAAAATTGGAGCTGTCTTTTCATAAACTTCTTTATCTCCGCCAGGCATGATGGAAGGACCTGTTAAAGCTCCAACTTCACCACCGGAAATCCCAATTCCTAAATAACCAATACCTTTCGACTTTAGTTCAGTATATCTTCGCTCAGTATCCTCGAAATGAGAGTTACCTCCGTCCATAATAATATCTTCAGCTTCAAGAAAGGGCACCAGTGACTCGATCACTGAATCAATAGCTTTTCCAGCTGTAACCATAAGAAAAATCTTCCTAGGGGACTCAAGGGACTGAACAAATTCCTCAATTTCGTAGTAAGGTTGAATGGTCTCACCATTCATTTTACTGACAAGACGATCTGTTAAATCTCTCGTATAGTTATAAACAGCTACCTTTTCGCCTTTGTTAGCCATATTTAATGCAATATTACTTCCCATTACTCCTAAACCAATAACACCAATTGTATTAACCATTTATCTTTTCTCCTTTTATCTCGAATGAACAAGCAATAAAACCCTCACACCAAAGTGGGGGTTTTATTGCTTAGAAAATTAAACAAATAAGCTCAATAATAGAATAAATGCCAATCCAGCTACTGAAATAATCGTTTCTAATAATGTCCATGTTGCGAATGTTTCTTTCATACTTAAACCAAAATATTCTTTAAACATCCAAAAACCGGCATCATTAACATGTGAGGCAACTACACTTCCTGCTCCTATTGCAAGTACAACTAAAGCAAGATTAACATCAGATTGTCCTAACATCGGAATAACTAAACCAGCGGTTGTTAGTGCAGCAACTGTTGCAGATCCCAGGGAGATACGTAAGATTGCCGCAATAACCCATGCCAGCAGGATCGGTGATAATGTTGAACCACTAAATAGGTCTGCTACATAATCACCCACACCACCGTCAATTAATACTTGTTTGAAGGCTCCACCGCCTCCGACAATTAAAAGCATCATCCCAATTTGAGTAATGGCAGTTGTACAAGATTCCATCACATCATTAATTGGAATTTTTCTAGCTAGTCCCATCGTATAGATCGCAACTAATAGTGAGATTAACATGGAAGTTCCAGCTTCACCAATAAAGCGGATTACTGCAAGAAATAAATTATCTTCAATACCCAATGTGTTTTGGATAAGTGTAATAATAGTTGAAAGTGACATTAAAATAACAGGGAGTAAAGCAGTGAAAACACTGATTCCAAAGCCGGGAGTGTCTTCTGTTTTAAATACCTTTTGTTCACCAAGAGAGGCAATGCTGCCTGTCTTAGAAAATGATTCTGGAACTAGTTTTTTTGCGATTTTTGTGAAAATAGGACCTGCTATAATAACTGTTGGTACTGAAACGATAAAACCATAAAGCAACACTTCACCAATGTTTGCACCAAGCTCACCAGCAATAACTGTAGGACCCGGATGAGGTGGTAAAAACCCGTGTGTGACAGACAATGCAGCTGTCATTGGTATCCCAAGATATAAAATAGAAACCTTTAATTCCCTTGCAATAGCAAAAACAATTGGAATTAATAATACTAGTCCTACTTCAAAAAATAGTGCAACTCCGATAATAAAGGATGCAGCAACAACTGCCCATTGAATGTTTTTAACTCCAAATTTGTCAACGAGGGTCATCGCAATGCGCTGAGCACCCCCGGAATCTGCGATTAACTTTCCTAACATCGCTCCAAGTCCAAAGATTAGCGCTAAGTGACCGAGCGTTCCGCCTAATCCAGCTTCGATAGTCTTTACAATATCCGTAAGTGGCATTCCTAATGCTAAAGCCACACCGAAGGACACGATGATTAATGAAATAAATGTATTAATTTTTAAGCCCATGATTAATAGTAATAATACTAAAATACCGATGGCTACTATAACTAATGGCATTTTAAATACCTCCTATGATGTATATCTTGTTAGTGTTTAATCAGGCTTCTTTGATAGTTGGCAAGCCGTGTATAATCCTCTTCCAATACTCTGGAGATGTTAATGAATATTGGCAGTAATTGTCTGTATTCCTTTGTTGCTGCTTCATCAGGTGTATGCTTGTAGGTACTACCAATCATATCGGAAACGACTTCAAAAGAGTCGATTTTTCCTGTAGCATAAAGCCCCAAAATACAAGCACCTAAACATGAACTTTCATAGCTTTCCGGTACAACAACTTCTGATGCAAATATATCGGACATCATTTGTCGCCATACATCCGATCTTGCAAACCCTCCTGTTGCTTGGATGCGTGTGACAGGACCATCCATGCATTCTGTTAACGCTAAGAATACGGTATATAGATTATAAATGACACCTTCTAAAGCTGCCCGAATCATATGTTCTTTTTTATGTGACATGGTTAATCCGAAGAATGAACCGCGAACATCGGGATTCCATAATGGTGCCCGTTCTCCAGCTAAATATGGATGAAATAACAGCCCGTCAGCACCCGGCCTTACGCGCTCTGCAATTTTTGTTAATACATTATAAGGGTCGATTCCAAGCCTCTTTGCTGTTTCAACTTCTGATGAAGCTAGCTCATCGCGAATCCAACGAAGGACCATTCCACCGTTATTTACCGGACCTCCAATAACCCAATGTTTTTCCGTTAAGGCATAACAGAAGATTCTGCCCTTTTCATCTGTTTGCGGCTTGTCAATAATTGTTCTAATTGCACCGCTTGTCCCGATAGTGACGGCAATTTCACCTTTTCCAATGGCATTTACCCCCAGGTTTGAAAGCACACCATCACTTGCACCTATGACAAATGGAGTTTGTGGATCAATACCAATTTGTTTAGCTAAGTCTACATTACAGTTAGTAAAGATTTTAGTTGTCGGTACAAGCTCAGATAAATGAGCAGGTGTTACACCGGCAATCTTTAGTGCTTCTTTATCCCAATCAAGTGTTTTAAGATTCATCATGCCCATACAGGACGCGATGGAATGATCTACAACATATTGATTAAAAAATCTATGGAAAATAAACTCTTTAATACCGATATATTTTTTCGCTTTGACAGCGATTTCAGGTCGATCATTAACGATCCATGCAATTTTACTTAAAGGTGACATTGGATGAACAGGTGTCCCTGTACGCTTATAAATCTCATGGCCATTAAGTTCAACTTTAATTTTGTGTGCCCATGACTCACTGCGGTTATCTGCCCAAGTGATACATGGTGTTAGTGCCTGATCATTTTTATCCATGGCAATGACACTATGCATCGCACTACTAAAGGAAATGAAAGACGGCTTCTTTTCTGAGTGATGTTTCATTATATTCGCAATCGCTTGCAAAACAGCTTGGAAAATCTCTTCAGGATCCTGTTCAGCTGTTGAAATATCCGGGGTATAGAGCGGATAACCAATATTTTCCGTTTGAATGACTTTTCCGTTTTCAGAAAATAGTACTGCTTTGGTACTTGTAGTTCCTATATCTACACCTAACATATAGCTAGTCATTTTTATCTACAACTCCTTTTGTGAGTATCTGTTGTGACCTCCAAAGATCATCAACTTTATCTTGTACATCATCAAAATTTAGATGTAAGGATTTTATCATGAGAGATCGATCTTTAGAGTTAATTGCATCAATATAAAGCTCATGATTTTTGATTACCCGAGTAAAATCTTCATATTTTTCTTCTACACGAATTCTCATTGATAAAAGAATCATGCTTTCCATTACAGGTTTTAGTTTCTTCCAAATGATAGAAATAAATGAATGGTCTATAGATTGAATAATCGTTTCATGAAATAGGATATCCTGAAAGGCGAACTCATCAGCATCCCGATATTTTACTGCTACTTTCATCATTTCAACAATTTTGCTAAGTTCTCTTACAAGATTATCAGTATCTATTCTAGCTAAACGTTCAAATACGAATGATTCTATTAATAATCGGACATCGTAGATCTCTTCTATTTCTTTTTCTGTTAATCCGATGACAACAGCACCCATTCTTTCTAATCGAATAATATTTTCGGATGCTAATGTTCTTAATGCTTCTCGAATAGGGGAACGACTTACAGAAAAATCTGCAGCCAATTTATTTTCAGAAAGTATGGCACCGCTCTCAATCAATCCTGAAATAATACGCATTCTAAGTTCAGAAGTTACGCGATCACCAGTAGAAGCTTTTGAAAGCCACTTCATAGGATAGAGAAATTCCTTTGATTCGGTCATATATTCACCTCTAATGAGTTCAAGTATACTTGTATACAAGTATTATAACGTATAATATGGATTCTGCAACCGCTTTTATCTAATTTTTTATCTAAAATTTTAACTAAATTCCATAATATTACTGGGGAGATCGTTGTGAGAAAGGTGAATAGTTGATTTTAAATGGAATGATATATATAACACTTGCCAATAGAAAAAAGCCGCTATACCACGAAAGGTAAGCGACTTAATATAAAATTAATTTCTAATAAGATAATCAAAAGCACCTAATGCAGCAGTAGCTCCAGATCCCATAGAAATAATGATTTGGTTATAAGCACTGTCAGTACAATCACCTGCAGCGAATAAACCAGGTAAAGTTGTTGAACCATGTTTATCAACAATGATTTCACCCATACGGTTACGTTCCAAAATTCCCTCTAACCAATCAGTGTTTGGAACAAGGCCAATTTGAACAAATACACCTTGTAACTCAACATGATGTTCTTCGCCTGTTTCACGGTCAGTATACGTAATACCGTTAACACTATCTGTTCCTGTAATTTCTTTAGTTTGAACATTTTTAAGAACAGTTACGTTAGGAAGGCTGTATAAACGTTTCTGAAGGACATCATCAGCTTTTAACTCAGGGTTGAATTCAAGTACAGTAACATGTTTTACAATACCTGCAAGATCAATTGCTGCTTCAATTCCAGAGTTTCCGCCACCAATAACGGCTACATCTCTACCTTCAAATAAAGGACCATCACAGTGAGGGCAGTAAGCTACACCTTTGTTTTTGAACTCTTGTTCTCCAGGAACACCAACATTACGCCAACGAGCACCTGTTGAAACGATCACAGTTTTACTTTTTAGAATAGCGCCATTTTCAAGTTCTAGTTCAAAAAGGTCTTTCTTTTCGATACCTTTTGCTCGTTGTAAGTTCATGATATCGATCCCATATTCTTTCACATGCTCTTCAAGACTAGCAACAAGCTTAGGTCCTTCAGTGCTTTTTACACTAATGAAGTTCTCGATGCTCATTGTGTCCAGAACCTGACCACCAAAGCGCTCAGCAACAATACCAGTACGAATACCTTTACGTGCTGCGTAAATGGCTGCACTTGAACCGGCAGGACCACCACCAACAACAAGAACGTCATATGGCTCTTTATTCTCGAACTCGGATGCATCAGGAGCAGTACCGATTTTAGCAAGAATTTCTTCAAGTGTCATACGGCCGCCGCCTAAGAATTCAGCATTTAAGAAGACAGCTGGCACAGACATAACGTTCTTGCGTTCAACTTCCTCTTTAAAAGCAGCTCCATCGATCATTGTATGTGTGATATTAGGGTTTAAAACACTCATAATGTTAAGAGCCTGCACAACATCCGGGCAGTTATGACAACTTAGGCTCACATATGTTTCAAAGTGATGTTCACCACTAATGCCTTTAATTTGATCAATAACACTTTGATCAATCTTTGGCGGTCTTCCACTAACCTGTAAAAGAGCTAAAACTAATGAAGTAAATTCGTGACCAAGTGGAATACCGGCAAATGTAACACCAGTTTCCTCACCAACACGATTTACACTAAAGCTTGGTGTTCTGGTTAATTCAGCTTTCTCAACAGTAATTTTTGATGACATGGAAGCTAGCTCATTCACTAGCTCCAACATGTCAGTTGAGATCTTATCACTACCAGCACTAACATTTAATACGATATTTCCTTCAAGTAATTGAAGATATTGCTCTAACTGAGCTTTTATTTCTGCATCAAGCACCATTTATTATGACACTCCTTAAAGCTTTCCAACAAGATCAAGGCTTGGCTTAAGTGTTTCAGAACCTTCTTCCCATTTAGCAGGACAAACTTCACCTGGATTATTACGTACATATTGTGCAGCTTTCACTTTGTTAATAAGAGTGCTTGCATCACGACCAATGCCTCCAGCGTTAATTTCAACTGTTTGGATAACGCCATCTGGATCGATGATGAATGTTCCACGATCAGCAAGACCTTCTTCTTCATTTAATACTTCAAAGTTACGTGATACAACTTGAGATGGATCACCAATCATTGCATATTTAATTTTACCGATTTTTTCTGAACTGTCATGCCAGCCTTTATGTGTGAAGTGAGTATCAGTAGAAACAGAATATACTTCAACACCAAGTGCTTTTAAGTTATCATATTCGTTTTGTAAATCTTCAAGCTCAGTTGGGCATACGAAAGTGAAATCTGCTGGATAGAAGCAGAATACGCTCCATTGACCTTTTAGGCTTTCGTTTGTTACATCGATGAATTCACCATCTTTAAATGCTTTTGCTGCGAAAGGTTTTACTTCAGTACCGATTAATGACATGTATATATTCCTCCTAAATGTTTTAATAAACAATAATAGATATTATCTATAATTGTTATAATTTAATATAAATTATCAAATAGAATTTGCTTTTAGTCAAGTGAAATGGTAGATCTTTTAATAAAAAATAATATAGAGAGCTTTTTGACTGCTGTACTTACAATGTTAATGCGAATAGACACGACTAGTTTATACGCACTCGATTTGTATTTCAAACCCTAAATGAGAAACTGGTTAGTAATTATTGGGAAAACTATTATCAACAAATTGAAAAGGCCGATAAGGGTTTTCAACAACAGTAGAATTCCCGAAAAAGACAATCTTAATCAAAAATACTTTTTTTCATAGATGAAACTTTTCTTCATGTACTACGTAAAAAAGATAAAAGGGAAAACAGGAGGAAACTAATGTTCTCAGAAGTAAATACAAGGCTAATTGAAATAAAAGGGGATTTACGTAAAAAACAAAAATATGAAGCTCAAATAGAGGATTTTCAAAAGGAACTTGAAGTGGTTGAAGAGAGAATTGTGCAGCTGGAAACTCAATACAGATCAGAAGAAAAAGATGTTATTCAACTTGAAAAAATGACACTAAACAATCTATTTGCCCTATTATCCGGAACAAAGGATGAAAAGTTATCAAAAGAAAAACAGGAATTCATTGCTGCCAAGCATAGATTGGAAGAAGCAAACAAAACAAAATCTGAAATAGAAAACTCAATATATGAATTGAAAAATAAACTGTATATGATCGATGATGTAGAATCCAGGTATAACCAAGTTCTTTTTGAGAAGGAGAAAATGATTAAATCAAGTCATTCAAGATATTCAGATAAAATGTATGAATTAAGTGAACAAGAGGGGATCCTTAAAGCTTATATACAGGAGTTGGAAGAAGCTATTACAGCGGGAAAAAATGTTAAACATGATCTTTTAGATGCGCAAAATTCCCTTAAAAAAGCGAGAGATTGGGGAGCATTTGATATGTTCGGAGGCGGAACAATCTCCAGTTTTGTCAAACATCAACACCTGGATGAAGCAGAAGATTGTATCCATAAAGCTCAGACAAGCATGCGTTATTTTCAAAAGGAATTATTAGATATCCATGAAGAAGCACATCTAGAAGTCGATATTTCAGGCATGTTAAAATTTGCTGATTTCTTCTTTGATGGCTTCTTTGTAGACATGATGGTCCAAGACAAGATTAACGATTCTTTAGATCAAACAAAAAGCCAGCACTCGAAAGTGAACGGAATTGTATTAAATTTAACTGATCAACTTGATGAGAAGAAAAAAGAAATAGAATCGATTCAGAAGGAAAAACAGGAGTTGATCGAGAGTTTATAGAGTTTTTTAAAAATATGGGTTATCGAATGTGAGTGATGAGCAGCAATCTTATCTATGGGTGAGATTGCTGTTTTTTGTTTTATTGGGGGAAAAGTTTTGCGTATGGTGATAAAGGAGAATGAGAGAGCAGTATAGACGGGGGAGTCTTTCTTAATGGGTGATGAAAGACAGA
Source organism: Metabacillus schmidteae (assembly GCF_903166545.1). Taxonomy (NCBI): domain Bacteria; kingdom Bacillati; phylum Bacillota; class Bacilli; order Caryophanales; family Bacillaceae; genus Metabacillus; species Metabacillus schmidteae. The sequence continues at coordinate 219,153 of NZ_CAESCH010000001.1, read as the reverse complement.
GAGACGAGCAAATAAAGGGAAATGTCTTTCATAGTGGTGATGAAAGACAGAGAGACGAGCGAAATAATGGGAAATGTCTTTCATGGTGGTGATGAAAGACAGAGGGACGAGCGAAATAAAGGGAAATGTCTTTCATGGTGGTGATGAAAGACAGAGGGACGAGCGAAATAAAGGGAAGTGTCTTTCATGGTGGTGATGAAAGACAGAGGGACGAGCGAAATAAAGGGAAATGTCTTTCATGGTGGTGATGAAAGACAGAGAGACGAGCGAAATAAAGGGAAATGTCTTTCATGGTGGTGATGAAAGACAGAGAGACGAGCGAAATAAAGGGAAGTGTCTTTCATGGTGGTGATGAAAGACAGAGGGACGAGCGAAATAAAGGGAAATGTCTTTCATGGTGGTGATGAAAGACAGAGGGACAAGCGAAATAAAGGGAAATGTCTTTCATAGTGGTGATGAAAGACAGAGAGATGGGACAATAAAAGAAAATGTCCTTCATATTTGTAATGAAGGACAAGATGCATAAAAATTAATTTATAAGATTATTCATAAAACGACCATTGTCGAGCTCCCTTGATTCCTAAGTTTCCTTTAAGGACTCTATAAATTCTCTTTTTAGAATCTATTACTTTACACCAATCCTGTATTATATTTGTTGTGATTTTCTTATCAGGAAAAAGGATCCTAAATTCCTTCACACTTCGCATAATAGCAGTTGAAACGGCTTCTTCATACCCGCATCTTTGGCACTTACAATTTCTCCTAATAATAGATAGAGAATACGAGTTACAATGTACACATGTTATTCCTTTTCTTAACTGGTTATATTCATAAGGGGGTAATAAAGTAAAAGGTGAGTCATTGATATGAAGTGAAAGCAACTTTTCAGCTAGCATTTTACGCTTTTGATCTAATTTAGTAGAGGAAAGTTTATCTAATTTCCTGAAGTAAGGGTTAAGTTGTGTTGGATAAATAAATGGTTTGTTAAGGGGGGCTTGGTATAGGGTGAATTCAGGATTTATAAAAATAACGGATGCTTCTACAGGTAAATGAAACCCAAGACTTTGAAGTAACTGACGCAACAATGATTCAGTTCTATTTAATTGTATAAGTGGATTATTTATTTCTGATTTTTGTTTCTTATAAAGTCTATCAGAGTCGTAATAAAAATCTCCTTGATAGTTCTTTACTTCATGCATATAAATAGAATCTGCTGAAATAAGTAGAGAGTCAATTTGAAACAAGGTATTGTTAAAGTTAAGTAGTAAGTCATTTAAAATAAGGCATTCACATTCTATCTTCGCTAAATACGTATCAAACATTTCTTCTCCTTCATAACCTTTTTTGAGGTTTTCATAATGAAGTTTCGTCTTGTCTGGAAAACTCATGCGCCTGTCTAGATATTCAAGAGCCAATAATTCAAGTGATTTCCTTCTTTGTTTGTAAATCATATTTCACGTCCCTTTACATGTTATTTGTATATTCAAATCTATTATAGAAAGAATCAAGTGATTATTTCTAGTTTTTTAAAAAAATAATTCTGTTTATCATTTACATAGAACTATTAGTGAACATGAATGTGATTTGTTTCACAATATAAACTCTACTGTTTTTTATATCGTTCCACGTGAAACTTTTTTATAGCAAGTGATTCCCAAAACTTGAAAAAGGGTATAGACAGGTAAAACTAAAAGAGGGATTAAGATGAATAAGAAGAAAAAGAAGTGGATAATAAGTGCCGTTATTATCATTATTATATCAGCAATCATGATTTATCACAGAGTGAAGCCTCTTCCACCTGGACTATCCTATCAAAGTAAAGTTCATACAATATCCGAGCAAGATGTGGAATTTTTATATGATCTAACTTATCAAAAAGATGAAGAAGAAGTGTATGACCACTCTATTTTTGATGAGGTATATAAAACAATTAGTGAAGCGGAGGATTTTTTAATACTCGATCTTTTCCTAGTTAACGGATATACAGATAATAAACGGTCATATCCTAAGCTAAGTGAGGAACTAAGGAAATCAATAGAAAAACAAATAAAAAAACATCCTAATTTAAAAGTAGTTTTCATTACAGATCAAATTAATACTACATATGGATCTCATGAAGCAAACCAAATCGAACCATTGGAGGATCTGGGAGTTGAAGTTGTTTATACAAACTTGGATCGGTTACGAGATCCAAATATTTTATACTCTGGCATCTGGAGAGCAACTCTGAAGTGGTTTGGACAGGAGGGCTATGGCTGGATGCCGAATCCAATGGCAAAATCTGCACCACATGTTACTGCTCGGTCTTATTTGAAATTATTAAATATAAAAGCAAACCACAGAAAAGTAGTCATCACAGAAGATGCAGGATTAATATTATCTGCCAATCCACATGATGCTAGTGGGTTTCATTCAAATATTGGCTTTAAAGTAAAAGGGGAAATTTTAAAAGATATGGTGAATGCTGAAAAAGCGATAGCTTCCTTTTCAGGAGGGAACCTACATGCATTTCCAACTAAGGCAGAATTAGATGAGGAAATTCAATCTTCTTCATCAGAAAAAGGATTATCACTGCAAGCACAGATTTTAACAGAAAGAAAGGTTCAAACTCATATTGTGAAGGCCCTAAAAGAGGCAAAAAAAGAAGATGCGGTTTGGATCGGCATGTTTTATTTGGCAGATCGAGATATCATTAAAGGTATTGAGGATGCAGCAAAACGGGGAGTGAAAATCAACATTGTGTTAGACCCAAACCAAAATGCCTTTGGACAAGAAAAAATGGGGTTGCCGAATCTCCCCATTGCAGCAGAGCTTCAAAATCTTGACTATAAAAATATTACCATTCGCTGGTATGAAACAAACAAAGAGCAATATCACTCAAAGCTTATTTATATTAAGGGACAACATAAATCGATTGTCATAGGTGGATCAAGCAATTTTACTTCCCGAAATCTTGATGACTATAATGTAGAAGAAAATATAAAAATAACAGCATCAACTGGCAGTGAATTCGTAAAATCAGTTGATCGTTATTTCAATCGAATTTGGAATAATGAAGACGGCACGTACACAGTAGATTATGAAGAGTACCAAGATCAGTTACCTGTATTTAAATATGTCATGTATATCATCCAAAAAATATTTCAGATGACTACATATTAAATGTTTGAGTGAGAATGAAGAATTTGATCATTTTAGAAGGAGTTTGGAAGTAAGAATTATAATAGTTGATAGCAGGACTTCTTTATGCGGTTTTCATCTTTTGAATTTGCTCTTGAAATTGTTAAGTGAACATTTAATACATAGATTGGGGGAGGCGAGGGAGGCATCAGCATGGATGTTTCAGTAAGCACTATAGGTGCAATAAGTGCCCTAATTATCGCCATTGTTTTAATTCTAAAAAAAGTACCACCAGCTTATGGGATGGTTGCCGGGGCTTTAATTGGAGGACTAATTGGTGGCGTTGATATTTCAAACACCGTGGACTTAATGATGGAAGGTGCAAAAGGAATTATTCCAGCAGTCTTGAGAATTATGGCTGCGGGTATCCTTGCTGGTGTTTTAATTGAATCTGGTGCAGCATCATCGATAGCAGAAACGATTGTCAAAAAGTTTGGTGAAGAACGAGCGCTCTTAGCATTAGCAGTGGCTACAATGATTTTGACAGCTGTTGGAGTATTTGTAGATGTAGCGGTTATTACTGTTGCACCGATTGCATTAGCTATTGCTAAGCGAGCACATTTTTCAAAAACAGCTATTTTACTAGCGATGATTGGCGGAGGAAAGGCAGGAAATATCATGTCACCAAACCCAAATGCAATCGCGGCATCTGAAGCATTTAATGTACCACTTACATCTATTATGGCCGCAGGAATAATCCCGGCTATTTTTGGTATTGTCATAACGTATATGTTAGCAAAAAAAGTAGCGGAAAAAGGCTCAGCGGTTATGGATCAAGATGTTGAAGTATTAGATAACACAAAAACCCCTCAATTTATCACAGCCTTGATTGCACCACTTGTCACAATTATTTTACTAGCACTACGACCTTTATTTGATATTAATATTGATCCAATGGTTGCACTACCTGTTGGAGGAATTATTGGTGCAATTGCTATGAAGAAGACACGGAAAATTAATGAGTATGCAGTTTCCGGCTTAAATAAAATGTCTGGAGTTGCAATTATGCTATTAGGAACAGGAACATTAGCTGGAATTATTACAAACTCTGAGCTAAAAGACGTTATTATCAATGGATTAAGCTCATCTGGTTTGCCGGCATATTTATTAGCACCTGTATCTGGAATTTTTATGTCTGCAGCAACAGCTTCTACTACAGCAGGTACAGCAGTAGCAAGCGGTGTTTTCAGTAGTACAATTTTAGGTTTGGGAATTTCAGCATTAGCGGGAGCAGCAATGATTCATGCAGGTGCAACGGTTCTTGATCACTTGCCACACGGAAGTTTCTTCCACGCTACAGCAGGAAGTGTCAATATGGACATAAAAGAACGTTTAAAACTAATGCCATATGAATTTTTAGTTGGATTAACTCTTGCCGTAATTTCTACTCTTGTATTTGGAGTGTTTAAGCTTTTTGGTTAACTATATGTTTCATTATAAGAAAGGAGAAAAGTAACAAATGAAAATAGTCATTGCCCCAGATTCTTTTAAAGAAAGCTTATCCGCAATGGAGGTATCGAAAGCAATAGAACGAGGCTTTCAAACTGTTTTTCCAAATGCTGATTATTATAAAATACCAATGGCTTATGGTGGAGAAGGTACAGTTCGATCATTAGTAGATGCAACAAACGGAACAATTGAAGAAAGAATTGTTACAGGTCCACTTGGAAATCCGGTTAAAGCTTTCTTTGGAGTGATGGGGGATGGAAAAACAGCAGTTATTGAAATGGCTGCTGCTTCAGGGTTGCATTTAGTTCCTATAGAACAAAGAAATCCGTTAGTAACGACAACAAGGGGCACCGGAGAGTTAATCTTAACTGCTCTTGATTTGGGAATAGAGCATATCATCATTGGAATTGGCGGAAGTGCAACGAACGATGGAGGAGCCGGGATGGTTCAAGTGTTAGGTGGTAGATTGCTAGATGGTAATGGAGACGATATTGAAGCAGGAGGCGGTGCTCTTTCGAAAATCGTATCAATTGATTTGACAGGACTTGATCAAAGACTAAAAAAAGTCAGAATTGAAGTAGCCTGTGATGTTGATAATCCGTTAACTGGACCAAGGGGTGCATCAGCTATATTTGGTCCCCAAAAAGGAGCTACACCTGAAATGGTTCAATTGCTGGATCAGAATCTGACTCATTTTGCTGATGTTGTTGAGGCGTCAACTGGGAAATCATTTCGAACGATAGAGGGTGCTGGTGCTGCCGGTGGTCTGGGAGCAAGTCTTGCAGCCTTTTTGAATGCCGAACTAAAAAGAGGAATCCAAATTGTTTTGGATGCAGTGAATTTTGCTGATGTTGTGAAGGACGCAGATCTTGTTATTACAGGTGAGGGCAAAATTGATCATCAAACTATTTATGGTAAAACCCCAATCGGCGTTGCAAAAGCAGCTAAAAAATATGGAGTGCCTGTAATTGGCATAGCCGGTTCTTTATCCCAAGGTTGTGATGTTGTATATGAGCACGGTATTGATTCCCTCTTTAGTATAGTACCAGGTGTAACAACACTTTCCGATGCGTTTGAACATGCTGCAGTTTACATGGAAATGACAGCGAGAAATATTGCAGCGACTATGAAAATTGCTAATATATGAAATGAAGAACCCAAAGGAATGGAATCCTTTGGGCTTTATGATTAGGACTTTGTTTATAGCAGCATTGTTACGATTGACCGTGATACCAATGATAAAACGTACCCACCTCTTCTTTTGATAGACCATATAGTTTACTTTCGTGCATAGGTTTTGCTCGATTAAGAAAAACAAGTGTGGCAACGTTAAATTTCCGCTGTAACCAAGAGTGTTCAACAGTAACTTGCTGTATTCGTTTATGATGTGTAACAAACGTTTCATTCACAAAACCGCCTTTTCTAATTTGTACAGTTTTGCCGTGGCGAATATAGCTTGTGAACCAATAATCAAGGATCCTTGATACAACGGATATGACAAATACAATAGCTGCTATCCATAGCCATTCCCGTTTAAAGATGGCCAATCCAATTACTGATACAATTGTTAGATAATATGGAAGAAGAAGCTTCAGCCACAATACTTTAATAGGGAATCTTTCCATACGCTCTTTAATTACATATTGAGGCAGCATGGCCTGTAAAATTTGGTATGCCTGTTGCTTAGGCATAAAAGGATATAAAGAACTTGTATCCTGATCACCATCAATCTCAGAACCACCTGCACTTATAAGCTTTACTTCAACAAAACCTAGTAAACGTTTTAGGATAGATTGTTCAACTACAACAGCTTGAACTCTATGCTTTAGTATTGAATAACTAATAACGTTTCCTATTCCTTTCTCAATAAAGATTCTATCTTTATCATCACTAATCACAAAGTTTCCGTATTTTGTAAAGGTTTTAAATAATCCAAACAAGGCAGAAAGAAGCATAGCTAAAATCAGAATAATAATAAGCATCCACCAATGAATGAGTAAGTAATCAAACGCACTCTTGGCTGTATCTTCAATGTGAAAGAGTTCTACTATATTAAAATATAATGCATTTAATAAAGGGAAAAAGGCCAAAAAGCTAAGTGAAGTAAAAGAAGCCTTAATCAAGTCCTTTTTATTTGATTGAAAATGAATAGTTCGTTCAATCAATGGTTTTTGTTCTTCATCTTTTCGATCCTTTGGTTGTTCTAACTGAAGGAGGATAAGTTTTTTTTCTTTCGCTGTAATAACGGGAAAAGTGAAGTTTGCATGTTCTCCACTTGTACCTGTTTCAAGGGTTAGGGATGTAAGTCCGAGCCATCGGTGGATAAATGTTGTGTTTAATTTATGATTATGGATACTGCTAAAAGGCACTGCACGTTGTGATTTAACAAAGACTCCTTTACGTTCTATCACAGAATTCTGAGTGACTTCATATTGACAGAACATCCACTTTAAAATGGTTCCAATAAGGGTGAAAACTGAAACAACAATAAATATGTAACGACCCCATATAACCCATATGGACGTTGAAGATGCTTTAAAAATAAATAAGAGAAGAACAATACCTATTGAACCTTTCATAAATGAAATTAAGTCTACCGCTATCATCGCAGGATGGTAACGTCTAGATGATTGATTCATGTTCTTTTTCTCCTTCATTATTCTCTTCGTCTTTTATTTTTGCAAAAGTAGCAATTTGTGCTTTTAATAGATGGGCTTCTTCAGTGGGAATAGCAGGAATAACATGATTTGAAGTTGTTGTCCCAATCTCGATGTTGTATAGCTTATGCCGGCGCATGATCGGACCTTGTTCTGTGCGTACATATTCCACTTTTTCCATAGGAATCAATGTATGCTGTAGATTCCACATTCCATGCTGTAACTGGATAAACTCTTGATCAATTTCATAACGCCAGGTGCGTTGTAAATAGATAGGCTCAATAAAAATAGAATAAACACCAGATAAAATAGCAAGCCCACCTAAACAATAAAGGAGAATACTAATCCAGCTAAACCAATCAAATAGTTCAGTGCAAATAAATAGTATCGCTATGATAGTGAGTGCAATGATATGACCGATTGTATTTGACATTCTCCAAACTTTGACAGCATTAAGAGAGATTTCTCTTTTTGGCTCGTTTATATTTAAATACATGATTTTCACCTCTATAACATATACGAGGTAGTGAGGATAATAGTTTCATAAATATATTGCGATTTATGTGTAAAGGTCATCTGTTTAAATATAAGATGGAATGTCAAAACACTGGAGCATTCAATCACAGGTTTAGAAGTAGATAAAAAGAACGATCAACATTTAATCAGATTGTGGCTCGTTCTTTTTATCTTTTAAAAATGAGGATTTAAGAAGTGATGACTTGCCAATTATGGTTCACTTCTGCGTTTACGATTTTATATTTAGAAAAGTAATTTGCGAGTATTTCTGTCATATCAAGTTGAATTTCTTTCATGATTTTTTTTCCTTTAAACATATGATAATTTCCTCCACCTGCGGCTCGATAGTTGTTCATTACAACATGATAAGTACGATCCATATGTAAAGGGTCACTATCTTTCATAAGGTGCAGAATTCTTTTGCCAACTGGTTTTGAAACGTCAATTGTATAGGAAATGCCTTCCCACATATCATAATTGTAGTGCTGAGGTTTTGGTTCTACAAACTGTGGATTAACATCAATTTGCCCTTGATCATTTAAAATAAAGTAGGTAGCTGTTTTCTCTAGAGCATCCTTGATATCTTGACCGGAAAGCTCAATAACAGCTAAAGTGTTAGGGTAAATATAATTTGACACAATTTCTCTCATGGTGACATTTGCTGAAAACCCAAGAGCTTGGTTATGAAATAAAGCTGTATTGGAAATGTCGACATTTGCGATCTCCATTTGTACACGATTGACGAATTCAATAAAAGGATGTTCCTTTGTTCGGGCTTCAAATGGATCATGTATGATCATATCACCTTGAATTTGTCCAATATACTGATCCAGCCAATGTTGAGTTGCTTCTTCATAAGGTTTATTCATTTGTGAAATTTGTTCATCCATTTCAATAGGTTTTATTGAAATAAGCGAAGGCTTCTTAGATTGGCATATCCATCCATCGGTAGATGAATGGGTAAAGTGCAGATCAATCCGTCCTAAAAACATTCCATTACAGCCGGGTTGAATAATTGTTACTCCATTGACTTCATCAGATAGGAGACGATGCTGATGTCCTGTTAGTAATATATCAATTCCTTCTACTTCCATACAAAGTTGATATGCTTGATTCTCTCCAGTCAAGGATTCGGTTGGTTCACCTGTCTTTAAATCTTTTTCAAATCCTCCGTGGTACGATACGATGAAAAGATCCGGATTTTCCTTCTCTTTAATATAGGAAATCCATCTTCCGGCACTTTTGATACTGTCCTCAAATTCCAAGTCTTTAATATGCTCGGGTTTTTCCCAATTTGGTATATAGTGTGTAGTTAATCCTAAAATGGCCACTCTAAAACCGTGTTCAAGTGTTTTTATTAGATATGGTGGTCCAAAATAAGGTTCTTTTGTATCTGAGTGAAGAATATTGGCAGAAAGAAACGGAAACTTTGCTTCTTGTATGGCCTGTTGTAGAATGGGTAGTCCATAGTTGAATTCATGATTACCAATAATAGCAGCATCATATTGTAACTCGTTAAACGTTTGGATCATTGGATTTGGGAGATGGTTCATTTGACGTACATAATGATAGGCTAAAGGAGTTCCTTGCATACTGTCTCCATTATCTATGAGAATTATATTTTTTTCTTTTTTTTGTATTTGTTTAATAGATGTTGCGATCTTTGCAAGACCTGATGGATCAAATTCATTAGTGCCATATGATATGGGGAAGATGTGACCATGCAAGTCACTTGTTTCTAAGATTGTAATCGATATGGTTTTTTGCTCTTCCACAGGATATCCCCCTTTAAAATAGAATGAACAATATTAAAAAAAGCTGACTTAATGAGGATAATATACCATTAAGTCAGCTTACGATAAATATTTTTATAACGGATAGATTAATAATCATCTGTCATTAGTTTACTGAAAGGCCACTTATTGCAACTAAGCTGTAAAATTACCATCATAGCTTAACATCACAGCTGATTTTACTGTATCCATATCAGATATATTATTGATAAATCCCATATCTACATCTTTGACGCGTATTTCATATGTTACTTCATAGTCATTGCCGGGCATAACAGATTTAGATTTTACCGAGTACTTTCTTGAACTCTCAGATACAACATGTTCTATTGAGTTTTCAACCGAAATGTCACTATATTTCACAATTAATAAATAAGGATTTTCAACCTTAATTTTGTTAATAAAAATGATGAGCACAGCTCCGATTAGAATGGATCCAATGACAACAAGAGGGATAAAGCCTGCACCGCATAAAATACCTGAAACGATTGCCCAGAAAATATAGACAATATCCATCGGATCTTTAATCGGTGTGCGGAAACGAACAATTGATAGTGCACCAACCATACCAAGTGATAACAGGACATTTGAAGAAATTCCCATAATAATTAAAGCTGTTGCCATTGACATGATGATAAGTGAAATATTAAAAGTGTGTGAGTAAATAACACCTGAAAAAGTTTTCTTATATACAAAGTAGATAAATAATCCTACTAGAAAAGCTACTAATAACCCGATTAGGGAATCTACAATTGAAAAGCTGCTTGTTTTTTCTAAAATACTTGATTTGAAAATATCATTAAAAGATACATTCTCCATGTTTATTTCCTCCAAAATATTATTTTTATATATTAACTTGCTAACAGATAGTTAAGATAGTTAAACTTTTCCTAGCCATACATGCGACTAATTTGATACTTTGAGTAAGCGCCGGCTCTTAAGTTGTTGACTTGTAATAGTTGTTTAATAACTAATGGCAGAAATTCATCATATTTTACTTCAAGTACAACAATATCAGGGTCTGTGTCAATCATTGATAGGTTCAGATTTAGTACATCATTATTTCGAAAGCTTGTTCGAATCGAGCTATCGAAGGTAATTCGAACATTGCCATATTTATAGATAAAGACCTCTCTTTCATAGTCTACGACTGTCATTGGTTTTAGCTGAGAAAGGTTCATTTGATAATATAAATCCTGGATGAGAGGTCGTTGATCAGTTTCCATCCATGATATATTTCCAGACCTTATCTGTTCATATTCATCAGAAGTGATACGACATTTTTGTTTATATGTTAAGTTATTTCGTTTGCTCTTTTTTTCTAAATTCAGATATGAGGTGTTAAAGTCATATAATCTAACCCGAAATTTATCACGTTCGTAGTAGCCCTCTTTTTTTTGATTTAATACTTTATTTTCAAAGTTATCAAAGTAAACACTGCGAATAAAATACTTCCCATCATTCTTGGCATGAGGATCTACTTCCATATAGTGTTTTAGTTTATTTCGAAGTAAAAATACTTCCATTTTGGTCATTTCATGTTTTAGTTCACGTCTACCCTTTGAGCCGTTTAGGGTCATAGCCTTCATCCTTTTTCTCTCCTTTTTTGTCTCAACTTCTGTGTTCACATTATTAAGGATGAACCTTAAACAAACCTTAAAAGATAAAAAAAGAAGATTACAATTTTGTAATCTCCTTTTTAGGTAGCTTCACTTTAAATGTTGTTCCTTTATGCTGGTTTTCATGAACGGTAATTGTGCCGTTATGCTTTGTCACGATCCAATGCGCGATAGAAAGCCCTAAACCGGTACCACCTGTGTCACGGGAGCGGGCACGATCTTCACGATAGAAGCGATCAAAAATGTATTTCATGTTTTGCTTTTTAATCCCAATGCCGGTATCTGTTACTTCAAGGACGATTTTATTGTCTTCTATATAGGTTTTTACACCAATACTATCTTGTTCCACCGTGTATTTTAATGCATTATCAAGCAAAATAACTAAAAGCTGATGAAGTCGTTGTTCGTCGGCTTCTGTGTTAATTTTGCTATTCAGTTTTAACCAAAGATGCTTTTCCTGTGATTCAGCAATGTCTATATAGGGTGAACAAACATTACTAACAAAGCGGTCTACATCTATCACTTTCTTAACGAGCTGTGTCTCAGCTGAATCAGCTCTTGCCAGCGTTAATAAGTCAGAAGTAAGTTTCGATAATCTCCTTGTTTCTGAGAGACTTAGAGCAATGTTTTCAAACTTGTTCATAATTTTTTCCTGAGGTTCGGTGAGCAATAGCTCTAATTTATTTTGGATAATCGTCAATGGTGTTCGCAGTTCATGTGATGCATTTTCGACAAATTCTGTTTGCTTGTTCCAGGATTGAATAATAGGCTTCATCATTCTTTTTGATAAGACGTAACTGGCAGAGATCGATAGAATAATAAAGACAGAGGAACAGAGAATTATGAGATTTCCAAAGTTATGGATGATTGTTTGTTCTGCATCCGTGTTGATGAAAAGTTGAACATACTCGACATCATCATTAGCGTTTGTGTCTTTGAAAACAATGTATCGAAAATCATATAAATCATTCAACGTTATATTTGTAATTACATCTACATTTTGAGTATCTAATTCATAGTCTTGTAAATAATTTTCATATAAAGAGGTCCCAATTTGATCTTGGTTGATAATTTCTCCATTTTTATTCCAATTCACCATCATAATTCGCGGGTTAGGAAAGTTTCTTTTTCTTTCCTCAGGCGGAGTGTTACGGTTTAAACTGTCGTTATGCTTAGGAGTATTTAAAGGTCCTTCATCATCCTGCATCATCGCTTTAAATTGCAATAATTCTTCATCCGTTTTGGTGAATAGAGTTGTTTGAACTTGTCCGTAGATAATGAAGCCAAAGATAGTAAAAATAACAGTAAAAGCTATAAGGTTGAGAACCATAAAGTTAAGCTGTTCTTTTCGAAAAACCTTTTGCTTAAACATGGCCTTCACCGTTCTCTGTCAGCATATAACCCAGCCCACGGAAGGTTTTAATGTATTGATCATAGCCAAATTTTTTTAAGGATTTACGAACATTACTGCAATAAACCTCAACAACAGTTGTGGAGGTATCAGATTCAAATCCCCATATTCGATCAAAAATTTGTTCTTTTGTGAGGATAGTGTTTTTGTTATTGATTAAATATTCCAGTAGATCAAATTGTTTTCCGTTTAATTTAACGATCTCGTCTCCAATATAGGCTGTTTTATTTTTAAGATTCATATTTAATTCTTTGAATGAAATGACATGTTCCTTTAAATCTCCACCAGATCTTCTGACGATGGCCTCTAAACGTAAAAGTAATTCTTCCCGATGAAAGGGTTTAACGATATAATCATCAGCTCCTACTTTAAAGCCTTGGATTTTATCATCAATGCCATCCTTTGCTGTCAGCATGATTACAGGGGTTTTAATTTGCTTTTTCCTTAGTTCTTGAAGTACTTCATAACCGTTCATATTAGGGAGCATGATATCTAATATGATACAGTCAAAAATATTTTGCTCTGCTAAATAAAGTCCTTCCTCACCATCAAAAGCCTGTTCTGCTTCAAACGTTTCTTGTGTTGTTTCTTTAATTGTTTCAGAGAGATATTTGTCATCTTCTATGATTAATAGTTTCATTTTGGTCACCTTCAATCGATTTAATGTCTTTTTAAATGGTTGTAACGCTGTTTTCGCATACTTTGTTGTTTTCGATGAAATTAAAGGTTAAAAATTAGTCCGTTTCATTGCGCTGCAGTCACTCGCTTTCCGCGGGGAGGAAGCTGAGCCTCCTCGTCTTCGCCTGCGGGGTCTCAGTCTTTCCTCACTTCCCGCAGGAGTCGAGTGTCTTCCGCTCCATTCCACTATAGAGTTACTACAGTGTTTTATAAGCCACAATCCTTGCGAAAATCTGCCTCTGCGGGGTTTCACCTGTCACGCTGCTCCCACAGGAGTCTCGCAATCTTCCGCTGCAATCAACTAAATAGTTTTATGCAAAGAAGGACCTTAAAATCACAACCTATTAGAAAAGAGTCTTCATAAAAACTAAGAATAGAATAGATTATAGATCTAAATTTAGTAAAAATGCAAAATTTTTTAAAAAGATATTTTTAAGGTTTTATTAAGGTTTGTACTTAATAATGTATCTCACAAGGGTACAACCCGTATAGAGAAAAAGGAGATGAAGGGTATGATGAAAAGATCAGCTTATTACAAAATAGCCGCAACGTTATTAAGTACAACCATGTTATTTGCATGTTCGAATAATGATTCAACAACTACATCCAGTGAGACAAGTGCAGAGACAGCGGGTGTCGGTAAGTTAGTTAATACAGATGTAAGCAATCTAGTAAGTAAGGCAGTTTCCTATCAAGAAGACAGTTATACTCAATGGAAAAATGAAAATCCAACATACATTGAGTTGAATGGAACAGAGGCAACCTTTGATTCTTCTGCCGCTGTTCTTTTCAAAAATAATGTGTTAACAATCAAAACAGGTGGCACATATGTCTTAAGTGGTCAATTGGATAATGGTCAAGTTGTAGTTGACGCGGAAGATAAAAATACAGTGAAACTGATTTTAAATGGAGTGGACATTCAATCTTCAACAAGCTCAGCCATTAATGTGGTGAATGCAGAAAAAACAACGATCTCACTTGTTGAAGGGACCGAAAATAATATAAGTGATGGAAAGCAGTATGTTTATGAGGATTCGTCTGAGGATGAGCCTAATGCAGCCATTTTTAGTAAAGATGATCTTACAATCAATGGAACAGGGACATTAATTGTCCAAGGAAACTATAATAATGGAATTGCAAGTAAAGATAAGTTGAAAATTACAAGTGGAAACATTGAAGTCCATGCTGTTGATGATGGGATCATGGGACGAGATCTTGTTGCTGTGAAAGAAGGAACAATTAAGATTGAAGCTGGTGGAGATGGAATTAAATCTACAAATGATGAAGATACATCAAAAGGTGTCATCGCACTTGAAGGTGGAACGTTTGATATAACATCTGGAAACGATGGGATTCAATCGATTGCATCGTTATGGATAACGGATGGCTCTTATACAATTAAATCAGGGGAAGGAAGCCCTGACACGATAAATAATCATGAAGAAAGAATGCCAGGACAAGAAAATAGTACAGCTGCTACAACGACGACAACAGAATCTGAAAGCTATAAAGGATTAAAAGCCTCTGTTGATATTGCAGTAGGAGGAGGAAGCTTTAAGATTGATTCAGAGGACGATGCTGTACACAGTAATCAACATGTTACGCTAGCAGGCGGGGAATTTATGATCTCAACCGGTGATGACGGGATTCACGCTGATTCATCCGTTGTCACAACGGGAGGTAATATAAATATCACCAAAAGCTATGAAGGAATTGAAGGAAAAAACGTTACAATTGAAGACGGAGAAATTCAACTTACATCTACTGATGACGGAATTAATGTTGCCGGAGGAAATGATGCTTCAGGTATGGATATGCCGACAACTGCTACTGAAGGAACAGGTTCATTACAAATAAATGGCGGCTATATTTCTGTAAATGCACAAGGTGATGGACTGGATTCCAATGGCTCAATTTCCATGACAGATGGTGTTGTAATCGTAAATGGACCAACAGAAAATATGAATGGTCAGCTGGATTACGATAGTAGTTTTAACATAACTGGTGGTTTCATCGTAGCAGTCGGAAGCTCTGGAATGAGCCAAGCTCATTCTGAAGATTCATCACAAGCTGGTGTTTTAATGACTTATCCTGAAATACAAACAGCTGGTACAATGATTCATTTAGAAGATAGTGAAGGAAAAAATATAGTAAGCTTTACTCCTGCTAAAGACTATCAATCGGTTTTTATTAGTTCACCTGAATTAACTAAGGATGCTTCTTATACTCTTTATTCAGGGGGAACGTCTACAGCAGAGGAAGCGGATGGACTATACACAGATGGCGGTGTAGAAGGTGGAACAAAGGTGGTTGACTTTACGGTCTCTGAAACTGTTACATGGTTAAATGAGTCTGGTGTAACAGAAGCAGCAGCTAATAGACCTGGAGGCGGTGTTGGAGCACCTGGTGGTGATCAAGCCCGACCCGATATGGGAAATCGTGTGGATATGTTTTCTGACTTAGACGAAGAGACAAGACAAAAGGTTCAGGAAATTATAGAGCAACAAAGAAATGGTACACTCACACAAGAAGAAGCGCAGGAACAATTAGCAGAGCTTGGTGTAGAAATGCCGCAAAGAGGAACACCACCACAGCAATAAAACAAAGTAGAGTAGAGGTAATAAAACCTCTACTCTTTTGTTTATCCTTTATAAGGTTCGATTGTCTGAATTGTACCATCCTCATTATATGTGAGCTCTGTATACTTAACACTGCGTTTATGGTTCACTCCATCAGATAATGAGCAGTCATGATAAAATAAATACCACTTATCTTTAAATTGAACAATGGAATGATGAGTAGTCCAGCCAATAACAGGAGTAAGAATTCTTCCTTTATAGACGAAAGGACCTTGTGGACTTTTGCTTATGGCATACACAATATAATGAGTTGTCCCTGTTGAGTAAGAGAGATAGTAGTAGCCATTATATTTATGGACCCAAGCCCCTTCAAAGAATCTTCTATCCTCATCACCAGCTAGAATTGGCTGTCCACTTTCATCAATAATTGAGATTTCTTGAGGTTTCCCTTTAAAGGAAAGCATATCATCTGTTAATTCAGCTACAATTGGTCCTAGTGCAGGTTCATCTGCAGCAGGTTCTTGGCCATTTGGATCAAATGTTCCTGTTTTCCACTTTTCAAGCTGTCCTCCCCAAAGGCCGCCAAAATAAACATAAGCCTTGTTGTCGTCATCAACTAAAACAGCAGGATCAATACTAAAGCTGCCAGGTATGTAGTTTTCTTGCGGTGTGAAAGGACCTGCAGGATTATTGCTTGTTGCTACACCAAGCCTGAAGATTTCATCATGGTCCCGTGCTGGGAAAAATAAATAATAGGTGCTATTTTTATAAGCAGCATCAGGTGCCCAAAGCTGTTTTTTTGCCCATGGAATATCTTTTAGGTGAAGAACCTCACCATGATCGATACATGGAGAGTCAAAATCTTCCATTGATAGGACATGGTAATCTTCCATTGCATACTGATCCCCATTGTCATTAGAAGGTCCATCATGATCAAGATCATGAGAAGGATAAATATAAAGCTTCCCTTCAAATACATGTGCTGACGGATCTGCTGTAAAAATATGTTCTACAATTGGTTTGTTTGGCTTTGTTTTCGTTTCCATCATTATTACCCCTTATTTAGAAAGAATAGTAAGCGCTTAACATATCTATTATACCAGTATCTTTCTAGTAGGGTGGGAACAAAATCTGTTATTTTACTAGTTTTTTCAAAATAAAAAAGAGGACAGTGTCCCCTTTATCATCTTACAAAGCGCTCTTAATGACATTTTTATCATACATAACCGATAGAACAGCAAAGATTGAATATAAAACGGTATAAAGCCCCATAACAATTAACATTGGTGTCCAAACCTCTGTTCCGAATAAAAACCAGCCGGATTGTACAGCAAAGTAGCTATGCAGAAGACCAATTGTTAGTGGAATACCGAAGTTATAAACCTGCTTTACTTGAATCCCTTTTAATAGATCAGTTTGGGTAAAGCCAAGCTTTCGCAAGATGGTATAATTCGGTTTTTCATCTTCACTCTCATCCATCTGCTTAAAGTAAAGGATACATCCGGATGTGATGAGGAAGGTTAAACCTAAGAACCCAACGATAAACATAATAAGACCCATTTGATTTTTCTGATTGTTACTCATATTAAGCTGTGAATCATGAAATGAACTTTCATGAAAGCCCAATTCTATAAAGATGTTGTTTGCTTCTTGAACTTCATCCTTATTCCGTAAACTAATTCCAATATATAGATTTGATTCAGTTTGTATATCTTTTACAAGGTCTTTTTCCATACGTTGAAACGTAGATTTATCAACGATGGCAACTGGTATTCCACCGCTTGTAAAGTACCAGGAAATAGGATAGTCCTTCTCTAGCCCTAAGTAATATTGTTCAATTTTTTCCTTATTTCCAACAAAAGATATGTCACCAGAGTTTTTAAAGCCCATAAATGTTTGAAGAAGATCATTATATCCTGTAAAGATCGTTTCATCTGCTGAAACATCAATACCTTCAATATGTTCATCACTAACAACTGGCATTTGCATGGAGTTTGGATCCGTATTTAATCCTTCAAGCTTCGTATTCATGATATTTTCCACATTTACATTTGCTTGGAGTACAGGGATGATTGCTTCCTCATAATCTATATTTTGTTCTGCTAATTTTTGTTTAAATTGCTCTGCATCTTTTTCAATTGTAAAAGAAAAATCATCAGGAACATTATTAATAGCCAGCTGCTCTGCTGAATAATACGAAATATAACTTAGCGATAATAATCCGATTGCAAGGGCGGACACGGTTGTAATGATTGTTAATAGCATGGCATTCGATTTCATACGAAACATTATAGAAGAAAGAGACAACACTTCATGGATATTAAGGTATCCTTGCTTATTCTTGCGTATGACATTGGCAATAAAACGAACAGAGCCTTTGTAAAACAAGTATGTTCCAACAATAACTGAACCAAGAATAAACACCATAGCTAAAAACAAAGTATTCATTGATGTAAAATCTCCACTGAATAATTTCGAAGAGACATAATAGCCTGAGATAATAAGTGTCAATCCAAGAACACCAATTAGAATTTCTACTACAGAGATCTTTTTTACTTTTCCTTCAGTTGAAGACTTCACTCTAAAGAGGGATAAAATACTCTGTTTCTTTATAAAAACGAAGTTCATTGCCATAATGACAAGATAAATCGCACTAAACACAATAATTGTTTGGATAAAGGCCTGAGTTGAAAAGCGAAGGGTAGCGACGCTTTCTACGGCAGTAACTTTAAACAAAATGAGTGTAATCAGTTTTGAAAAAGAAAACCCAATAAATATTCCAATTAGTAACGAACTAAAGTATAAGATAATATTTTCCATACTCAAAATACGAAAGATTTCATGTTTGGTCATTCCAATTAATTGAAATAATCCAATTTCTTTACTTCTTCTTTTAATAAAGATAGTGTTTGCATACAGGAGAAAAACACCGACTATGACAACAAGTAAAATAGAAGCTGCTCTAATTGCTGCTCCACCTTTAATCGATCCTTTTGCAGCATCCATTGCAGGGTCATACTGTAACGTAACAAATGCAAAATAAAGGGCAACAGTGAAGATTAAGGCAAATGCATAAAGAGAATAGTTTTTAATGTTTTTCTTTAAGTTTCGGATTATCAGTTGATTAGTGCTCATATTGCACACCGCCTAGAACACCTTGGGTTTTAATAATGTCTTTAAGAAAATCTTTTCTTTCCTGGACACCTTTATGCAATTGGGTATATACTTGGCCATCCTTAATAAAGATAACCCGGTGACAAAAGCTTGCTGCAGTTGGATCATGTGTTACCATAACGATCGTTGATTTACGCTTTTGATTTAACTCGCTTAACTTTTGCAATAAATCTGAAGCTGACTTTGAATCAAGTGCACCAGTTGGCTCATCAGCAAAAATAATACTAGGCTCGTGAACAAATGCCCTTGCTGCAGATGTACGTTGTTTTTGTCCACCAGAGATTTCATTAGGATACTTGTTTTGCAACTCATATATTCCCAGTTGTGAAGCTAAGGCTTCAAATTGTTCATTTGCCTCTTTTTGGGGCGTTTTTGTAATAGATAGAGGCAATAATATATTTTCCTTCACTGTTAAAGTGTCCAGCAAATTATAGTCTTGAAATATAAATCCTAAGTGATGCTTTCGAAACTGGGCTAATTCTTTCTCTTTCATCCTTGTCATTTCTTTTCCTTGTATTAAAATTGTGCCTTCGCTCACACGATCAATCGATGAAAGAACATTAAGTAAGGTTGTTTTCCCAGAGCCCGAAGCACCCATGATGCTAACAAATTCTCCTTCTTCAATACTGATATCAATCCCTTTTAACACTTCCTGCTTATTGAACTTATTTCCAAAGCTTTTATGAATTTTCGTCGCTTCTAATACTTTCAATGTAAAAACTCCTTATCTTCAATATGATAATTTCATTATAAAAAGGGAGAGAGATCATTTCCTTCGATTAGGCTAACAAAATAAAAAAGCATGTGACAATGTTGTCACATGCCCATCACATCTATAAATTCATTTCTCTTTGAAAAGATCAATGTAAAGGTTGTTCCAACATGGAAGGTTGACTCTACTTCAATATGGATATGCAAAGATTCAGCCACCTTTTTAGCTAAATATAAACCCATTCCGGTAGAAGATTGATCTGTATGATTAGTCGTAGAAGTGAAGCCTTTATCAAATATACGTGGCAGATCTTTTGGATCAATGCCTCGTCCGGAATCAGATAGTTGGAGTATAACTTGGTTGTTTGTTTTTAAACTTTTCAAGGTAATATCTGAGTCCTCACTATACTT
The DNA here is from genome assembly GCF_903166545.1 of Metabacillus schmidteae. Classification (NCBI taxonomy): domain Bacteria; kingdom Bacillati; phylum Bacillota; class Bacilli; order Caryophanales; family Bacillaceae; genus Metabacillus; species Metabacillus schmidteae. The sequence continues at coordinate 198,975 of NZ_CAESCH010000001.1, read as the reverse complement.
TACCGCGTTTGTTAAAAGCTGTCTCAGGATAAATGCGAGCCACTTTGGATCTGTTAACACTTCCGTTATGTCCAATTGCAAGTCAAATCCAATCCCTTTTTGTATACACCAGGATTGTAATAGTTTAATTTCGTCAAAGAGCAATTGCTCTAAATCAGTTTTTTCTATATGTAAATCATTTTCCATAAAACGAATTCTCTTTTGATGAAGCTGTTGATCCAGTAATAAGTGAATTCGAAGCCACTCATACGTTAAACCTGACTTAAGTTTTTGATCTTCAACTCTCTCAATGATTAAATGCATAGCTGTTAAAGGTGTTTTGACTTCATGAATCCATGATAGCAGCTCGTCTTTTTCCTGCTCAAGAATTGTTTTGTTTTGAGAAGCTAAGCGTTTTAACCTCTCTGTTTGTTCGGTGCTACTTGTCGCAATGATCTCCTCAAATGGAGTTTCAGGTTTGGTTAAATCTGTTGAATCAAAATTATTTTCTCGTTCTTTTAACAATTTATAAAACTTCGTTTCCTTGTTGTACCTAAGAATGAGAAAAATGAAAAAGAGTAACGTCATAATAAAGACAATATATAGGATTGGTTTAAGTGGTAATAAAGGATCGAGATAAGCAACTAATAGGATAAGAAGCTGTGTTGCAAAAATGAATAAAATCCAACTAAGTCTCTCTAATAAAAACTCTTTAATCATATATATCCTCTTCAATTGCACGATATCCTTGTCCTACTTTTGTTTCTATATATTGTCCTAATCCGATCTCATCCAATCGTTTTCGAAGTCGATTGACATTAACGGTTAGTGTATTATCACTTACAAATCGTTTATCATCCCATAAGCTGTTAATGATATTTTCACGGCTGACAATATTGTTTTTTTGTTGAATTAGCTGCTTTAAAATAAACATTTCATTCCTAGTTAATTCAATTTTACCAGCGTCATTAAATACTGTATTTTTCTCGAAATCAACTGTAGCATTACACCATGTTTTCATATTTGTTTGTTCTGTACTGTAGTCATACACTCGGCGTAAGATGGCTTGAATTTTAGCAATAAGAACATCAAAATGAAAAGGCTTTTGAACAAAATCATCTGCTCCAAGCTGCATCGACATCACCATATCAGTCGGATGGTCCCGCGATGATAAAAAGATAATGGGAACTTTTGAAACATTGCGTATCAATCGGCACCAATGAAATCCATCAAACTTAGGTAATTGAATATCAATAATGACAAGGTCTGGATTATAATCGGTGAATTCCTGCATGACCTTGTTAAAATTACTAATTCCTTCCACATCATATGACCACCCGGCTAATCGCTCTTTAACCTCATGAAATAATGATCGATCATCCTCAATCAATAGTATTTTAAACAATGATTTCACCACACTGACATAATTTTATCCGTTAGGTTAAGTTTATAGCAAAAAATTCCTTTTTACTATCAAATAATTGGGATGATGATTTTACAAGCAATGAAGAATGAGTTGTCTATTTGATGAAAGACAAAGAAGCGTGCATTTAAAGGAGAAAAGTCTTTCATAAAGGTGATGAAGGACAAAGAAGCGAGTATTTAAAGGAGGGAAGTCTTTCATAAAGGTGATGAAAGACAAAGAAGCGTACATTTAAAGGAGGGAAGTCTTTCATAAAGGTGATGAAAGACAAAGAAGCGTGCATTTAAAGGAGAAAAGTCTTTCACAAAGGTGATGAAAGACAAAAAAGCGTGCATTTCAGGAGAAAAGTCTTTCATAGAGGTGATGAAAGACAAAAAAGCGTGCATTTCAAGGAGGGAAGTCTTTCATAGAGGTAATGAAAGACAAAGAGTCATGCTATTAAAAGAAAAATGTCCTTCAAAAAAATGAAGGACAAAAACTATGAGAAAGGAATACAAATACCACCATCCCCAAACAAACTCAAATCTCAATATCTACCCCAATACTATCAAGTCTACCAGACTCGCGAATAAAGGCTGCAACTGCTTGATGGTCCTCATTAGTCGTATAAGCATCTAATGCAGCTTGATCTTCGAAGCGAACCATTAGAATCACTTGGTATTCCTTGCTTTTTTCAGCTAGATTTAAACCTGCTTGAATTTCAACAATCCCTGTTAATACATCTTCTAATGCTTTAAATCGCTTGATTACTTCTTGGAGCTGTTCTTGTGTTGTTTCTTCACTAAATTTTAATAAGACTGTACGTTGAATCATGCTACTCTCTCCTATTCTTAACTACATCTTTTTTAATTCACATTTTAATTATAGCAATGATAAGAAATCTAGTGAATCATCATCATTTTTATTAAATCTAGGTTTTCTACCGTTCCTATTAAAACATCCCTTCATATATTACCAATAAACTAAGTGGAGGTGCTGTAGATGTTTGGTTACTCGATGGTTCAGATGGTTCGCACATATGCAAACAAGATGGATCGACCTTTAAGAGAGGAAATCTTAAATCTCTATAAGCCACTTAAACATACACCGTGTGTTTTTCACAATCTGATAGAACAAAATATGAAAAGAACGAAAAAGGTACCAGTTATTATAGAATTTGAACATGATCAATATGATCGTGGGTGTGAACAAGTTAAAGGGACGATTCAGAGTTGCCCTATCAGCAAAGTTAAAAAGAATTTCCCTAGAATAACTTGTAGTAGTGTAGATTTAACTCCTAATACGTTAGAAGAACTTCTCACAAATTGTCATGGAATTAAAAGAATCTACCTGAATAGTAAGGTTCATGCTTTACTCGATGTGGCGGTGGAATCTGCGAATGCCCAAAATGTAGTACGAAATAATACAGTTTTAACAGGAAAAGGAGTTAAAATTGCGATTATTGATACGGGGATTTACCCGCACGAAGATCTTGAAGGAAGAATCACCGATTTTGTAGATTTTGTTAATGGTCGTACAAATCCGTATGATGATAATGGTCATGGCACACACTGTGCAGGGGCTGCTGCAGGTGATGGAGCAGCTTCCTCGGGGAGGTATAGAGGACCAGCACCTGAAGCTGACCTAGTTGGTGCAAAAGTATTAAATAATGCTGGAGCTGGTACCCTTGAATCTATTATGCAGGGTGTTGAATGGTGTATTCAATATAATGAGGAAAATCCGACAGACAAAATTGATATTCTAAGCATGTCTCTAGGATCAACCGCTCAGCCTTATGCGAATGAAAATAGAGATCCAATGGTCCAAATGGTTGAAGCTGCTTGGGCAGCCGGTATTGTCGTATGTGCTGCAGCTGGAAATGAAGGGCCTGAAAGTCAGACAATTGCCAGTCCAGGTATAAGTGATCAAGTTATCACTGTTGGAGCCTTAGATGATCGAAATACTCCGGGAACAAAAGGTGATGATGTGATTGCTAGTTTTTCAAGTAGAGGACCATCGATTTATGGAGTAGCAAAACCGGATATTGTCGCTCCGGGAGTTAATATCGTATCGTTAAGATCTCCGAATTCCTTTTTGGATAAATTTCAAAAAGGAAATCGAGTAGGAAATTTCTATTTTACATTATCAGGAACATCAATGGCTACACCAATCTGTGCAGGAGTTGTTGCTTTAATGTTGCAGAATGATCCTTCCTTAAAGTCAATAAAAGTGAAACAATTACTAAAGAGTGGAGCAGATGTTTGGAAGGCAAGAAACCAGAATATATATGGGGCAGGATATATTAATGCGGAAAAATCAATTCCTAAAAGATAAAGTTATTTCCTAAGAAATGAATAGGCAGTCCACGATTTGATAGTGGACTGCCTATTTTATTTTTTTAGTAGTAAATACACAAAGTATGGAGCACCAATCAGTGCAACCATAATCCCTGCCGGTAATCCATCCGGCTCAACTAAATTACGTCCAATTGTATCAGCAAGCAATAATAGAAAACCGCCAACTAATACGGCAATTGGGATAAATAATTGATTTCTAGGGCCAACCAGGGCTCTGGCAATATGAGGAGCCATTAGACCAATAAAGGAAATGCCTCCTGTTACAGATACAGCTGAGGCTGCGAGTGCAACAGCTGTTAATAATAAAATAATACGTTCCTTTTCAATAGAAAGACCAACCCCGACTGCCACTGGTTCACTGAGTCCGAGAATATTTAAGCGGTTGGCTTTGTAAAGTGTAAAAGGGATAAGGATGATGAGCCAAGGGAGAAGGGCGAGAATAAACGGCCAATCTGTACCCCAAATATTTCCCGCAATCCATTTGGCGATAAAATCAACTTTTACACGATCTGCAGAAGAGATAAGAACAATCATAAGCCCCGAGAGAGCAAGTGAAAAACCAACCCCGATTAAAACTAATCTAATTGGCTGCAAGCCTACTTTTCGGTCATATGAGAAAACATAAATTAAGATTGCTGTGATTAGGGCACCAAGAAAGGCAACGACAGGCAGCATATAAATAAATGAGCCTGAATCAATTGGGAAAAATAAATAAAATAATGCGATTGCTACTCCTGCCCCAGAGTTTATCCCGATAATACCAGGTTCAGCTAATTCATTCCTAGTAATGCCCTGAAGGATTGCCCCTGATAACGCAAGTGCCATCCCTGCCAGTAGTGTAATAAAAATACGTGGCATACGAATAGAAAACAAGACGAATTCATCCTTAAAGGTTCCTTGCCCAAGGAGAGTAGGAATAATTCGATCATACGATACAGAAGAAGAGCCAAGTCCTAATCCAATGATAATCGTTAGAAAAATAAGTACGATAAAAATAGCAATAAAAATTCGCTGCTTTTTGACTAATGATGACTGTATCATGAGAATGCTCTGCCTCCTTTCTTAACGATAATTAAGAAGAAGGGGATACCCATAACAGCAACAATTGCGACAACTGGTGTTTCAAATGGAGCATTTAATGTTCGGCCAATGGTATCAGCAAACAGCATAAAGGCTGCACCAACAATGGCTGACATAGGGATAATAAAACGATAATCAGTTCCAACAATTGCCCTCGCTATGTGTGGAATCATAAGCCCGATAAAAGCCATATTTCCAACAAGTGCAACAGAAGCACCTGCAAGTAAAATGATCAAGATGAAAAGAATGACTTTAATTTGAAATGTTTTTTGACCTAGTCCAACTGCAACTTCTTCACTTAAACTAAGTATCGTTAATTGTTTTGAAAAAAACATTGCGATGATCATTCCAATGATAATGACAGGAACAATGATTTGTAATTGGCTCCATGAAGTACCAACTAACCCTCCTGCTGTCCACATGGAAACATCTTTTGACGTTTGTGAGTAAAGACCAATGCCTTCAGCAATTGCATAGAGAAAGGCTGAGATAGCAGAACCAGCTAAAACAATGCGGATAGGGGAAAAGCCTCCCTTTTTCATTGAACCAATTCCGAACACTAATAAAGCCCCAACTGCAGCCCCAATAAAGCAGGAAATCATCACCCATAAGTAGTTAGCAGATGGTAAAAAGGATATCATAATGGCGAGTGCAGCATTAGCGCCTGCCGTCAAGCCCAGTAACCCGGGATCAGCCAGTGGATTCCTTGTCATTCCTTGCATAATAGCACCCGAAGTTGCAAGAGCTGATCCTACAAAAATTGCAGCAACCTCTCGAGGTAATCGTATCTCCCGAATAATTGTAATTTGTTCATTTGTTATATTTGGCATAAAAGAAAGCCACACATCTTTAACAGAAATATCAGCAGCTCCAAATACTAAAGAGACGATAAATATACAAATAAACAAAAGTACAGCTACAAAAAATTTTACTAAAAATGGAACGAATAGTTGAGTTTCCTTTTTCATACCTCACTCATCTTTTCTTTAAAAATTTTCAACATGTGGATAACGTTTACATAATGATATAAAATCCTATTAATACTTTATCAAAAAATAGAGAGGAATTCTTTAAAAGAATTCCTCTTGTTATTACTCACCTAAAAATGATTCTTTAAAGAAGGCTAATTGATGTTCCAGTGTGATTGGATCACTGAAAGATGCACCATTTCCTTCCATTTCATAAACATGATTGTTTTTTACAGCAGGAATGTTTTTATATGTTTCAGTTTCTTGGAAAGAAGTGTCAGCATCCGAATATTTGCTTAAAATTACGTAATCACCTGCATATTCAGGGATAACTTCAGCTGAGAGAGTATAGTAACCTGCTTCTAATGCAACTTCTTTTACTTTTTCAGGCATTTTCAGACCCATTCCTTGATAAAGAATTTCTGTTCCTCGTGCCCAGTTATCACCGTAAACATATAAATCTTTTCCAAAGCTTTCAATAACAGATACTGTTGCATCTTCACCGATTTTTGCTTTAATTTCTGTACCAGTTTCTTCTACACGAGCTTTAAAATCTTCCACCCATGCTTTAGCTTCTTCTTCTTTGTTTAAAAGCTTACCAATTTCAATATGCTGTGTTAAATAATCAACTTTACCCCATGTATACGTTACTGTTGGAGCAATTTCACTTAACTTATCAACATTTTTAATAGTAGAAAGTCCAATAATTAAATCCGGCTCTAATTCAATAATTTCTTCTATGCTCTCATCCGTTACTTCTACTGCATCTTTTAATTCATCTGCAAGAATTGGGCTGTTTAATGACCACGACTCAGCACCTACTACATTTACACCTAAATCAATAACATTTCCGGCGAAACCAGAAAGTAAAACAACACGCTGAGGATCAGCAGGAACTTCAACAGGTCCATTTTCGGACTCATACGTAATAGTTTCCGCCTTTTTATCATCAGAAGGAGTGCTTCCGCTTCCTTCGTTTTCTGATGCTGAATCATTGTTACCGCACGCACTAATAACTAGCAACAGCAGCAGTGTGAATGGAACTAACAGTTTCTTCATTTTTTTCTTCTCCCTTTAGTAAATTATATGTGATGCACATCGGCTTGTTTGTACGGGGATCCGTTCCAATTTCAGCATCGATATGGAAAACTTTCTTTAATACATCATGTGTAATAACTTCTTTACAATCTCCAGCTTTAATGACCTGCCCATCTTTTAGCGCAATAATATAGTCAGCAAATCGGGCAGCTTGATTTAAATCATGTAATACCATAACGATTGTACGTTCTTGTTCTTTGTTTAATTTCTGAAGAAGTTCCAGTACTTCCAGTTGATGTGCCATATCTAAATAGGTAGTAGGCTCATCCAAAAAGATGATATCTGTTTCCTGAGCTAGAGCCATTGCAATCCAAACTCTTTGACGTTGTCCTCCAGATAAAGCATCAACAGGTCTGAATTTAAAGTCCATCGTACCTGTTACTTCAAGTGCCCAATCAATCACTTCATAATCTTTTTTTGTTAGACGTCCGAAGCCTTTTTGATAAGGAAAGCGTCCATAAGATACTAGTTCACCTACAGTTAACCCACTTGCACTTTCAGGTGTTTGGGGAAGGATCGCCATTTTTTTAGCAAGGATTTTCGTATTTTCCTTTGAAATATCTCCTCCATCTAAAATGACATTTCCTGATTGATGTGGAATGATCCTTGTAATTGCTTTTAATAATGTAGATTTTCCACAACCATTTGATCCAATGATGGTCGTGATTTTTTTATCCGGAATCTCTACACTAAGATCTTTTACGATCAAGCGTTCACCATATCCTATTTTCAAATTGTTAGTGTAAAGGCGAACCATTTATGTAACCTCCGTTTTGATTGATATTTTTTATGCATAGTTGATTTACGCTCCAACCAACCTATATAGTGTTTTTCAAAAAAGTTATAGAAACAACACTCTTTTTTAAAAATAAGAATGTATAGTGTTTACTTAGTTTTCATGTCCAGCCCCAGTTTATACATGACAAAAAGAGAATCGTTCTCAATGAAAATGATTATCATTACTGAATAACTAAATTCTATAATCCCATTGTACTATTGTCAATACATAATTTCATGTTGTAAAAGTCAAGTAAGCGTTGTATAGTTAAATGAGAATGATAATCATTAATATCCAAGCTAAGGAGTGAAAGGAATGGACTCACAAGAAATATATGATGTTACGATCATTGGGGGAGGACCAGCAGGACTTTACTCAGCTTTTTATAGTGGACTTAGAGAAATGAAAACAAAATTAATTGAATTTCAGCCACAGCTCGGTGGAAAAATACATGTATATCCCGAAAAAATGATATGGGATGTTGGTGGGCAAACGCCAATACTTGGAGAGAAATTAATCGAACAATTAGTTCAACAAGCCCTGACATTTGATCCAACTATTGTGTTAGGTGAAAAAGTTGAGTCCATTTCACGTGATGAGAATGGCATTTTTACATTATCAGGTTCATCAGGACGTAAGCATTTGTCTAAGACAGTAATCATTGCTGTTGGTGGGGGAATATTAAACCCACAGAAGCTTGAAATTGAAGGAGCAGAAAAATTTGAAGTATCAAATCTTCATTATACTGTGAAATCTATAAAACGTTTTAAAGATCGGACGGTTGTGATCTCTGGTGGGGGTAATTCCGCGATTGACTGGGCTAATGAACTGGAACCAATTGCGAAAAAGGTATATCTTGTACATAGAAAGTCGAATTTAACTGGTCATGAAGCTCAAGTTTCACAATTGATGACAAGCTCAGCTACGTGTTTATTACAAACATCCATAACAAAGTTAATAGCTAGTGACAACCATGAACACATTGAAAAGGTAGAATTAACACATCAAGAAACAGGGGAAGTTACTTATTTATCAGTAGATGATGTTATTATCAATCATGGATATGAACGCGATGCTTCTCTACTTAAGAACAGCCAGTTAGGTGTTTCTTTGATTGATCAATATTTTATCGATGGCTCATCTTGCAGTGAATCCTCCATTAAGGGTATTTATGCAGCAGGTGATATTTTGAAGCATGAGGGGAAACTAAACTTAATTGCAGGAGCCTTTCAAGATGCTGCAAATGCTGTAAATAAAGCAAAGCAATATATTCAACCTGATGCTAATGGATTTGGCATGGTATCTTCTCATAATGAGTTATTTAAAGAAAGGAATAGAGATCTTGTGAAACAGATGATTAAATAATGTTAATGTCCCATTATGTTTATGGGGCATTTTTTATTATGAAAAAACACTTTATTTGTATCGTGTAAAATGAATCTTAAGGAGAATGAGTGAGAAATGGTAATGGAGGTATTCATGGATAAACAACTGGCTGTAGTAACAGGGGCATCTAGTGGATTTGGGTTATTAACTTCCCTGGAGCTTGCGAGAAAGGGCTTTTATGTTATTGCAACAATGAGGGATATAAAGAAACAATTCATGCTGATAAATGAAGCTGAACGGTATGGAATAAGGGATTACATTGAAGTTTTCCCATTAGATGTAACGTTAAAGGATTCCATTGATCAATGGAGAGATTTTATCATCGCAAAAGGGCGAATAGATGTACTTGTGAACAATGCAGGTTTTGCAGGAGCAGGATTTGCTGAGGAGATATCTGTTGAAGAATATCGTCAGCAGTTTGAAACAAATTTTTTTGGTGTCATAGGGGTGACGCAAGTTGTACTACCACTGATGAGACAGCAGGGGAGAGGGAAGATCATCAATATGAGCAGCATTAGTGGTCGAGTTGGCTTTCCAGGTCTATCTCCATATGTATCCTCTAAGTACGCCTTGGAAGGATGGAGTGAATCATTAAGGTTAGAGCTCAAACCTTATGGAATAGATGTTGTCTTAATAGAGCCAGGTTCATATCAGACAAATATTTGGACCAGCGGCAAAAAGATAACTGAAAAATCATTAACAAAAGAGTCGCCTTACAATAAAGTCATGACAAAGCTGGAACAGCATATAGAAAGTGGTTCAACTACCTTTGGAGATCCTGCAGATGTCGCTAAGCTTGCAGCGTCAATTGCGATAAAAGACAAAACATCCTTCCGATATCCAATAGGGAAGGGAGTAAAATCTTCCATTCTATTAAAAACGATTTTACCGTGGGCATGGTTAGAAAAATTTATATTAAATAAATTGATGAAATAGGAGACTGCTCTTTGGCATGTCTCTATTTTTGTTATTATGTAACCTTTTTTTAAAAATAGGGTTTTTTTAGCGTGATTTTTGGAGCAGCATTCTGCAGTGGAATTAATTACAGCAATAAATTTTAAAAAATAACCTAAAGTTTTCACCAAAATCTATCATTTTCTTCTATGAAAAGACATCTGATAGGGGATGTAACTAAGTCAAAAGACAGGGTTTTTTAGGTCGAATTGTAACGAATTATGTATGTATACAAGTTTGTTTACACGTGTACAAATTGTATTCGTAATGTATACAATACTGTTTACTTGTACACAAACATGATTACATAGCGATTTAATAGGATGTATACAAGTTTGTAACAAATGTATACATTATTGCTTACTTGTATTCATATTGAACACAACGAAAGTACGATTGACGGTATCTTCCCCTCCCCTTACCCTTGAGTTAATAGATTTACAATCAACTTTAGGAGAGGGATGGTTTTTATATGAGTAAAACGAGAATAACAGCAGTGGATGTTGGTAATGATTGTGTGAAGGCTCTTTTTGGAAAAGGAGATTATGATTTATATATTCCTAACGTTATTGCGAGAGACACAGAAGATCGTCCTGTTATTGGTATAGAAGAATTAAACGATAAAAATCCTTTAGATGGGATTCATATAAGAGTTCACTCCCCTGCACTGAAAGAAAATAACGTTATTTATCGTGTAGGAAACTTAGCGACCAAAAGTGATAACCCAAGTGAATTGGATCCTGGCAGCAGCAAATCTGAGGAAGACCAAACACTTGTTATGCTATTTACTTCCTTAGCATTGGATGCTGTGCGTGAGGAAAATGCGAGTATATTTAAAAAGACAAATAATGTAATTGATGCTAATTATACACTTGGGACAGGCTTGCCGCTTCGTGAAGTGAAAGAAGGAAAAGATGTGGGCTATCGTTCACAATTATTAGGCTCTGTTCATCAGGTGGAATTTCTAGTGACACCAAAATATCAGGGTTTAAAGGTTAATATTAAGTTTGATGAAGTAAAAGTATATCCTGAAGGATTTGCGGCCTATATTAATCTAGTGATGGACAAGGACTTAAAAGTCATCAATCGTGATTTAATCGATAAACAGATCTTAATTCAAGATATTGGGGGCTTATCAACAGATGTCGCTGTCATTAAGAATCGAAATGTTGATGATGATAAAGCACAAGGCTTTAATTTAGGTGTTTCAGAATCATTGGAAGCGATCAGAGAAGAGATTCGAACAAAGCATGGCGTAGAGCTCGATAGCCGTCGTGATGTGGTTGATATTATTACTAGAAAAAATGATCGTCATCATATTATGGTGAAGGGAAGCCGTACAAATGTCCATGACATAACAGACCGCATTCTTCTTGAACTGGCAAAGAAACAATACCGTCATCTTCGAAATGTTTGGCAAAAAAACTCCCAAACTGAAATCTGCTATTTTGTTGGTGGAGGCTCTATTGTTTTAAAAGAGTATATTAAAATGTTGAATAATAGCCTTGATGGCTACAATATCGAGTTCTTTGAGGATGAAAAAGAAAGCATTTGGATGATGGCGAACGCATACTATAAGTTAATCTCTGATTTCGTCAGAAAAAACAGCGAACCACAGAAGAAAAATGAAAAGCAAACAGTCTAAAACAAATTAAGGTGGTTACATGAATAAAAAGGGTGCACCGACTATAAAAAGGGGACAAGCTATTACATTTCGCCTTCCATCTGATACACCTGATCATCTTATAAAACAGTTGGAAAAGCTTAAACAAACCGAAAAACGAAACTTTTCAAGTAAAATCGCTGAATTTGTTTTAGAAGGCGTTGGAAGCTCTTTAGCGAAGGATAGAGAAATGGTTAGTCTTCCAATGCCCAAGCAATTATCAAAAGATCAGCGGAATTGGCTGAAACATTCTCACTCAGAAGCGTTATTAGGAAGCATTGTCTATCAAATTCTTTCAGACCCTGTAAGAGCTACTTCTATCTTGGCGTCATTAACAAGCAATGCCCTGGATATCGATGAAGCATTGTACTTGCAGGAAATGGATGTTGATGGCAAACAGGATCTTGATCAAATTGACACAATTGAGCCGATAATAACTGAAGAAGAATGGGCTCCTGGCGTTGACGATGATGATATATTAGACTTTGATTTTGATCGAACAGAAAGAGAGCTTGCTTCATCTAAAGAGGATACCCATGAGGAATCAGAAGAGATGGAAGATCTTTTAGGTGATTTTTTAGCAAAAATGAATAAATAAAAAGTGTGAGGAATAAGGTTAGATAGGCATAACTCACAGAGTCAGCACCACGTATAATATTTTTTGAAAATGGATTGACAGAATGAATTGGAAAATAATACAATAAAGCAAGATCTTAATAAATTCGAATTGGAGGGTTACAAAATGGAAAATGTATTGATGAATAAACCAATAAAAATTTCATATTGTAATGTGACCCGCCCAAAACAACTTTAATTCATTCAAGCTTTTTATATCCTAAAGCTTATTTCAAGCGCAGGTCACAGCTATTGTGATGTGCGCTTTTATATTATGTATGAGGCATTATGCACGATCGCATAATGCCTTTTTTGTGTCTAATTATAAAAATATCGAGCCTTATAGCTCGTTTATATAGATTGATCTTACTTTTCAAGAAGGGAGTTTTAAAGATGGTTAAACAATTGGTTATTCGCATTGATTTAGATTGGATAAAAGGTGGCTAACCGGATTGACATTTATTCATAAAAAGGGGAGGGATCTTTATGTTTTCAGTACTTGGAAAATTAAGCTGGTTTTTTAAACAGCATTGGAAACGGTATTCAGTTGCTGTTTCGTTATTAATTATTGTTAGTATCTTAGATGTCATTCCACCAAAAATTATTGGGGTTGCGATTGATGACATTCAGTTTGGACAGATGACAGGGGAGCGGCTGCGAGAACTATTATTTTTCTTCATTGCTCTTATCATTCTTAGTTACGGTATAACCTATGTATGGATGTACCAATTATTTGGCGGGGCACATTTAATTGAACGTATTTTAAGATATCGCTTTATGAGGCATTTGCTTTCAATGACTCCAAGCTTTTATGAAAAAAATCGAACTGGGGATTTAATGGCCAGAGCGACGAATGATCTAAAGGCAATTTCGCTAACAGCTGGGTTTGGCATTCTAACTCTAGTTGACTCAACCATTTTTATGATCATTATTATATTTGTGATGGGGTTTACGATAAGCTGGAAACTGACGCTGGCGGCACTAATACCATTACCACTCATGGCCATAGCCATTAACTATTTCGGTAAGCTCATTCATAAGCGTTTTACGGTTGCTCAAGATGCCTTTGGTGACTTAAATGATAATGTGCTTGAATCAATTGCAGGAGTCCGTGTTATTCGCGCATATGTTCAAGAAAAGGCAGATGAACAGCGTTTTAAGAATATGACAGAGGATGTTTATGAGAAAAACATTGCTGTGGCAAAAGTTGATGCTCTTTTTGAACCGACAATAAAGATTTTAGTAGGTTTAAGCTATGTGATTGGGTTGGGGTATGGTGCATATCTTGTTTTTCATCAGATGATTACATTAGGGGAGCTTGTGAGCTTTAATATATACTTGGGAATGTTAATTTGGCCGATGTTTGCGGTCGGAGAGCTGATTAACATCCTTCAGCGTGGAAACGCTTCATTGGATCGTGTGAATGAAGTCCTTGCGTATGAGGAGGATGTAAAGGATGTGAAAGAACCTGTTGCATTGGATATTCCCGAGGAAATTGTTTTTAGCAATGTGACATTTCAATATCCAACTTCAACAACAGAAAACCTTCGTGATATTAACTTGAAGGTGAAAAGAGGGCAAACCGTTGGCATTGTTGGAAAAACAGGTTCTGGTAAAACAACATTGCTTAAGCAGCTTATACGGGAATATCCCGCTGGTAATGGTGAAATTCTTATTTCAGCTCAGCCAATTGAAAAAATCCTGCTTGATACACTGCATTCCTGGATTGGGTATGTTCCGCAAGAACAAATCTTGTTTTCCCGAACGATTCGTGAAAATTTACAGTTTGGTAAAGAACAGGTAACAGAGAGTGACATTCAGGAAGCCCTTCGATTGGCCGCCTTTGACAATGATCTTTCAGTTCTTCCTAAAGGGTTAGAAACATTAGTTGGAGAAAAGGGTGTTGCTCTTTCTGGTGGGCAAAAGCAGAGGATTTCGATTGCCCGCGCGTTAATAAAGGATCCGGAAATTCTTTTACTGGATGATGCGATGTCTGCAGTTGACGGGAAAACGGAAGCCAAAATTATTGAAAATATCCGCAGTGAGCGTAAAGGGAAAACAACATTTATCTCTGCACATCGTTTATCGGCTGTTCAACATGCAGACTGGATTATTGTGATGGATGAAGGAAAGATTGTGGAAGAAGGAACTCATGATCAGCTTATCGAGCTCGGTAAATGGTATAAAACGCAATATGATCGCCAACAAGCTGATTCGTATGGAGAGGTGAGTTAGATGAAGAAAAAATCAACAGGAAAACGACTCTTCCACTATGCCCTTCTTTATAAGCGAACGATTCTGATTGCTCTGGCTATGTTAACCTTTGCTGTTGGAGCAGAACTAACAGGACCGTTTATTGCAAAAAGAATGATTGATCATCATATGATGGGAATTGAAAAACCATGGGTTGAAGTGCAGGAAAGAGATGAACAAACGGTCGTTTATCAAGATCAATTATTTAAAAAGAACGAAAATATATCAGAAAGTGATTCAGTAGGAAGTAATGACCTCCAAATTGTGCAGGTTGGTCGTTCGTTTTATGTGACAGAAGAGCATCTGTCGTTCGATGGAGAACGGACTGTATCTGGAAATACCTTAACAATAAAAAGCGGGTCACAAGAAGCAAGCTATGATGTGGAGCAATTAACGCCTCAAGAGTTGTTAGCATTTTATCAACCAGAGATACGACCAATTGTCATCCTTCTTAGCTTTTATGTAGGACTATTATTCATTGCAGCCATCTTTCAATATGGAAAAACACTATTGCTGCAAAAAGCCGCAAATCGCATTATTCAAAAAATGAGAACAGACGTATTTGAGCATATTCAGCGGGTACCAATTCAATATTTTGATAACCTCCCTGCAGGTAAGATTGTCGCACGTGTAACGAACGATACAGAGGCCATACGTGAATTGTATGTAAAAGTGCTTGCCAGCTTCTTTACAAGTGGTATTTATATGACCGGAATCTTTGTGGCTTTGTTCTTCCTGGATGTGAAGCTTGCACTCATTACGTTGCTGCTGGTACCTGTTCTGGTTATCTGGACAGTTATTTACCGGAAGTTGGCTTCTAGATATAATCATTTAATTCGTACAAGAGTCAGTGATATTAACGGAATGGTAAATGAGTCAATTCAAGGTATGACCATCATCCGGGCATTTCGTAGAAAAAAACAAACAGTCAATGAGTTTGAAGTGTTAAATCAAGAGCATTTTACCTACCAAAATAAACTTCTCAGCTTAAATGCATTCACCTCACATAATTTGGTGAATGTTCTACGAAATGTTGCTTTCGTTGTCCTGATTTGGTATTTTGGCGGGCAATCGCTCACAGCTGCCGGAATGATTTCAATAGGTGTACTCTATGCTTTTGTTGACTACTTAAATCGATTATTCCAGCCTGTTACAGATATTGTTAATCAGCTTGCACAGTTGGAGCAAGCGCGAGTTGCTTCTGAACGGGTCTTTGAATTACTGGATGAAAAAGGAGAAGAAGTCAATGTGGAGCAGCTTCCTCGTTTTGAAGGAAATGTAAAGTTTAAAGATGTTTCTTTTTCCTATAATGGTGAAAATGATGTGTTAAAGAATATCTCCTTTACAGCTAAAAAAGGGGAAACTGTGGCATTAGTTGGGCATACAGGTTCAGGGAAAAGCTCGATTATCAATCTCCTGTTTCGTTACTATGATATTAATAGAGGTATGATCACAATTGACGGCATGGATACAAGCGAAATTCCTCGTCAGCAGCTCAGAAAACATATGGGTATTGTTTTACAAGATCCGTTTTTGTTTACCGGGACGATTGAGTCAAATGTTAGTCTGGATAATCCTGATATTTCAAAAGAGACGATTAGAAACGCTCTTCGAAGTGTTGGTGCAGAAAGATTTATTAATCAGCTCCCAAAGCAATATGAAGAACCTGTGCTCGAAAAGGGAAGTACGTTATCAGCAGGTGAAAGACAGCTTATTTCATTTGCGCGAGCTCTTGCCTATGACCCTGCCATTCTCATTTTAGATGAGGCGACGGCAAACATCGATACAGAAACAGAAGCAATTATTCAGCAGGCATTAAATGTTGTGAAAGAAGGCAGAACAACGTTTGTCATTGCCCACAGACTTTCCACCATCCGAAATGCAGATCAAATACTCGTGTTAGATCATGGAGAAATAGTTGAAAGAGGAAATCATGAGGAATTGCTCGAGAAAAAAGGAAAATACTATAAAATGCATCAATTGCAATTAGGTAAAGAAATGGTGAACGCAGGATAAATAAAGGTTTCGTTTGTCTTAATAGAGGGAAGGGTACAAGTAATAGGAGGTAATCGTTCATGAAAATAGTAAAAAAACTAATCAAATGGGCGCCAATTATCTACCCAATCGTTAAGAAAATCCTTAACAAACGTAAGACAGGTCATATGAAATCGAGAATATAAAAGGGTAAGGGCTGGCCACATTTTGTTGGTCAGCCCCTTTAATGCCTTATAGGTGGTAGAGATGTATGTGTCTCCTTTTTAAAAGAAATATGTAACTCGTGATCCTGATTAACAGATGCATAAAAGATTTGGTGATAATCAATTAGGCCATGCTGTGATAACTGATTGCGGAGCCAATTTTCATCGAGTTCTAAATAATCAAGAGAATCTTTATATACGTTTCCTTCAATTATGACAGGAAAGGAAATGTTATTTCTGGTTGTTTGAATAGTAAGATCTTCTTTCGTTACAGTTTGCTTAGAAGTTTTTTTCAACACACTCATTGCACCATCGGCCTCAATAATTGCTAAATCAACCTCTGCAGGATCAAAGATATCCTTACCTCTCAGCATTTGAAGAATATTATCAATGGAGTACCCAATTTTACTCATATTTTTCACTAGAAAGTTTCCGTCTTTTATGACTAGGGTCGGCTCAAAAGTAATGAGCTTACCGAATTTGCGGTTTTTTATTTTTAAGTGAGAAACCAGTTTTTGCAGTAACCCAATCATAACAATAGTAAATGCAGTTGGAAGATGTTTAATCTCAGGATCAGCAATATCTGCACCAACAACAGCACCTAAGATGATAATGATTAGAAAATCAAAAATGGGTAATTCCCCAATTGTACGCTTCCCCATATAAATGGTGGTAAATAAGAGTAAAGGAAGGATTGTCACGATTCGTCCAAGAACTATGAGCAAATCCTTTAGCAGTTCTTCCATCCTTTTACCTCCTTGAATAATATCAATAGGCAAAGGTTTTCCATAAATGGAAGGATAGATACATGATGAAGTACAGGATCATCTCCATTTTTAAAAAGAATAGATTCTTATGCTTTAGTCTCAGGAACCTTCATTAAGATGATAAAACCAATAATAAAGAGAATCACAAGACTAAAAACACCACTGCTGGAGTTACCTGTTAATTGTGCAGTTGTGGCTACAAGTAAAGGACCCATTATCGATGCGAATTTCCCAAAAATATTATAAAAACCGAAAAATTCATTTGCTTTTTCTTTCGGAATAAGCTTCGCAAAATAAGATCTGCTGAGCGCTTGAATGCCTCCTTGTGATGTAGCCACAAGCATCGCTAGAATCCAAAAGTCCAAGGTTGTCTCGAGGAAGTATGCGTAAATACAAACAATCATGTATACGATAATTCCTACATACAACATTTTTTTGCCGGTGAATTTTTCAGAGAGCCTTCCGTACAGAATAGAAAATGGTGCAGCTACAACCTGTGTAACAAAGAGGACAATGAGGAGGTCGGTTGAGCCGATTCCTAAATCTGTTCCGTATGCGGTGGACATTGTGATAATAGTTCCAACTCCATCAATATAGAAAAAATACGCGAGAAGAAATAAAAATAATGCCCGATGTTTTCGGATTTCAGTTAGGGTGTGCCAAAGTCTTTTGAAGCTATTAAAGACAGGATTTCGTTCACGTTTGATAAAGTGGAGTTGTTGAACATGCTTTAGCAATGGAAGCGTAAAAATTCCCCACCATACAGCTGTTATAATAAATGCTATTTTACTTGCTATAACAGTTGAAATAGGTAGAATACCATTTTGCGATAGCACAATAATGGCGATGCTAATGATAAATGGAATGGTACTTCCGATATACCCTAAACCATATCCACGAGCAGATACAAGGTTCATTCTAGATTCTGATGCCACATCTACTAAAAATGCATCGTAAAAAATATTAGCACCGGAAAAACCAATTGTTGCAAGAGTATAGCAAACTAATAAAAGTAACCATTGTTCTGCTGGAATAAAGGCGAGAATCCCGGTAAACCCAATTCCTAAAGTTAAAAAGAAAGAAAAGAAACGTTTTTTATATCCTTGATAATCAGCAATTGTACCTAAGATGGGACCAAGCATAGCCAAAATAAAGGTTGCGATTGCGATAGTATATCCTAAATAAGCAGTAGAGTCTGCCGGGCTTACCCCTGCATTTGTCGCTGCTCCTTTATAAAATATAGGAAACACAGCTGTCGAGATAATAATAGAATAAGCGGAACTGCCCCAGTCATAGAAAATCCAACTATTTTCTTCTTTTGAAAAACGCCTCATTCATATTGCCTCCCTAGTAGGTGTACAATCATATTTTACAAGATTTTTATGGTGAATATAGGAAATTACTGAAATTTAATAATGGGTTAATAAAGTATTAACATTTTATAGGGTGACTCTAATTAGTAACCGCTTACATTAATGTATATTCCCGTGAAAAGAAAATAATCCAACCCTTAAGTAGAGTTAGATTAATTAAGTGATTTTAAGCTCCATGACTGTAGAGATATCTGAAAATCCAAGATCTTCGTATAAATGTTTTGCTGGATTACCAGTGAAAACATTGAGCTGAACTTTCTGGTATCCTTCAGCCTTTAATTGTTGGATAGCTGATTGCATGAGCTGCTTTCCTAGACCAAGCTTTCTGTAAATGGGAAATACATATAAAGAGGTAATCGTTCCTGTTTTCTGAACATTTATAGGGTTAAAATCAGGACCCATTAAAACCCATCCTGCAATTTGATGTTGATCTACAGCAATAAGATAATAAGACCCACTATTTAATAATGGGACAAACATATTCATCCCTTTTTGTACATCATTATGAACCAAACCCATGGTGCTCTCGGACATAACGTTAATTGTCATATAAAGGAGAGTATTTGTTTCATCTTGACTTGCCTTCCTAATCATTATCATACCAAGCACCTCTCAAAGAATCTTCAGATAGCATAGTATATGAATGGAGGCACTTGATGTGATTTGTGGATGGGTAATAGAGGAATAATAATAAAAATGGGAATTATATTGGATGTAAGCAGTTGAAGGACAAACTTCAGGTTCATGTGGGAAGAAAAGTCCTTCATAGCAGGGATGAAGGACAAACCAGGATCAAAAGCAGAACAAAAAGTCCTTCATAGCAGGGATGAAGGACAAACCAGGATCAAAAGCAGAACAAAAAGTCCTTCATAGCAGGGATGAAGGACAAACTGGGACCAAAACAAGAACAAAAAGTCCTTCATAGCAGGGATGAAGGACAAAACCGGTTCAAATCAAAAACCAAAAGTTCTTCACCCCCTGCTGCATTACTCAAAAGTACCCTTTACTAATGCAACCCCGTCTTCCACCATCTGTCTGCCCTTTGCCCAGACAGATTTGATAGTGAGATCAGCATCCAGTAGGACGACATCAGCATCCTTACCAGGCGTTAATTCGCCCTTTTGATACAGCTTTAATATGTTGGCAGGATTGCTTGTTATCACGTTTAGTGCTATTTCCAGGGGAATGTTTTCCTTCTGAACTGCTTCCTTTACCGCTTGAAAAAGCGTGTCTACCTTGCCGACTTTTAGGCCGATTAGTTCTCCCTCTCCGTTAAAATTAGGCAGGCTTGCTTGACCGTCAGATGTAAAGGTGATTTGGTCAATTGATACACCAGCTTCCAGCATTCTTTTAAGGCCGTGACTGCAGGAAACTTCCCCTTCAGCAAGAAATTTAGGAATCGTACTTGTTGTAAAATCAACCCAACCGCCTTTTTTGGCATATTCAATGCCAGCTTCAAAAAGATGTGGATTTCGGTTTATATGAGTTGGATAAAATTGTTTTATTGGCAGGTCTGTAGAAGAAACTACATCCAAAATAGGATTAAGATGTCGATGGCTGTCCCCGACATGAATATTGACAATTCCCGCTTTGCCAGACAGCATGCCGCCAATTCTTGCAGCCGATGCAAGCTTAGCCAATTCTTCAACTGTAGGTTGTGAGGACCTGTGATCACTTATGGCTATTTCTCCAACACCTATGATTTTATCGATTAAGACAAGGTCATCTTCTATTTTTCCTGTGACAGTTTTAACAGGTACTTGATATGATCCTGTATGGACATAACAGGTAATTCCTTCTTCCTCAAGTGCACGTGATTTGGCAATTAAATTTGCCATCGTTCGAGTTGTTCCGTCTGTGCCAATGACTCCAACCAGTGTAGTTATACCAGACAAGGTTGCATCTGTTAATTGGAGCTCAGGTGTTCTTGTTTTGTAGCTTCCTTCACCGCCGCCACCTGTAATATGAACATGAGAATCGATAAAGCCAGGAACAACCTTCAGTCCTGAAGCATCATAAACTTTGAAATCAACAAAATTTATTGGTACGTCAATTTTATCTTTTATATAGCAGATTTTTTCATCAGCTATAAGAATATCTTTTTTACCTACATAATTAGGAGCATATACTTCTCCGTTCTGTATGAGTGTTAACATTACGTTGCATTGCTCCTTTCTTAAAATGTTATGATGATCTTTGTTCCAGTAGCTTACAAATTTCCACAATGGTATTTGTTGCTTTTACCATATTATCGACTGAAATAAATTCGAATTTTCCGTGGAAGTTTTCTCCACCAGTAAAAACATTGGGGGTAGGTAAGCCCATATAGGAAAGCTGGGAGCCATCAGTACCGCCGCGAATTGGTTCAACAATAGGTTGTATCCTCAAGTTTTCCATTGCTTGGTGAGCGATATCGACTATGTATTTAACAGGTTCTATCTTGTCTTTCATATTGTAATATTGATCATTCAATTCTAATACGATCGCTTCTTCACCATAAACCTGCTTAAATTTATGCACAAGGTTTACAATTGTTTGTTTTCTTGATTCAAAAAGTTGTTTATCATGATCGCGGATGATGTAATGGACATTTGTTTGTTCAACATCACCATTGAATGAGATGAGGTGATAAAAGCCTTCATGTCCTTCGGTAAATTCAGGTGCTTCCATTGCCGGTAGCTTGGATTGAAAAGCCATAGCTATTTTCGCGGAATTCACCATTTTTCCCTTAGCTGTGCCAGGGTGAACATTATTTCCTTTAAATGTAATCTTTGCTGCGGCAGCGTTAAAGCTTTCATATTGTAATTCTCCAAGTGGACCGCCATCAATTGTGTAGGCGAAGTCTGCTCCGAATGCTTCTACATCAAACTTATGAGGACCTCTTCCAATTTCTTCATCCGGTGTAAATGCCACTCTGATGTTTCCGTGCTTAATATCAGGGTTAGTGATAAGATAACGCATAGCGGTCATGATTTCAGCAATCCCTGCTTTATTATCTGCACCTAACAGTGTTTTTCCGTCTGTTGTAATGAGGGTATGACCGTGATAATTTGCAAGGTTAGGAAATTGGTTCGGCGAAAGGATGACTCCCAGCTCCTGATTAAGCGTAATGTCTCCACCATCATAGGACTCCACAACTTGAGGATTTACATTCTTACCTGTAAAATCAGTTGCTGTGTCAAGATGGGCTAAAAAACCGACAGTAGGTATGTTTTTATCTGTATTAGCAGGTAAAGTCGCCATCACATAGCCGTTCTCATCCATTGTTACGTCCTTCATGCCGATCGTATTTAATTCATCGACTAAAAGCTTACCAAGTGTAAGTTGACCAGGGGTGGATGGGCAAGCTTCATTGTTTTCATCCGACTGGGTATCAATCACAACATAATTTTTAAAGCGATCAATGATCTCTTTTTTCATATAGATTTTCCTTCCTTATGTTAGAGTTATATTTATACTATCATGCTAAAACGTATTTTTACCAATTCAGAGACAAAAACAAGCATTGAGCACTAAAGCCCAATGCTTGTTTTGTTAAACACCGCGTCTTGCAAAGTCAATAAAGCGAAATTTATCAAGTCGATGCCGTGATTCGGTGTATTGAAACAAACTAGTGTTTTCCAAATACACATAGTTTTTCACAACAACAATATGTGAGAATCCTTCTAGATCAAGATGTTTTCGATCTTCATCTGTACAGTCCTCTACAACTATTTCCTTTTTGGCAAAGCTGATCGTTAAATCAAGCTGTTTTTCAAGATACTCGTAAATAGATCCTTCACAAATCTCCTTTGTGAGTGTAGGAACATATTTCTTCAAAAAGTAGTCCTTGTCCAAGATGATGTTAACCCCATTTATTTCTCGTGAACGAGTAACCTTCCATACCTCATCATCACTAGAAGCTTCCAATTGTTGCATTAAAAATTCATCCGGATTAATTAACCCAAAATCATGAACTGTTGTCACAACAGATTCCATTTGCAGATTTTGAGAGACTTCCTTAAAACTTACGAGTCCTGAAATGGGAAAACTCATCTTTTGAACATCTATGACGACTGAACCTTTACCTTTGATCTTTTGAATAAAGCCGTTTTGGGATAAAAGGTTAAGAGCTTTACGAATTGTTTCCCTGCTTGTATCATATTGGAGCGTTAAATCATTTTCGGAAGGTAATACCTCACCGGGCTTTACCTCACCGGATTTAATGCGATTTGTTAATTCTTTATATATTGTAAGGTATTTATTTTGTCTCATATTCATCACCACCCTTATCTTACCATGAACAGGTGAAGGATGTTAAAACCTCTATTTCGTTAAATGGTACACAACAGATTCGTAAGGACGTAATGTGATGTTTTCAAACGACAGTCCAGTATCTTTGTAATTGGATAGCAGGATGTCTCGCTTATAGCCATTTATTTCAACATGCTTAGGTAAGACAAACGTTGCTGGTTTGTCATAAAAATTATTCAGTACTAAAAGTTTCTCCGTTTGCGTATTTCGTAGATAGGCAAATACAGATGGATCATTTTCTACTAAAAGCTCATATTGACCAGTTGTGATAATATCGTATTTTTTACGTAAGGATATGAGCTTTTGATAATGATAAAAAATTGAATTTTCATCAGCCATTGCGGTTTCTGCATTAATTTGTTGATAATTTTTCGATACATCGATCCAAGGTGTGCCTGTTGTGAAGCCGGCATGCTGTGAATCATTCCATTGGACAGGTGTTCTTGAATTATCACGTGATTTATGTTTCAGAATTTCAAGAATTTCTGTCTCTTGCATTCCTTTTTCTTTTAAAATGTTGTACATATTCAATGATTCAACATCACGATATTCATCAATTGAAGTAAACTTAGGGTCTGTCATCCCGAATTCCTCTCCTTGATAAATATAAGGAGTCCCCTGCATCATATGGATCGTTGTTGCCAGCATCTTAGCTGATTCAACACGGTATTCTTGATCATTTCCATAGCGGGAGACAACTCTTGGCTGGTCATGGTTACACCAGAATAAAGCGTTCCAACCGCCGCCGTCATTCATCCCTGTTTGCCAGGTTGAAAGAATCTTTTTTAATGCAAGGAAATCCATATCTCCGATTGCCCATTTCTCACCGTTAGGATAATCAACCTTTAAGTGATGAAAATTAAACGTCATACTTAATTCCCCGCGCTCAGGATTGGAGTATTGAACACAGTGATCAATCGTTGTTGATGACATTTCACCGACGGTCATGCTGTTGTGCTTTGAAAAGACTTCCTTGTTCATTTCGTGAATAAATTCATGTACTCGAGGACCGTCTGTATAAAATTTTCTCCCATCGCCAGGTGCAATGGAACCATCATCATCAGGGAAGCATTGGTCCTTTGAGATTAAGTTAATGACATCAAGTCGGAAGCCATCGACGCCTTTTTCAAACCAAAAGTTCATCATGTTGTACACTTCTTTTCGAAGTTCTTCATTCTCCCAGTTAAGATCAGCCTGTGTAACATCGAATAAGTGAAGATAGTACTGTTCTGTTTCTTCATTATACTCCCATGCAGGACCGCCAAATTTTGAGACCCAGTTTGTTGGCACTGATCCATCTTTCTTTGGATCTTTCCAAATATAATAATCACGATAAGGGCTTGATTTCGATTTTTCCGCTTCTTTAAACCATCTATGTTCAGTTGATGTGTGATTAACAACGATATCCATAATCACTTTTATTCCAAGCTGATGAGCTTTTTCCAGTAATTCGTCAAAGTCACTCATTGTACCGTATTCTTCATGTATTGAGTAATAATCACTAATATCATAGCCATTATCTTTTTGAGGTGAAGCGTAGATAGGTGTAAGCCATATCACATCAACACCGAGATTTTTTAAATAAGATAACTTGCTAATAATTCCTTGAATATCTCCTACACCATTTCCGGTTGTATCACAAAAGCTTTTTGGATATATTTGATATACAACTGATTTTTTCCACCAAGGGTTATTCAATATAAACACCACCGTTTTTCTAAGTTTTTAGTTCTATAGTTGAAATGAAAGAAAAGGGACAAATTTCTCGTCCCTTTTTCTGTTATTTTTCTTTTTTCATCTTAGCTAACAAATAGGTTAAAACAAATGGTACAACAAGGACAATGGCCATACCTATAAAGAATGAAGGCCAGAATTGTGAATCAATTGATAGGAATCCCGGTAATCCACCAACCCCAATCGAAAATGCCTTCACTCCATTAATGGAGATAAATAAACCTCCGATAGCAGAGCCAATGATCGCTGCGATAAATGGATAACGGTAGCGTAAGTTGACACCAAACATAGCAGGCTCTGTAACACCCAGCCAAGCTGAAATACTTGATGTTAGGGCTAAGCCTTTTTGTTTCTCTTCTTTTAAAATTAACATCATTGCAAATGCGGCAGAACCTTGTGCGATATTTGAAAGAGCAAGCATTGGCCAGAGGAATGTACCTCCTGCGTTTGCTAATTGAATATCAACAGCAAGGAAAGTATGATGCATACCTGTTACCACTAATAAGGCATATAATCCACCATAGATAAGACCGCCAAGTGCAGCGAAGTTTTCAAAAATTGCAATAACCCCATCTGTTAACACATTTCCTATTGCAAATGTCACAGGTCCAATAACAATGAAAGAAGCAAATCCTGTAATTAAAAGTGTTAATGGAGGAACAACTAGTAGCTGAATGCCATCAGGTACATGTTTTCGTAAAAAGGTTTCCAATTTAGCTAGTAAAAGGGATGCAACTAAAATCGGTAAAACCTGACCTTGATAGCCGATTTTTTCAACTTCTAGTCCGAATAGGTTCCAGGTAGGGATTTCTTCAGCAGAACCATATCCCCAAGCATTTAATAAATCTGGATGTACTAACATTAAACCGAGCACAATCCCGAGTAATGGACTTCCTCCGAAACGATTAACAGCTGACCAACCGATGAGTCCTGGTAAAAAGGTAAAGGCTGTATTAGCTATTAAGTTAATAATGTTAGCTAAGTCTGCCCATTGTGGATAAACATCAACTAGTGATTGCTCATCAAAGAAAATGCCTGGTCCTGTTAAAATGTTATTAATTCCCATTAATAAACCAGCAGTTACAATCGCCGGTAGGATAGGAATAAAGATATCAGCCAATGTTTTTATGGCACGTTGAAGAGGATTTAAATTCTTCTCTGAAGCTTTCTTAACATCTTCCTTTGATGCCTCTCCAGCTCCTGTTTGCTGAACAAGCTCTTTATAAACCTTATCAACCGTTCCTTGACCAATTACAACCTGAAACTGTCCATTTGTTGAAAATGAACCTTTCACTAATGAAATTTCTTCAAGTGATTCTTTATCTACTTTTCCTTCATCAACCAAAGCAAAGCGTAAACGTGTTACACAGTGTGTGACTGCGGAAATATTATCTTTTCCACCAATGGCATCAATGATTTGACTTACTTGTTTTTGATCGACACTCATTGTTTTCCCTCCTATATATAATCCTTTTACTTGGCTATAGCGTTTTCATTTAGGAGATGAACTCCAGAGATCTGTATATACAACTATGTTATTATCATAAACTTGTATATACATGTTGTCAACGAAAATTAAATCGGTTTCATTATGAACATAAATTTTTATTAATCGTTACATTGAATTGCCGGTTCATAACATGGTAAAACTGAAAGGAACTTTGAATGAATAATAGAAAGGAATAAATGAATGAGTTACGAAAGAATAATTGACCAATATATCACAACAAATGATCATTTTCTTCAAGAGTTTATTGCTCAAACTCTGCATGATTATCCAAATAAAAAGAACGAATGGACAAGGTTTTTACTTCGAGAAGCCATACAGAATCCCGAGAAAGCAACGATTCTTTTATATTTGAAGGTGGAACCCGAGGATGTAGAAGCAGCTATGATGATAAAGGAAGGACTAGACCGGATACATAATAGTATTCGCCATTTTTTCACCCAATTATTATTGGACTTTACCCCTGATATCATCTTAGAAAACCAACATCTGTTAACGGATTTAATTAACGATCAAGATTGGGACATTTATCAGGTGCTGTCAGAAGGCTCAGAAGATGAAGTTTGGAAGGAGTACATAAAGATCCTGACCAGACTTGAAAGTGAAAGCGATTTTAATATGAATGTATATCTTTTAGCAAAAAAGATTGCCTTTACACTAGTGAAAAAGAATTACATAACAAGGGATCAAGTAATGATGATGTTCGAAGCAAATAGGAATGAAGAATGGTTTCAATATGACGGATATTTAGCTGTTTATATGATGGGTCTAATGGAAATGAAGGAAACCACCGCTCAGCTTGTCTCCCTTTTAACAAGAGACGATGATATGTTGCTGGAGGAAATATCCGAAGCACTGATTTCATTCCAAACAGACGAGGTTGTTGATGCAGTCAAGGTATATTTAAATGACATGGAAGCCAATATCTTTGCAACTTCAATTATTGAGAATATAAAAACAGAACATGCCGTAAATGAATTGAGAAATGCCTATCATCAAGTAGAAGCAGATATGCAGGGAACAATCTTTGAAGCATTAGTACATCAACTATCACCATCAGCCGAACCGGAAATTCAAGATTATTTAAATCATGTGGGGTCGTCAAATTTCATTGACATCAACCTGCTGGCATACAGTTATTTTAAATTACTTGGAATTGATCATCCTAGATTAGGGATTTGGAGAGATAACTTAGATAAGAGGTAAACGTTTAGGGAAGTCCCGTAAAAAAGTGAAATGATCTTTTACGGGACAAAATAATAAATGAGGTTGCTTCAAAGTATGTCTCCTACTTATATTTTATACCTCTATAGTGGAATGGAGCGGAAGACACATGACTCCTGCGGGAAGTGAGGAAAGGCTGAGACCCCACAGGCGAAGCCGAGTTATCATGAACGAAACTAGCTCCTTACTCGTAAATTCGTAGGTTAATTTGGTAAGAATGTTTATTGGTAAGTAAACAAAAACCAAATCAGAGCTACATTACGGAAGGAGCTAGTTATTATGAAGGATACCATAAAATTTGTAGGTTTAGACGTATCAAAAGAAAAAATTGCTGTCGCTATTGCAGAAGAGGGCCGTGAAGAGCCTAGATATTACGGAATGATTGCACATACACATGAAGCAATAAGGAAATTAATGAAGAAGCTTGGAGAACCTCACACTCTACGAGTGTGTTATGAAGCAGGACCAACTGGATATCCATTATATAGATTATTAACCTCGTTGGGTGTCCATTGTGAAGTGATTGCTCCGTCATTAATTCCTAAAAGGCCAGGTGAGCGTATAAAAACTGATCGTAGGGATTCAATTCGATTAGCTCAGTTATATCGATCAGGTGAATTAACTTCTATTTATGTTCCAACTCCAGAAGACGAAGCTCTCCGAGATTTAGTAAGAGCACGTGAAGATGCAAAAGAAGATGAGCTAAGAGCTAAACATCGTTTAACTAAATTTTTATTACGTAATAATATTAAACCACCAACTGGGGTTAATAAATGGACTAAAAAGTACCGCGAATGGTTAGATGCTTTGAAGTTTGAAAAGTCCTCTTTACGAGTTGTTTTCCAAGAATATTATCACCAAATAAAAGAATTAGAACAACGTGTTCGAAGGCTCGAAGAGGAAATTAAAGTACAATCTATTGAAGGTGTTCATGCACCAATAATTCAAGCCCTACAAGCATTAAGGGGTGTAGCCCTTGTAACGGCTACTAGTCTTGCGGCTGAAATTGGTTCATTTAGGCGTTTTCGAACTCCCAAAAAATTTATGGCTTATATTGGGCTAATTCCGAGCGAATCCTCTAGTGGTGATAAAAGAAGACAAGGAGATACGACAAAAACAGGAAATCGACATGTTAGACGTTTATTAATTGAAGCTGCATGGAGCTATAGATATCAACCTGCAGTTAAAGGGGAATTAAAAAGACGTCAAGATGGTCAATCGCCAACAGTTCAAGCGATATCCTGGAAAGCTCAAAATCGACTTCATCGAAAATATTTTCGACTAATATCTAGAGGGAAAGAACACGGTAAAGCAATTACTGCAGTGGCAAGAGAGTTGGCAGGTTTTATTTGGGCTATTGCACAAGAGGTAGAAGAGGCTTCAAGAGCTTGAGTATTAAATAGGTCTTTAAAATTCGATTTATTAAAGTTTTTTAAATGATTCAGATTTTGTAGATTTTAAAATAGATCCATGAGAATAGGGCTCGAAGGCAAAGTAAAATACCGGAAAGGAAAATCCACGCGCCTCCTCTGTGCTAATCTTAATTAGATTAACGCACGCGCCGAGTTAGTGGAAAAGTCCTTTATACGGAAAGATAAATTGTGATAACCCACGAATATCAGGATGCTAACCGCAGTAGAGATTTTGCCTTCGTGCCGTATTCTTATCGTCTATTCAAATAAAGTAATCAGGAGGTAAGGATAATTCATTATTTCTTCCTTAGCTTAACGCAGTATCTCAACTCTAAGAATAGCAGTCAAGGAGAACACTTGACAGCCATTCTTAGAGTTGAGGATGGGTTAGTAAGCTAAAGAAGGAGTTAATCTAGCCTGAAAGGCTAATAGGACAACAAAGTAAAGAAGCCGAAAATAGCTTCTCTTCTTAAAGATACCCAAAAATCATTCAATTACTAATTTAGAGTGGGAGCCTTGACAGTTTCGTTCATATCAGGAGGCTCAGCTTCCTCCCCGGCGAGTCTTGTGTCTGCAGCGCAATGGAACGAACTAATTTCAACGTTTAACTTTATTAGAAGAACATAGTTTGCAAGGCAGTCTTACTGAATAACCTCAATATGCTTAAAATCCTTCACCTGAAAAAGCCCCAAATCAGTTAACTTTAGCTCGGGTATAACAGGTAACGCCAAAAACGACAAAGTCAAAAATGGATTAAAATCCCCGGAAAACCCAATCTCAAAGAGAGCTCTATCTATTTCTTTCAGATTTTCATTGATTTTAATAAAAGATGCAGTCGTCATTAAACCTGAAATCTCAAGTGGTAATGATGCAATCACTTCATTTCCTTTAATCACAACAAGCCCGCCGCCCATTGCTTTTATAGCTTCAATTGCTTTTAAAAGTTCTTGATCATTTGTCCCAAGGGCAATAATGTTGTGAGAGTCATGTGCGACAGTCGAAGCAATAGCTCCAGATGTTAAGCCAAACCCTTTTACAATGCCTAATCCTATATTTCCTGTAGAGGAATGGCGTTCAATCACAGCCATTTTGAGTTGATCTTTTATAACAGAAGGTTGGAATTGACCATCCTTCGAATCAACTTTTTCCATCACATGCTTTGTGATAATTTTATTAGGAATGATTTCAATGATATTGGCTGTTGCGTCTTTTGGACAAGATATTTGGACATCCTCCAGACTTATTTCATTAATATGAATTGTATCCAGTAAGGAAGGAGGTATGGCTTCTGCTTGATAAGAAGAATGTACACAATGCCCTTCTTCGGCAATAAGTTCGCCTTTAATAAATACTTGGTTAACTTTCACAGATTGCAGATCATCTAAAAATACAATATCCGCATCATAACCAGGTGCAATCGCTCCTTTTGTCGGTAATCCGAAACACTCAGCTGCATGAAGTGTTGCCATTTGGTAGGCGGTGATCACATCTAATCCATTTTCAATCGATAGTGAAATGTTGTAATCAATACTTCCTTCAACGATCAAATCATCTAAGTGCTTATCATCTGTCACAAAAAGGCAGCGTCTTGCATTACGTTCAGTGATAGCAGGTAAAAGAGCTTTTACATCTCTTGCTGCAGAACCTTCGCGCAGCATGACATACATCCCTCTTTTTAATCTTTCATATGCTTCTTCTGGTGTGACACATTCATGGTCTGTTTTAATGCCTGCTGCTGCATATACATTTAAAGCATCACCTGTTATCCCGGCGGCATGGCCATCGATTTTTTTTCTGAGCTGATGTGCATCAGATAGCTTTTCCATCATCATTTCCTCCTGATGAAAGACAGATGGAAAATCCATCACTTCTGCAAGACCTAGTACACTTTGTTCTTGATAAAAGCCCCTTAAATCCGCAGCTGATAATGTGGCACCTGCATTTTCGAATGGTGTGGCAGGGACACAGGATGGCAGCATAAAGAATGTATTTAGAGGGAGGTTTTTAGCGGAATCGATCATAAACTGAATACCGGCTGTACCACTTACATTTGCAATTTCATGTGGATCTGCAATGACTGTTGTAACACCGTGCGGGACGACAACCTGTGAAAATTGTTGAGGAGTGACCATCGCTGATTCAATATGAACATGTCCGTCGATAAATCCAGGAGATATATATTTTCCATTTGCATCAATGACCTTTTCACCCTCGTATTGACCTATGCCGATGATGATTCCATCTTGAATCGCAATGTCTTCCTCAATGATTTCTCCATTAAATACGTCAATGATTTTACCATTTTTGATAACCAGATCAGCTTTTACCTTTTTAGCTGACGCGGCTAGCTTTCTAGCTGAAAAAGAATTCATCAGGAAAAAGCTCCTTTCTTTTGCCATTTGTATGTTTTCCAAAACAATTGATTGTATTAAAAAACCGCAAGAAAAAGTGTGTGTACTTTCTCTTTGCGGGATTTCCTGGACTTTCATATCACTGTTTATTTAGATTAGCATACATTTTAAAATGTGTAACAAAACGTGTCAATATATATTACACAACATTTTGAAACGTTGATGTGTAAGTATAGCAGGGTTAATTTTTAAAAGGTTCAAATTGATTGTCATTATCTGAGTTTATGAGCAAGGTATTTTGGATGCTTGAGCTTTTATTTAGTAGAAGTCCAAGGTTATTTTGTGTTTCGATGATCGTTCCGCGCTCCAGTGCCTGATAAAAAATTTGCTCTTCCCAAATGGGAACGATGGTATCGGGTGTGTCACTTTTTAACTCAATCCATGCTCCATCTTTTTTGCCATAGCTTTTTCGGATCGGTTCGTTTCTCCCTAAAGTAATGAGCCATACAATTAGTTTCATCATGCTGCCTGTTAACATATCAAAGCTTATATTTTTCATCGGACTGCTTGTTAGCTGATAGATCGAAAGCTGTGCTCCATTTAGGTTAACATGAGCTCTTATGGCTGAAGCATAATGAACATCACCTGATAGAATGATGCATTCACTTGGTTTATGTTTCGATAAAAAGTGGAGAAATGAGTAGAAGCCGGTTAAATTATATTTCCACGCTTCAAAGTCTAATTGATATTGAACAGGCATACCTAAAGATCGGAAAGGATAAACTTGATTTTTTAGAAATTTTTCAATAACATCTACCCCATATAAAGGTGTAGGAGATGCTATCCGCAGGGAGTCACCATTTTTCCATTCGTTACTCTTAAGCAATTGATCTAGTAGTTCCCACCCCTTTTTACCGATTAATATCGGTGTCTTGGGTGTCTCGTTTATTAGTTGTAGCAATTTCATTTTTGTAGGGGAAGAATCATAGTCCCGCAGTGTGCGAGTATCTAAACAAAGTGTACGCGGAGCTGTAGGTGCTATAAAATGCCACGAGTCGAAAGATAATAGTGTATCTTGCCAGTCTTGATAGTATTTGGATCCAATTGGATATGTTTTTACATATTGTTGAATAGTTTGAATGAAAGCATCATCAAAATTCTCCGGTTGGTTTCCCCAGCCTTGAAATACCCAAAACGCTGTTAGACCGTTGCAAATGGTATGTTTACCAAGTGGTGCCCTATAGACTTTTCTGATCCACTCTGCAGAGATGTTCCAATCATCTGTTATATCATGATCATCAAAAATCATATATGTTGGAATATTTGCCAACACTCTTCTTACCTTTGATGTACCGCTGCGGAAATTGTGAAGCTCCTTTACTTGTTCCTCGTTTCCCTCTAGAGTTTTAAAAGATTTATTCTGCTCATTGGTAAATAAATTCCAAAGTACAGGGCTCCAGCTAAGTAAATACATCGCAGCATATTCTCCGAATGAAATCAGATGGTTGTGCGCATTTGAGGATGTAAATTTACACAATGTTTCAATGATGTGCTGTCTGCCCTGAATGTTGTATAAGTGATGTAAATGTTGATGCAGTTTAGGCTCAACGAAAGTAAGATCTTCCCTTTTACCGATTAAATAGTGTACAATTGCTTGAATATAAGGGACGAGTGGGTCTGCGATATCATCTGCATAAATTTGATCTCCCAGCATAAAAAGAGAGCTGGGCCGTAAATTAAGGTCAAAACGATGTTGACTGATGACACGATCAGCGTTTGGTAAGGCATCTTGTCCTTTTCCATGTGCTTTTCTACATGAGCCATATAGAACGGGAGACTCCTTTTTTGTGTTAATATAAAAGGTCGGATAGTCTAATCCTTCATATATAAGTGAATCTGGATGGCTTTCAGTTAATAGTTGAAAACTATCGAGGTCATACGTTTGCGTTCCTTTTTGTAGATAAAGGTTATAACCAAGTAATTGCTCGACAGGAAAGTTTTTGTGAGTTGGGTTGACTTTGATTAAATGGACAAACAACTTTTTCCCTAAAGTTATTGTCTTGGTTTGCGTATGAACTGGTAATTCTTCATAAACTAGGCTGTATTCTGATTGTTGAATGGTAAGTACTTTTGCAGTAATAGATACTTTTTCACTAGTTGCCAGCCAAATGGTCACTTGAGTACAATCTACTCGACGAAGGATCGGACCGGAGAGAATCATGGGAAGTTCCATTTTTCCAGTCACCACCTTGATCTAGGTATTTCTACTACCTTATTCAGTCATGATGATTTGGTGATGATGAAAGATTTGCTTAAATTTGAATTCTTCATTAAACTCTAACTAGATATTTACAACGGGATGGTGGAGATGGTGAATAATAACCAAAACCAAACCTTTGATGTGATTGAGGTGTGTTTGCTGGCGGGTAAGATTATGCTCAGGAGTGGCGCAGAAACATATCGGGTGGAAGATACAATGATGAGAATTGCAGCAGCTTATGGTATTGCGGATTCTCATAGCTATGTCACACCAACAGGGATTATCTTTTCTGTAAGCAGTAAAACACCGACACAGCTAGTCAGAATTGTTGATCGTTCAACAGATTTACAAAAAGTTGCAAAGGTTAATGGGGTTTCAAGGCAAATTAGTAATGGAGAACTCACAGTAAACGAAGCGTATGAACAGTTAAAGGAAATCGAGCTTGATGCACACGCTTATCCGATCTGGGTACAAATTGGGGCTGCTTCTATAGCGAGCGGCTGCTTTCTTATCATGTTTAAAGGAGATTGGTCAGATTTTTTACCAGCCGTAGTTGCCGGAGGTATTGGTTTTTCAAGCTTAATTTATATCCATCAACTTGTCGAGATCAAGTTTTTTGCGGAGTTTCTGGCTTCATTACTTATTGGATTATTATCTGTCCTTTTTGTTGTCCTCGATTTAGGAACAGAGCTTGATAAGATTATCATTGGTTCTGTGATGCCGTTAGTTCCAGGACTATTAATCACAAATGCTGTAAGAGATTTAATGGCAGGCCATTTAGTGTCAGGTATATCAAAAGGTGCAGAGGCGTTTTTAACGGCATTTGCGATAGGAGCAGGTGTTGCAGTTGTCTTTTCATTTTATTAAGAAGTTGCTTCCGCGGTTCGGGGAGGGATATGTTTGATCGAACAGGTGATTACAAGTTTTGTGGCGTCGGCTGCATTTGGAATTATTTTTAACGCTCCTGTAAAAGCATTACTTCGAGCCGGGCTTGTTGGTATGATTGGTTGGATGGTTTATACCGGTCTGTATGAATATTCGAATGATAGCGTGTTTTCTTCTTTGGTTGCCTCATTTTTTATTGCCATTATTAGTCAATTTTACGCAAAGAGGCATAAAACACCTGTTATCATTTTTAATGTTTCAGGAATCATTCCGTTAGTGCCGGGTGGATTAGCGTACGATGCGATGCGGCAGGTAGTAGAGAATCAATATAATGATGCAATAGCTCTTTCAGCTGAAGCTTTTATGATTTCAGGCTCTGTTGCAATTGGATTAGTTTTATCGGAAGTAATGAATCAAATCATTCGTAAGATAAAAAATAGGGATAATAAACAAAACAATATTGCAGATCATAAAGGTCTTAAATAATGACAGAGTCTAATGTATAATGTTTTAATGACGAATAGAGAGGTATTTTAAAGATGAATGCATTTATAAAAAATCAAATACAACAATTTCAGGATAAAAATCAAAATAGAGGACGTTTATTAGTTAGTTGTCCGGACCAACCAGGTATTGTATCCACAATTTCTAAATTTTTATTTTCACATAATGCGAATATTATTGAATCCAGTCAGTATTCAACAAATCCGGAAGGCGGTACATTCTTTATTCGTATTGAATTTGAATGTCCAAACCTGAAAGAAAAAGCTGCTGAGATGGAAAGCCAATTTGGTGAGATCGCGAAAGAGTTTTCGATGGCATGGAAACTGACTCATGTATACAACGTGAAAAAGGTGGCCATTTTCGTCTCAAAAGAGCTTCATTGTTTGTTAGAACTATTATGGGAGTGGCAAAGTGGAGATTTAATGGCTGACATCGCACTTGTGATTAGTAATCATGAGGAAGCAAGAGAAGTAGTTGAGTCCTTGAACATTCCATTTTATTATATCCCGGCAAATAAAGATATTCGTGAGCAAGTAGAAGAAAAGCAGTTGGAATTATTAAATGAATTCAATGTTGATTTAATTATTTTAGCTCGTTATATGCAAATTTTAACGCCGAAATTTGTATCAGCGAATCCAAATAAAATCATCAATATTCACCACTCGTTCTTACCTGCGTTCATTGGAGCAAGACCATATGAGCGAGCATATGGACGTGGAGTAAAATTAATTGGTGCAACGTCGCATTACGTAACAAATGACTTAGACGAAGGTCCGATTATTGAGCAGGATATTAGCCGCGTTGATCACCGAGATAATGTTGACAATCTAAAGAAAATTGGTCGTGCTGTTGAACGAAGTGTTTTAGCGAGAGCTGTAAAATGGCATCTAGAAGATCGAATTCTTGTACATGAAAATAAAACAATTGTCTTTTAACGGATTAAGAGGTTCGAATCTATTTCGAACCTCTTTTGTGTGAAGTAAATACATTGAGTTACAAAAATGCAGGAGAACTTGCAAAAAAGAATTAAAAGATGCAAAAAAATGGTCAAACTTGCAAAATTTCTGGCCCTTTCTGCAAGAATCCTTCAAAGATGGTCTCTGATCACCAGTAGAAGCAAGTGACTGAAGTAGAAATAACCTGAATCAGCTAAAGAGCCTTCAATTTAAATAACGAACTTTTCAAAAAAGTGATACAATATTGGCATTAAGGAAAAGCGGAGGTACGTTATGAAGCGACTAAATGGCAAAACGATCGCCCTTGCAGGTCAGCGTAAATCTGAAGAATTAAGTAAATTAGTAGAAAACTTAGGCGGAAAAGCGTTAATTCGTCCGGCACAGGGGACTGTTTTTTTAGACGACACAAATGTAGAAAAAGAAATTCATGCCCTCATTGAAGGTGACTTTGATTGGCTCATTTTTACAACTGGACTTGGAACAGACAAGCTTTATCAAACTGCTATGAATATGGGATTAGATGAACAATTTATTCAAGCATTAACAAAAGCGAAAATAGCTGCAAGAGGTTATAAAACTGTCAATGTTCTTAAGAAACTCGGGTTACAGCCAGATGTCAGAGATGATGATGGTAGTACGGCTGGTTTAGTGAGAGAACTTAGTGCTCATTCTTTAAAAGGCTGTCGGGTTGCGTTGCAGCTCCATGGTGATCCTGCTCCTCTTTTAATTGATTGGCTGAAAGACCAACAAGCAGAATTTCGGGAGATTCTTCCCTATAAGCACATTCCCCCAAAACCAGAGGTGATGGAACAGCTTGTTAGTGAAATTCTGGATGGAAAGATTGATGCCGTTAACTTTACAAGCACACCACAAGCAAGATTTTTAATGTCCTATGCAAAAGAACACGGTTTAGAAAAGGAAGTGTTAGAGGCATTTTCAACAAATGTCATGGCTGTTTCAGTTGGAAAAGTAACAGCACAGGCATTAAGAGAAGTAGGAATTACGCGAATGGTCGTTCCAGAGGAGGAACGAATGGGGAGTGCTATAATCGCTTTAGTAAACTATTATAAAGGTCTAGAAGAGAGCGCAGACTAAAATAAAATGCCTGATATCCTTTCTGAAGGTGTCAGGCATTTTTTTCGTTAAGAGCGGTTAACGAAGAATGGTAAGGATTGAACTCCTAATAAGCGGGCATATGTGAATAATTGACCTTTATGGTGAATTTCATGGTCCTTTGCACTTTCAAGTAGAGCCAAACCGGGCGACTTCATACCGGCAAATTCAACAACTGCCTCCAATTGCTCGTCAGTTAAAGCTTGCAGCTTAGATTTTGTTTGATTTGTTTGATTTTCAACCAATGTTTTTAGTTCACTTAGCGTTTCGATGTTTGATGATCCTGTTGGAGGTGTGAACACACCATTTTTTACTGTATCAGCAAACATTTCCATTGCACCTGAGATATGTAAAACAAGCTCGGAAAGTGACATCGCATCTTCCCATGGTTTATAGCTAAGATGTTGATCTTCAAATGTATCAAGTAATTCATGTAGTACTTTACGGTGGCTCATCCAGCCTGAAACTAGTTCATTAATTTTTGACATGCCATTCATCTCCTTAATAAAGTTGTCATTCATCTTGATTATATCTTATAGAGAATTAAATAACTGAAAATATGCTCCTTTATATTTTCTTTATGTCCCATGAAAGTCAGGTTTCTAATCGTGAAAGGTAAATTAATTTTGTTAGCGCTTTACTTATTGTATAATAGAACTTGTCTAAAATATTTAGAAAGCGATTTCCTAAAAGGGATGGTGGAGAAAATGAACTATCGCCAACTTGGTGACACAGATCTAAACGTAAGTGAATTGAGCTTTGGAACTTGGGCAATCGGAGGCTCATGGGGAAAATCAGATGATACAGAAGCATTAAAGGGTCTTGAGCGTGCAATGGATGCTGGTGTGAATTTCTTCGATACAGCAGATGTGTACGGAGATGGCCATAGCGAGGAGTTACTTGCCAAGGCTACGAAAGGCAATGAAGATAAAATCCATATTGCAACAAAGTTTTGCCGTGCAGGGGATATTTTCGATCCGGAAACGTATTCTGAGAAGGCGGTTACGGCATATTGTGAAGCAAGCTTGAAAAGACTTCAGCGCGACACAATTGATCTTTATCAAATTCATTGCCCGCCGATGGAGATTCTAAAAAATGGGCAAGTTTTTGAGGTGTTGGACAAGCTGCAACAACAGGGGAAAATTCGCCACTATGGAGTAAGTGTGGAAACAGTGGAAGAAGGTTTATTCTGTTTGGATCAATCGAACGTGAAGGCTTTACAAGTTATTTTTAATATTTTCCGTCAAAAGGCAATTCCTGAATTGCTTCCACAGGCGAAGTTAAAAGGCGTTGGCTTATTAGCGCGTGTTCCTTTAGCAAGCGGGTTGCTAACAGGAAAATTTGGGGCAAATGCTACGTTTGAGGCAGACGATCACCGTAACTTTAATAAAGATGGTGAGGCTTTTAATGTTGGAGAAACATTTGCAGGTGTCGAATTTTCAAAAGGTGTTGAGCTAAGTCAGAAGCTTAACTGGATCGCTGAAGGTCGTGGAAATATGGCACGAGCTGCCCTTCGCTGGATTTTGGACCATGAGGAAATCACAACGGTTATCCCTGGATTTAAAACAGTAAAGCAGGTTGAAGACAATCTACAGGCAACTGAGGTACCTTCTTTTAGTGAAGCTGAGTTAACAAGGTTAACTAATTTTTATAATGAAGAAATACATCCGAATATTCGTGGAGTTTACTAGAAAGAAAGGATAGAAGCTCTTATCGGTTGGGGGATAAGGTAAAGCACCTGAGTTTAAAAAATAGACGGAAAAATTCCGCTTATTTAGTAAGTTATGATTAAATAAGGCATAAATAGGCGGAGAGATTCCGCCTATCGACTCAAAAAGTGAGAAAAAGGGAGATTTTGCTTTTCATAATCGGAAAATCTCCGCTTATTTTTCTATTACTAATTATTCGACACAGGACAAGACATTCTACTAAAAGTAAATGAGGTTTTATATAAAGAAGGATTTTATATACCGATAACGATGGAAATATCACTGCCATCGGTCCGTATTATAAGAAAAGCACCTCAAAAAAGAATCCTTTCCCTATGTTGTAAGAAGCATTCCCACTACATTATAAACTCGACTCCTTCAATTCCAGCGCAGAAGAAGCGGTCTTTTTCCGACTTTGCACGTATTTGTACATAAAGATAGCTAAAATTAAAAACAAACCAGCTAAAAGATAAAGAGTTTGATAGCCTAACTGAGCTGCAACGATTCCGAGTATAAATGATCCGGCTGCGATACCTGAATCAAAAAGAGTAAAGAATGTCGCAGTTGCATGTGCACTTCTACTATGTTCAGTTGATTGAACCGC
The DNA here is from genome assembly GCF_903166545.1 of Metabacillus schmidteae. Lineage (NCBI taxonomy): Bacteria > Bacillati > Bacillota > Bacilli > Caryophanales > Bacillaceae > Metabacillus > Metabacillus schmidteae. The sequence goes on along the minus strand of NZ_CAESCH010000001.1, from coordinate 159,552 downwards.
AAGTGTTTGGAAGCAAGGAACAATCGTACCATACCCTAATCCGATGAACGCACCTGCTAAAAGAAACATAAACGTAGTCTGAGACATACTTAATAACAAAAGTCCGACCATAAAAAAGACGAGTGCTGGATAAATTACAATATTTGGTCCTTTTGTATCAAATAATCGACCGCTGAAAGGTCTTGATGCAATCATAACAACGGCAAAGACAACGAAGAAGTAGCTTGCTGCATCTAATAGCTTCAATTCATTTGCATACATAGAAATGAAGGATAAAACACTTGAATATGCAAAGGCAACTAAGCTACCTACAAGTGCAATCGGCAGTGCTTTTCCGTCCAATAAATCCTGTACTTGAAGTCGCTTCTTTTCAACCGGAGCTGTTCGGGCTGCTTCATTTACTTTACTAAAGGCTGTAAACAATACACCAATTGTAATTAAGAATGCAAGAATGAAGAAAAGGGTAGTAAATGATGTGAATTGTAAGAGAGAAAGCGCAAGAAAAGGTCCGCAAACAACGGCGAAGTTCGTTGACATGACAAAATAACCAAGTCCTTCTCCTCGTCTCTTCAATGGCACCATATCAGCTGCAATTGCACCGGTAGCGGTTGTTGCAATGCTGAACCAAATGCCATGAACAAACCGTAAGACAAGAAGCAATGCATAATTGTCTATCCATAAATACATGTAGGAGCAGACGGTAAATAAAATCATGCTAATCATTAACATGCGTTTTTTTCTAAAATCCTGAAGAAGCTTACCTGAAAAAGGGCGAACAAAAATGGCGGATAATAAGAAAATCGTGACAATTAGGCCTCCATCAACACTCGAACGACCTAAATCATTTACAACATAGATGGGTAATGAAGTGAGTAATCCATAAAATGTGAGAAATAAAAAGAAGTTGATAAGAAAGATGCTGATAAATCCTTTTGTCCATATCGGTTGTTTTTCAGTTTGATTCATATAAAAATATTCCCCCTAACCTTCATTTGATGTACCTAGCTTTTTTAATAGTGCATATAATTGCTCTTGTTCATCATCATTTAAGTTGGTAACCATACTTTGTTCAAAGTTCTTTACATCCTGATCAACCAAAGGGAGAAGCTCAAGTGCTTTTTCTGTAAGAGAAACAAGTCTTTCTCGCTTGTCGCTTCCAGTTGTACGGATAATCCAACCGCTTTCCTCTAATTTAACCAGTGTTCTCGTAACGGTTGGTGCTTCAACATTTAAATAACGCCATATATCACTTTGTGTCATGGGACCGTTTGACTTTAAACAATAAAGAATGGACCATTGTGAGCTATATAGTCCATGTTTTTGTAAGTATTCATTTACTTCTTTAGTCATATGTCGTGTTTTTTGATAAAGCATATGGAAAAGTTTATTAGTTTCGATCAACCTCATCACCTCAATTTGTTACCTAGGTAAGTAATGCCTGGGAATACAAATATTTACCTAGGTAAATAAATACCTATACTAAGATAACAGAAATGATGGTGATTTGTAAAGAGATAATAATGGTGAAATCTCAGGTAGCCTGTAATCGTTACTGTTAGGGGATTTCTCTCTGGCTTAGCTTAAATTTTTCCTCAAGAATAAATAAAAAAACCCTGACAATTTTGCCAGGGTTTTTACCGAATTAAATTTTCACCGCATCTCCCTTCACCTTCCATGCCTTCTTCCAAGAATGACTTGCGAGAAGTAAGATCGTAAATGCGACGATTGCAATCACAGAAAATGTGATAAAACCGGAAGCGTATGAACCTGTCATTTCTTTTAGAGTTCCCAAAATATTTGGTAAGAAGAAGCCGCCAATCCCGCCAGCTGCTCCAACAATACCTGTGATCATTCCGATTTCCTTTTGAAAACGTTGAGGGACTAATTGGAATACAGCCCCATTTCCCATGCCTAAGCACATCATTCCAACAAAAAGTAATGCTGTGATTGCAAATAATGGAGGTAATTGACTAACTCCAAGCATACATACTGCAACACCGATGAATAAGAACGATAGTACTTTTACTCCTCCGACTTTATCTGAGATATATCCTCCAACCGGTCTGAAGAAGCTTCCTGCTGCTACACATAAAGTAACGAAATCTCCTGCTTGAACAGATGATAAATTGTATTCATCCACAAAGAACATACTCAAAAAGCTTGATAATCCTACGAATCCACCGAAGGTAACGCTGTATAAAATACAGAAAAACCAAGTATCTCTATGGGCAAATACTTTAAAATAATTTGCAAGCGGCTGAGGTGCAGGTTGTGATGGTGCATCCTTTGCCAAGATGACAAAAATGATAAACGTAATGAATAATGGAATAAGAGCAAATCCCATTGTAATATGCCATCCAAACTGTTCTGCTAAACGTGGACCAAATAAAGTTGCTAGAAGTGTACCGCTATTCCCTGCACCTGCAATCCCCATTGCTAAACCTTGAAGATGTGGAGGATACCATCTGCTGGCCATCGGAAGTGCAACGGCAAAGCTTGCACCTGCTACCCCTAATAAAATCCCGATCATATAAAGCTCAGGTAACGTAGTTCCTGCAAATAATCCCCAAAGAAGTGGAATAGATGTAATCGTCATTCCTAAAATAGCTGTTCGTTTAGGACCAAATCTGTCGGTTAAAATACCTAGCACTATTCGGAAAAATGAACCTGCAAGAATAGGAATAGCAACAATTAATCCCTTCTGTGAGGGAGATAAGCCAAAGTCCTGTGTTATAAACACCCCTAAAGCTCCAAGCATAACCCAGATCATAAAACTCACATCAAAATACAAGAAAGAGGAAAAAAGTGTCTTAGGATGACCGCTAGTTTTTAAGTCAGATATTTTCATTGTAAATCTCCTTTCATTTTCCATTTACAGTTAAAATTTTTCTAATTTTCTGTCTTGTTGTATGTCGCTTATTATAGATGGCAAAAAAGTAGTAGAAAAGATACTTGTAAGGAAATGTGACACGGAAATATAAAATGAAAAAACAAGAAGAAGATGAAAAAATGTATATAAGTAGAAACTAAGAATTCATGTTAGGTAATCTAACAAGAATAATTTTATGTGAACTAATATATGAAATAATGGATTTATTGAAAAAGTCTGATTATCTGTAATGGTGGCTAGCTCCAGCGCCAAGCCTCAGATCGCACAGGTTGTGCTAGTCGGGGCTGACGATGCGCTTGTGCTTTTCGTGAGGAGGGGTAACATGAAGAAAAAATTGGTAGTGATCGGAAATGGAATGGCAGGCGTCCGATGTGTTGAGGAAATTTTAAAACAAAATTCAGGTCTATATGAGATTTCAATTATTGGAAGTGAGCCTCACGTCAACTACAATCGAATTCTTTTATCATCTGTGTTACAAGGTGAGACAACATTTCCTGAGATAACAATTAATGATATAGAGTGGTACCAAAAATACCAGATCACCTTATATTCTGGTGAGACAGCAACGAAAATTGATACAAAGCTCAAAAGTATTTTAACAGATAAAAACCGTACGATTCCCTATGATAAATTAATTTTTGCGACAGGATCTTCACCTTTTGTTTTACCTCTTCCAGGGGTTGAAATGCAGGGGGTTGTCACATTCCGAACAATTGAAGACTGTAAAGGGATACTTGAAACAGCTAAGCAGTTCAAAAAAGCAATTGTAATCGGGGGCGGAGTTTTAGGGCTTGAAGCGGCAAGGGGATTGTTAAATCTTGGATTAGATGTAAAGGTTGTTCACAATACAGAGTATTTGATGCAACGCCAGCTGGATAATAAAGCCTCTCGTATGCTTCAAAAGCAATTAGAACAACAAGGTATGCAGTTTCTCTTAGGTAAAGTCACAAAGGAAATAAGTGGGGCTGATCGAGTAGAGGAAATTGAATTCACAGATGGGACGAAGGTAGAGGCAGATCTTGTCGTTATGTCTGTTGGTGTTGTTCCGAATATAAGTTTAGCTAAGAACACAGGTATCGATACAAATAGAGGAATTGTCGTAAATGATTTTATGGAAACGAGTATCCCTGAGATATATGCAGTCGGGGAATGTGTTGAGCACAATGGCATGGTCTACGGTCTCGTAAAACCACTTTATGAACAAGGGAAAGTTCTGGCTAAGTATATTTGTGACAAGCCAGTCGAGGGATATAGAGGCTCTATTTTATCAACAAGCTTAAAAGTACCTGGGGTTGATCTTTTTTCTGTCGGTGAATTTGAAGAGGATGAATCAACTAAAACATTAACGATCTTAAATGAAGTGGAAGATATTTATAAAAAAATTGTTCTTCGAGGAGACATTATTGTCGGGGCGTTATTGTATGGAGAAACAAGACAGCAATCAAAAGTGCTTGACATGATTGTCAAAAGAAAGCATGTAAGTGATGAGGATAAACGCAGCCTTCTGCACTCAATCGACGACGGAACATCTTCAATCAAAGCAATGAAGCGATCCGAAATCATTTGCAACTGTAATGGTGTAACAAAAGGAGCCGTTATGGAAGCTGTCCAACAGCAAGGGTTAACAACAGTTAATGAGGTAAAACAATGTACAAAAGCATCGAGTTCATGCGGTGGTTGTAAGCTGCTCTTAACAGATTTGGTTCAGTATATTCATAGTGATGAATGTGATGAATTTATTGAACATAAGTCACTGTGCTCATGTACGTCTCTTATGGAGGATGAGGTTGTTTTACAGATTCAGCAACGAAATTTAACGTCCCTGCAGGAGGTATTTGTTGAACTGAATTGGCGTGCAATCGAAGGCTGCTCCAGTTGTGTCCCCGCTATTAACTATTATTTATCAATGATTTATCCGGAGCGTGAAGGATTTAATCATGCGATAAATTCACTTGAAGACATGAAGGTGAAAAGGCTGAGTGATGGTACTTATACAGTCACACCGCAGCTTTTAGGAGGGAAAATAACGTCTAATGATTTAAAAAATCTATTAGATATGATGGATAAATACAATATAGCAGACATTGGAATCAATTCTGAACAACGAATCCAATTAAAAGGAGTAAAACAGGAAAGTATCCATGCTGTTTGTTCTCATCTTAAATTAAGTCCTGTCACAACTAATACCGTTCGTCATGTTAACACGTTTTTTAGTGAACAAGAATGTGAATGTCATACAGATGAACGCTCTCTTAAACTGTCCATTGCATTAGAAAAAGAGTTGGAGTTTTTGTTAACACCTCACAAACTGGTAATCAGTGTGTCGGGCTGTAAGCATAAAGAAGCTGATATGAGAACAAAGGATATTAGTGTCATAGGTGCTGAACTAGGCTGGGAAATTTATGTGGGAGGAAGTCTATCTCCTATCTTAAAACAGGGAGAGCTTTTTACTGTAGCTGCACATGAGGGACGAGCGAAACAAATGATTTGCGGGCTCATCCAATATTACAGAGAAACAGCCAATTATCTAGAGCAACTGGGAGATTGGGTTGAACGAGTGGGAATGATTCATATTCGTGAGGTTTTATTTGAAGATTCAATATGTGAGCAGCTTGTTCTGCGATTGGAAGCAGAACTTCATTCAAATGTTGAGAAGTCGCTATAAATAGATTAATAGAATAAGAGGTGATCTATCTTGACCGATTTGTTATTAAAATATTTCCGAACAAAGCAACAAGAAGTCCAATCTGAGAAAGTTTATGATACTCAATGTCCGTTTTGTAGTATGCAATGCAAAATGCAGTTAATCGAACAATCTGTTGTCTCGAGAAAAACCTATAAAACAATAGGGAAAGACAACCCAACATCCCAAGGACGCTTATGTATTAAAGGAATGAATGCCCACCAGCATCCGTTCCATCAAGATCGTATTCTCCATCCGTTGCTAAAAGTAAATGGAGAGTTTGTGCGAATTTCATGGGAAGATGCCCTTGCAACTATAAAGAAACACGTTGAAGAAATACAAGCAGTTGATGGGTATGAGGCATTATCGATATATGGAAGTGCCTCTATAACAAATGAAGAAGCCTATATACTTGGGAAATTTGCCAGAGTCGGCTTAAAGACTCCGTATATTGATTATAATGGCCGCCTTTGTATGTCTGCTGCGGCAACTGCGGCAAATCAGACTTTTGGCTTGGATCGCGGATTAACAAATACGTTAAAAGAAGTCCCCTTCACAAGGGTCATCTTGTTAGCGGGAACAAATATTGCCGAGTGTCAGCCGACAATTATGCCATACTTTGAAAAAGCGAAGGAAAATGGGGCATATATCATTGCGATCGATCCAAGAGAAACGCCAACAACACAATTGGCTGATCTGCATTTGAAAGTGAAGCCCGGGATGGATGCTGCGCTGGCAAATGGTTTCCTAAAAGTGATCATTGAGGAAAACTTAGTAGATGAAGCATTTGTGAAAGAACGTGCAACTGGATTTGAAGAGGTTAGGGACTATGTTCAATCACTATCATTAGACGAGATTTTTGATCTGACAGGTGTCCCGGTGGATCAAATAAGAACAGCCGCAACAAAATTTGCCTCTGAAGAATCTGGTATGCTTTTCACAGCTAGAGGGGTTGAGCAGCAAATAGATGGAACAGTTGCTGTACGAAATTTCCTAAACTTCATTGTCGCAACAGGTAAAATTGGAAAACCATATTCAGGCTATGGTGCCATAACAGGTCAAGGGAACGGACAAGGAGCAAGGGAGCACGGACAGAAGGCAGATCAATTACCGGGATACCGTTTAATTGAAAATGAAGAGCATCGTGCACATGTTGCCAAAGTATGGGGAATCGACAAAGACGAGCTGCCAAGAAAAGGTGTATCAGCTTACGAGATGTTTCAAAAGATAAATGATGGAGAAATCACGGGAATGTTTCTCGTTTGCTCTAATCCGGTTGTCTCTAATCCGAATGCAAGTTTTGTGAAAGAAGCGCTAAAGAAATTAAAGTTTTTAGTCGCTTTTGATATGTTTATCTCTGAAACTGCCCAATTTGCCGACTTAATTTTACCCGCATCCTCTTATTTAGAAGATGAAGGGACAATGACAAATGTAGAAGGCAGAGTCACTCTGCGTGAAGCAAGTCGCCCGTGTCCAGGTGAGGCGAAAAATGATTGGGAAATTATTTGTGACATTGCAAAAGTCTTAGGAAAAGAAAAATACTTTCCTTATAAAAAAGCAGAAGATATTTTTAATGAATTGAGAGAGGCGAGTAAAGGCGGAATCGCTGATTACTATGGCATTACCTATGAGCGCATTAGAAAAGAGCAGGGTATTCTTTGGCCTTGTCCTGAATTAGATCATCAAGGAACAGAGAGGCTTTTTGAACATTCGTTTGCAACACAGAACGGTAAAGCTAATTTGATCCCAGTGTCGAACACATCAGAAATACCAAAGGAAAAACCATGTGATGATTATCCATTGTACTTAACAACCGGCAGAATCATGTCACACTATTTAACTGGAGTGCAAACACGTAAAAGTTCAGCACTTGCAGCAAGGAATTTTGAATCATATCTTGAAATCCATCCTGACACAGCTAAAAAATATGAAATTGAACCAAATAGCCTTGTAGCTGTTGCCTCAAAACGAGGAAAAATTATGGTGAGAAGTAAAATCTCTGAAAAAATTAGACAAGATACTGTATTTGTTCCATTCCACTGGGCAGAAGATCAAAACGTGAACATGCTTGTAGGAGAGGACTTAGATCCGAATTGTAAAATGCCCGGGTTTAAAGTTAGTACGGTGAATATTAAACAAATATGAGGAAAATCAGTTAGTAGCTGGTTTTTCTCTTTTTTTTGTCTATTTAGCCATGTTATTAATTCTAATAAACTATGTCAGAAAAACTAACATGTATATAAAATATTTCATTTAACCGTGATATAGTGAAAGAAACTTTCCAAGGGGAGGAAATTCACTTGAATAAAAAGAAGCTTGTGCTAATAGGAAACGGAATGGCCGGAGTAAGAGCAATCGAAGAAATTTTAAAAATCTCTAAGGATGCATTCGATATCACCATTTTTGGAACGGAACCGCATCCGAATTATAATAGAATTCTTTTATCAAAAGTTTTACAAGGTGACACAGAAGTAAAAGATATCACCCTAAATGATTGGGATTGGTATGAAGAAAACAATATTACCCTTTATACAGGTGAAACTGTAACAAAAATTGATTCAGAGATGAAGGTCGTTCGTTCGGACAAAGGAAGAATTGTACCATTTGATGAAGTAATCGTAGCAACTGGATCTGTTCCATTTATCCTGCCTCTACCTGGTGCAGATAAGGAAGGGGTAACAGCATTTCGTGATATTAAAGATACAGATATTATGCTTGATGCTTCTAAAAAGTATAAAAAAGCAGCCGTTATTGGTGGGGGATTACTTGGATTAGAAGCAGCACGCGGTCTTCTAAACTTAGGAATGGATGTCACTGTTATTCACATTGCACCAACTTTAATGGAGCGTCAATTAGATGAAACAGCAGGTAAGCTTCTTCAAAAAGAATTAGAAAAGCAGGGAATGAAGTTCTTATTAGAAGCTAGTACGGCTGAGATATATGGAGAAGATCGTGTAGAAGGATTGAAGTTTAAGGACGGAAGTCACCTTGAAGCAGATTTAGTCGTAATGGCGGTAGGAATTAAGCCGAATATTTCACTAGCGGTTGAGAGTGGTCTTGATGTAAATAGAGGGATTGTCGTTAATGACTTTTTACAAACAACTATTCCAAATGTGTATGCTGTCGGTGAATGTGCAGAACATAACGGAATTCCATACGGCCTGGTAGCCCCCCTTTATGAACAAGGCATGGTTTTAGCCAAACATATTTGCGGGGAGGCTACTGACGGGTATAAAGGCTCTGTATTATCAACGCAATTAAAGGTATCCGGAGTAGAGGTATTCTCCGCTGGTGACTTTATGGAAGGCGATGACAAGAAATCTCTGAAAATCTTCGATGAACAAGATGGTATCTATAAAAAGATTGTTTTAAGAGGAAATAAAATTGTTGGGGCGGTTTTATTCGGGGATAGCAAAGAGGGTAGTCGCTTATTTTCAATGATTAAGAAGGAAGCAGACATTTCTGATACAGAGAAAATCAGCATCCTTCAGCCGATTGGAGAAGAAGCTGGTGAAAGTTTAGTCGCATCAATGGCTGATGATGAAATTATTTGTGGATGTAATGGAGTGTCTAAAGGGACGATTGTTCAAGCAATCCAAGAAAAAGGCTGTACAACAGTTGATGCAATTAAGGGTTGTACAAGTGCCTCCCGTTCATGTGGTGGATGTAAACCATTAGTTGCAGATGTCCTTCAATATACACTTGGATCTGACTTTGATGCTTCCTCACAAAAAGAAGCAATCTGTGGTTGTACAACATTATCACGTGACGAAGTAGTAGAAGAAATTCGAGCAAAAGGATTAAAGCATATAAAAGAAGTGATGAATGTACTCGGCTGGGAATCTGAAGGATGCTCAAAATGTCGTCCGGCACTTAACTATTACTTAGCAATGGTGAATCCAATTGGATACGAAGATGAAAGAGAATCCCGATTTGTAAATGAACGTATGCACGCAAATATTCAAAAAGATGGAACATATTCAGTTGTACCTAGAATGTATGGCGGTGTAACAAATGCCAGTGAGTTGCGCCGAATTGCAGATGTTGTAGAAAAGTATGAAATTCCATTAGTAAAAGTAACAGGTGGACAGCGTATTGACTTATTCGGTGTAAGAAAAGATGATCTGCCAAAAGTATGGCAAGATTTGGATATGAATTCAGGTTATGCTTACGGAAAATCATTACGTACGGTAAAAACATGTGTTGGTGAAACATTCTGCCGTTTCGGAACACAAGATTCAATGGGCTTGGGTATTCGCCTTGAAAAGAAATTTGAAGGCTTACAAACACCGCATAAAGTCAAAATGGCTGTCTCTGCCTGCCCAAGAAGCTGTGCAGAATCAGGCTTTAAAGATATTGGATTCATTGGTATTGATGGCGGCTGGGAAATCTATATCGGCGGTAATGGTGGCACACATGTACGAGGCGGAGATTTATTATACAAAGTAAAAACAGATGAAGAAGCAATGGAAATCACAGGTGCTTATCTACAATATTACCGTGAAACAGCTAATTACTTAGAGCGCACATCTGCATGGGTAGACCGCGTAGGCCTAGCACATGTCCAATCTGTTCTAGATGATAAACAAAAACGTATCGAGCTAAATGCCCGCATGGACGAAACATTATCTGTTTACAAAGATCCTTGGAAAGAAATTATTGAAGATAAGAAAACAACAAAAGAACTTTTTGAGACCGTGGAGATGTCTTAAGAGGAACTTATTAACCCTTTTTTGTACTTTTAGAAAGTATTTTTCCTGTGAATTGGTACTTTAGACAAAAACTTTCTAGGTTGATTGGAGCGGAAGGTGCGAGACTCCTGTGGGAATTGTGGGACAGGTGAGACCCCGCAGGCGCTGTGCGTCGAGGAGGCTCACCGCCCACCCCACGGAAAGCGAGCATCCTGTAGCGAAAATCAACCAACAGCAATACTAGTTACAAAGAAACAAGGGTTAAAAACAGCCTATCCAAAAAATGGTTATAAATATCAAAATATTCCCTCAAGGAGGAATAAACACATGAAGGAATTAACAAAAGCAAAGATATATGTAGGAGCATTAAATGATTTGCCCGAAAGAGTAGGAAAAACGGTTATACTAGAAAAGAACAAAGAAGTAGCAGTTTTTAAACTTTCAAGCGGTAAAATAAAAGCGATAGAAAATAAATGTCCTCATAAAGGCGGAGTGCTAAGTGAAGGGATTGTAAGTGGTGAGCATGTATTTTGCCCAATGCATGACTGGAAAATCTGCCTTGAAGATGGAAAAGTACAAGAACCGGATTTCGGCTGTGTCAAAACATATGAAACAGTTATTGATGATGGAGAGGTCTTTCTGTTAGTTTAAAGGTATAAATAAAAAGCGAAAGTAAGAGAACAATCTTCCCTTACTTAAAAATAAATAAAGTTAAGGGAGGACGAGGGAATGAGTGTAGGAAAAGTATACCTGGTTGGAGCAGGTCCAGGTGATCGCGAGCTAATTACGGTAAAAGGAAGGGAAGCCATAAAAAAAGCGGATGTTATCCTTTATGATCGACTGGTGAATTTCTCTCTTCTTGACGACGCACCAGCACATTGTGATCTGATTTATTGTGGGAAGCTTCCAACACGTCACTTCATGAGACAGAATGAAATTAATGCAACCTTAGTTCAAAAGGCAATGGCAGGTCATACAGTTGTAAGGCTTAAAGGTGGAGATCCAAGTGTTTTTGGGAGAGTAGGCGAGGAAGCAGAAGAGCTTGCTTTACACCAAATTCCATTTGAAATTGTGCCTGGTATCACTTCAGGAATAGCTGCACCATTATATGCCGGTATTCCCGTAACACACCGTGACTATGCTGGATCATTTGCTGTTGTTACAGCTCATGATAAATCGAAAAATGGCAAACCGGATATCGATTGGGAAGGATTAGCAAGAGGTGTTCAGACGATTGCATTTTATATGGGCGTTTCCAATTTAGAGCATATTTGTGAAAACCTTATCCAGTTTGGTAAATCGCCTGATACGCCCGTTATCATTATTCGCTGGGGAACGTGGAGCCGTCAACAAAACGTAGTTGGAACACTTTCTACTATTGTAGAGAAAGTTCGCGCGGCAAAGATAGAAAATCCGGCGATTACATTAGTGGGCGATATTGTTTCAACAAGGGATAAAGTGAAATGGTTTGAAAATCGCCCGTTATTTGGAAAGCAAATTCTCTATATTCGAGGAAAAGCTGAGGATGTAAATCGCACAAGTGAATGGATGGAACAAGGAGCAGACGTGATTGAATTTCCTCGATGGATCACTAAAGAAAAGTTGATCGAATCTGCTGTTTTGAATTTACTCCCTGCTTACGAACGTATGTTATTTTTATCCAGAGAAAGTGTGGAGGCCTTTTTTAACCAGCTAAAAGAGAAGAAAATGGATATACGTCAAATCCAGGCAAAGCTTTATTGTCAAAATACTTTAGCGATCTCTAAGCTTGAAGAAAAAGGGTTATATGCTGAGCATGTGGATACGATGGACCATCAAGGAAGCCTCCTTGTTATTGGATCCGAAGAACAAAAAAAGGATTATTCTAGCTTGGATGGTATCCATTTCATCTCTGTATATGAAACCAGCATTGATGGTAGATATGAGACCATTATAAAAAGATCATTAGAAGATGCATCTTTGACAACAATCGTGTTTTCATCAAGTGAAGCGGTTGATCTTCTTATGGAAAAAGGGGCTCAGTATGGAATATCTCCGAAAGAAATAAATCAAACAGTTTCCTTTGTTTGCGAAACGGCTCAAGCACGTGAAACCTTAGAAAAGTATGGTTTTGCTGTGGAGGAATCGGATGGAGAAGTACTGGTTGAGTCTTTGTAGAAAAATATATAAGTAAGCTGAAAGTAGTCTGATTGAAGTTAAATTGGGCTGCTTTTTTGTGTTCATTTGGTTTGGGATAGCTTAAAGACAAAGTAGGAAAAATTAAGAGGGGAAAAGTCCTTCATATAGTGGATGTGAAGGACAAAATAGCAGAGAACAAAGAGAGAAAAGTCCTTCATACAGTGGATGAAGAACAAAATAGGGAAAATTAAACATATAAATGTCCTTAAGAATGTCATGAAGGACAAAACTCAAGAAATAAGGAATATACTGTCCTTCATGACTTAGGATAAGAAAAATGGGGATCAATACTCAATCTCTTCATAATCCTTTGGCTGTGGAAGCGGCTGATTTGTAGTGGTAATGTTATATTCTGACAATGCTTCGGACTTTCGTTGATATACTTTTCCTTTATAAGCTTGTGATTGATTTTTGTTATTATGTTCTCTCTTCATGATGTGTCATCATCTCCTTATTCTTGATGTTAGTTTTAGCTTATCCAGATCGGAGAAGAACATGAAGAGAGAAGGAACTTTTTCATTGTTAAAAATTCACATTCTTAGTTCAATCGAATACCATCGATCACATATCTACCTTCTTCAACGGCTTCTTCGCAGGTCCTTCGATCACATCTCCTGTCACTGAAAATCTTGATCCATGACAAGGGCAATCCCATGAACGATCACCACTATTCCACTCTACTTCACACCCCATATGCGTGCAGGTAGTATCAACAAGGTTAATATTTCCATCCTGGTCTTTGTAACAACCTGCTCTTTTGCCATTCACAACAACAACAGAACCTTCATCATTGCCTATGTCTTCAATCCGTTTATCAGCAATATCGATTTTTCCTTCAATTAAATGACCTGCAACATCGAGGTTTTGCTTGAGGAATTTTTTTATGCTTGGATTGCATAAAAACGTGAAGGACTATAGAGCTCTTTGTATGGATTTTCCTTTTCTAATACAAGATCTGCAAGAAGTTGTGCAGCTGCGGTTCCGTTTGTCATACCCCATTTTCGATATCCTGTTGCGACAAAAATATTCGGTTTGTTAGAGGTAATTGGTCCAACATAAGGTACTTTATCTAATGTGTATAAATCCTGGGCAGACCATCTATATTTGATTTCTTCAATTCCGAGCACTTCCTCAGCGAATTGCTCAAGTGCTTTGTAGTGTTTTGATGTGGATGTACCTTGACCTGTTTTATGGCCATCTCCACTAACTAATATGAGCTTTTCCCCGTTCATTGGCGTATATCGCAGGGAACGGGTTGGTGAATCTGCACTATAATACATTCCTCCAGGGTAATCCTGCTTTGCTGTAATCCCTAAAATATATGAACGTTCTGCATGCAAGCGCGAAAAATAAAATCCTTTTCCATCAAAGAATGGAAAGTGAGAGCAGGCTATTGCGTATTTACATGCAACTCGACGGCCTTCACGCGTAATGACCATTGGCTTTGGTGTTGTTTCATCTATGTCAATCGCAGTTGTTTGTTCATAGACTTCACCACCTGCCTTCACAATTTCATCCACAAGCACTTTTAAGTATTTAAGAGGATGGAATTGTCCTTGTGCTTTCATTACCAAAGCACCTTTCACATCAATGGAAAAAGGAATGCTCTCAACAAATTCGCTATGTATGCCAAGTCTTTGGTAAGCCTCGTATTCTTTCATGACTTTTTTAGCATATTCATCACTAACTGCATAAATATAGGCATCTTCTTCAGTTAGATCACAATCGATTTGAAGATCGCCTGCCGTTTGGCGAACGAACTTAAGTGCATCAGCATTTGCCTGATAATATTGCTTGGCTTTTTCTTCTCCCATGTGTTGAATGAATTCATCATAAATTAATCCATGCTGGGCTGTTACTTTAGCAGTTGTATGCCCGGTCGTACCATTTAGAACTTGATCAGCTTCCAAAATAGCGACTTTCATTCCTTGCTTTGAAAGCAGGTATCCTGTTGTAATTCCGGTAATACCTCCCCCAACGATTGCGACGTCGACTTCCGTATCAATCGTCAAAGGAGAAAAAGAATGAACTTGAGTAGATTCTCTCCAAAACGGCTCCGGCTCATGTGGCATCTGTCCTTGTGGAAACTCTTCTGTCATCAAACTGCCTCCTTTGCTTCACGCTGCATTCTTCTTATTCATTTTTTCCCATTGATAGAAAAACATGTATGCATTTATATGAGCCTGACCCTCACTACGTCTCAAGTCTTAGATGAAAATAAAGCTGGCGCTCGTTTTGAGGAAATGAAAATGTAGGTAAGATAAAGACATAGAAACGGACCACAGCATAAGAAAGCAAAAACTCTTATGCGAGAAAAGAAAAGGAGGAAATAAGATGAAGAAGTTTGGTTATGTATTACTTGGTGGGGTGGCCGTTATGGTGTTGCTATCAAATCTGGCACCAATGATTGCCTTAGGGATAAGTCTTCTCATCATGTATTATGCGTACAAAGGATTTTTGAAAACTGATTCAACGTTTACAAAAGTTGTTTGTGCAATCGTTGGAGTCATTGCACTGTTTGCTTCAGCGTCTAACCTTCCAGCCGTTTTAGGCTTTGTGGCTATCTATGTTTTATATATAGTGTATAAAAACTGGAATAAACCATCAAAGAAGGTTAAAGAAAGCTCTGACCCATTCACTAATTTTGAAAAAGAATGGAATGACTTAAAAGGAAATTTATAATTCAAAAAAGGAGAGATATATTATGGCAAACATTTTTACAAGATTAAAGGAAACCATTGCAGCAGATTTACATGAGGCTTTAGATCAAAAGGAGCAAAAAAATCCGATCGCAGTTCTAAACCACTACTTAAGACAATGTGAAGCTGAAACAGAAAAGGTACGTAAGCTTGTTGAAAGACAATATTTATTAAAAGACGAATTCAATCGTGAATACAATGAAGCAGTTCATTTAGCAGAAAAACGTCAACGCCAGGCTGAAATTGCACTTCAAGCAGGGGAAACAGAGCTATATGAATTTGCTTTAAGAGAACAATCTCATTATGAGGAAAGAGTTGCACGTTTAGAAGAGTCACGTCAGCAAACCACACGTCAACTTGAAGAGCTTGAACAAAAGTATGAGGAAATGAAGCATAAGGTAAAGGATATGCATATAAAAAGAATGGAACTGATGGGCAGAGAAAATATAGCTCGAGCACATCACCGTATGAATAAAGTTGTAGATCAGGGCAGTTTTTCAACGAAAGCTTTCACTCGTTTTGAGGAAATGGAAAGCTATCTGGATCGCCTTGAACAAAAAGTGAACCAAGACTATCACCGCAGTACAATTGATGCACGAATTGCTCAATTAGAAAAACAACTAAAAACAGAAGAAACAAATGCAATTTCATAAGACAACATGGTATTCTAAAAGGGCGTAGGTCACTGCGCCTTTTTCACATAGTATAAACTTCAATTAACTCTCCAGAAAAAAGGAAGGAGGAATACCACATGCTTAAGAATATAAATTCAGACTATTTAAATTGGATCATCTTAATAGGATTTCTCCTCCTTCTATTAGAAGTATTATTTTTTAACGGTGGATTAATTGTCACCTTTCTTCTCTCCATTGGAAGTATCTATTTAGGACGGAAATGGCGACCGCGCTTTTTAGGGAAGCTCCTGTACTGGGGCGGATGGATTTGGTTCGTTGGTACCGTACTTAATATGATTACTCTTCGCTATTTTTTATTTGTATTGGTTATATATCTTATTGTCCATTTTTTTCAAACACAAAAAAACCCTAAGCAAGTAAAACCGATTATCATTGAGTCTCAAGAAACAAGTAATAACGGTGAATTTATTCAACGGAAAAAAATCTTTGAGAATAAGATTTTTTCCAGCCAAAAATCGCCGGAGCATGCATATGAATGGAATGATATTAATATCCAAGTCGGGATAGGAAATACGGTCATTGATTTAAGTGACACTGTATTGCCGATTGCTGAAGCGGTTATTGTCATTCGAAGCCTAGTTGGGAATGTTCAAGTGTTAGTCCCTTATGAGATGGAACTTCATATCCATCATTCTACAATTGCGGGATCTATTACGATCTTTCAAGAGGCCGAACAGCGGGTCGTGAATGAAACAGTTATCTACGAGACAGCACAATATAAAGAGGCTGACCAAAAGATTAAGCTCTTCACCTCAGCAATCTCGGGAAAGCTTGAGGTGAAAAGAGTATGAGCATGGTTCAGCGGCAAATTATCAGCAGCGCCATTTTTACCCTCATTATATTTGTTATCTTTTCTCTTCTGTTTTTTATGGCTTTTCCTTTCGATGAGTGGGGAGAATTATGGACTCGTAAAGTAATGGACTTACCGTTTATTTATATTGTACCAAGTGTTAGTATTTTAGCGGGTGTATGTTTTGGATTTATTACGGGATTTAGTTGGAAGAAACATCTGCGATCTATTGACCTAGATATTCAAGAGGTTTCAAAGGGAAAGCCGATTCTTACCGAACAACACCCATTACCGGATATTCAGGAAATAAAAACAAAACTAACAAAAATCCAGAAACAAATGCTGGAGCAAACAAAATTATCACAAAAAATTGCAAATGAAAAAGCGGAAGATCAGGAAAGAAGAGTTCAGGAAATGGTCTCCCAGGAAAGAAATCGGCTGGCAAGAGAGCTTCATGACTCAGTTAGCCAACAGTTATTTGCTGCATCAATGATGATGTCAGCTGTTACAGAGTCAAAGCCGATATCTGATGACTGGGAAACGAAACAACTGAAAATGATTGAAGCAACTATTCATCAGTCACAGCTTGAAATGAGAGCGTTATTACTTCATTTGCGTCCCGTTGCATTAAAAGGAAAATCACTTCAAGAAGGAATTCAGGAGCTTTTAGTAGAACTTATGCAGAAGGTCACAATGAATATAAAATGGAAGGTAGAACCGATACCGTTAGACAAAGGGGTAGAGGACCATCTATTTCGAATTTTACAAGAATCTGTTTCCAATACATTGCGACATGCGAAAGCAACAACTTTGGATGTGCTGCTTATAAAGCGTGACGAATTTGTGATCATGCGTGTGACAGATGATGGAATAGGATTTGATCAGGAAGAAGGAAAGTCAGGATCCTATGGATTGCAAAATATGCATGAACGAGCATTAGAAATTGGTGGATCAATGAAAATCGTAAGCTTGAAAAATAATGGAACACGATTAGAGGTAAAAGTTCCAATTTTGGCAGGAGAGTGGGGTGAAGAAAATGATTAAAGTCGTATTTGTTGATGATCATGAAATGGTGAGAATCGGAGTTCTATCCTACCTTTCCGCACAGCCCGATATTGAAGTAATCGGTGAAGCTGATAATGGACGTAAAGGTGTAGAACTATGCCTGGAGCTTCGTCCGGATGTGATTTTAATGGATTTAGTCATGAACGAAATGGATGGAATCGAAGCAACCAAGGAAATTATGAATGCATGGCCAGAGGCAAAAATTATTATTGTGACTAGCTTCCTTGATGATGAAAAAGTATACCCGGCTCTTGAAGCAGGTGCAACCAGCTATCTTTTAAAAACATCAAAAGCAAGTGAAATTGCGAATGCAGTCCGGGCGACCTTTCATGGACAATCTATACTGGAGCCTGAGGTAACAGGGAAAATGATGATGAAAATGCGCCAAAAGGATGCGGTTCATCTGCACGATCAACTAACCTCCAGGGAAATGGAAATTTTAATGCTTATGGCTGAGGGAAAAACGAATCAGGAAATCGCTGATGAATTATTTATTGCGCTAAAAACAGCTAAAACACATGTGAGTAATATTTTAAGTAAACTTGATGTACAAGACCGAACACAAGCGGTTATTTATGCATTTAAACATTCACTTGTAAAATAAATACTAAGGAGAGACAGCATATGCATAGAAATATAGAGCTATATAATTACTTAGTAGAAAACTCTTGGCAAATGACAGAGGATTGGTATCATCTTGTGGAGGATGAAGATCCCAATTCTGTTTATTCTTCAAGAGATCCAAAAGTTATCCAAGCCTTAAAGGAGCAAAATCAAGATTATTTTCTACGTTTACATAGGATTTTCAAAAAAGAAGAAGATCAGTTTTTCAAGGAATTTACAGAATGGTCGGAAGAATTAGCCCGAGACCAGAAACATCTGGATACGCCAGTGCATTACGTTGTTAGGGAGTTTGGTAGAACACAGGAAGTTTATATAACCTACATAAAGAATTTCTACAAACAAAATATAGATAAAATCGATGTTGACAGACTTTTCCTTTGGTTAGAAAAGGTGAGAAAAATCTGCCAATTATCTATTTACATTTATATTGATCAAGCTCATAAGAATACGATGAGACAACTGGCGGCACAAAAGGAAGTCATTAATGAACTAAGTGCACCGGTTATCTCTCTCCAAAACAGAGTAGCTCTGCTTCCTCTAATAGGAGATATTGATACGGCAAGAGCAAAATTAATTATAGAAAATACATTAAAACAATGTGCTAATTTGGATGTTGATTACTTATGTATTGATTTATCAGGTGTTGTTATTATCGATACAATGGTAGCACAGGAAATATTTAGTTTAATAAGAGCACTGCAATTACTGGGTATTACTGCTATTTTATCTGGAATAAGACCAGAAATTGCCCAAACAGCTATCCAGCTTGGTCTTGATTTTGGAGAAATTAAAACAACTGCATCATTAGCCAGTGCGTTGGAACAGTTGTATGCATTAAAGTAAAAAACGCAGAACGAGTGTTCTGCGTTTTTTACTTTATGGTCCGCAGGGACAGGTTCCTCGTCCCACCCCGTGGGACAAGGAACCTGTCCCTTTGTCCCGAATTCATCTATAATAGAAACAGAATGTAGTTACGAAAGGATGTTTCGATGAGTAAAACAGTCGTTCTAGCTGAGAAACCTTCTGTTGGGAGAGATTTAGCTAGAGTGTTACATTGTCATAAGAAAGGAAATGGTTTTCTTGAGGGAGATCAGTATATTGTTACATGGGCACTTGGGCACCTTGTGACATTGGCTGATCCGGAAAGCTATGGAGATCAATATAAATCATGGCGCTTGGAAGATTTGCCAATGCTGCCCGCACCGCTTAAGCTAGTGGTTATTAAAAAAACAGGTAAGCAATTTCAAACGGTCAAATCACAGTTATTGCGCAAGGATGTGCGTGACATTGTAATTGCAACAGATGCAGGGCGTGAAGGGGAGCTTGTCGCACGATGGATCTTAGAAAAAGCTCATGTAAACAAACCAATTAAAAGACTTTGGATATCTTCTGTCACAGATAAAGCGATTAAAGAAGGCTTCCGCAAGCTTAAAAGTGGAAAAGAATATGAAAATCTTTATGCATCAGCCGTAGCAAGGGCAGAAGCAGACTGGATTGTTGGCTTAAACGCAACACGTGCGCTCACAACCAAATACAATGCACAGCTATCTTCAGGACGTGTCCAAACACCAACATTAGCGATGATTGCTCAGCGCGAGGAAGAAATCCGAAGCTTTAAGCCTAAGAAATTTTATGGAATCAAAGCTGTAACCGAGAAGGGACTATCATTCACCTGGCAGGATGCAAAGACAAACGATACGAAATCATTTGATGCCGAATCGATTGATAGAAAGCTCGGTCAGCTAAAAGGAAAAGAGACCAAGATAGTCAATGTGAAGGTTACGCCTAAAAAGACATATTCGCCTGCTCTTTACGATTTAACCGAGCTGCAACGAGATGCAAATAAGCGGTTTGGTTATTCAGCAAAAGAAACACTTTCCATTATGCAAAAGCTCTATGAACAGCATAAAGTGTTAACATATCCACGAACAGATTCACGCTATATTACAAGCGACATTGTAGCAACCTTAAAGGATCGCCTTGAAGCGTGCCGGATCAAACCATATGCACCAGCTATTGCAAAGATTTTAAGCAAGCCTATTAAAGCAAATAAATCATTCGTAGATGATCAAAAGGTATCAGATCACCACGCCATCATTCCGACAGAAGAATCTGTACCATTAAGTGCATTATCAGATAAAGAACGGAAAATCTATGACCTTGTCGTTAAACGTTTTGTTGCTGTTCTTTCACCTGCTTATCAATATGAACAAACAGTTGTGACAGCTAAAATTGGTGATGAATCGTTTTTGGCAAAGGGAAAGCGTGTCATCTCTCCAGGCTGGAAAGAAGTATACAGTGACCATGTAGACGAAGACAGTGAAGATGATCAAACACTTCCAGCTTTATCAGAAGGTGATACGTTTTCGTTAAGAGCTATCTCCAAAACAACTGGAGAAACAAAGCCGCCTGCCAGATTCAATGAAGCAACACTACTTTCAGCTATGGAAAATCCAACAAAATACATGGCAGGTGAAAGCAAGGATCTGATTAAAACGATTGGGGAAACAGGCGGACTTGGAACCGTTGCAACAAGAGCTGATATTATTGAAAAGCTGTATAGTAGTTTTTTAATAGAGAAAAAAGGCAAAGAACTCTTCATTACATCAAAGGGTAAGCAGCTTTTAACGTTGGTTCCAGAAGAATTAAAGTCACCTGTTCTCACAGCAGAATGGGAGCAAAAGCTAACGAAAATTTCCAAAGGTGCTCTACCAAAACAAGTCTTTTTAAACGAAATGAAGCAATATGCGAAAGAAGTAGTAAATGAAATAAAAAATAGTGAACAGAAATTTAAGCACGATAATCTGACAGGAAGCAAGTGCCCTGAATGTGGCAAACTAATGCTGGAAGTAAACGGAAAGAAAGGTAAAATGCATGTTTGCCAGGATCGTGAATGCGGTTATCGAAAAGGTATCTCAAAGGTGACAAATGCCCGCTGTCCAAATTGTCACAAAAAGTTAGAGTTACGAGGCCAAGGAGAAGGTCAACTATTTGTTTGTAAATGCGGCCACCGCGAAAAAATGTCTACCTTCCAGGAAAGACGTAAAAAGAATCAAAATAGTAAGGTATCAAAACGTGAAGTCTCAAATTACATGAAAAAGCAAGATGATAACTTTTCAAATAACGCATTAGCAGATGCGTTAGCAAAGTTGAATCTTAAAGAATAACAACTGTGAAACGCTAAAGATAAGGAAGATCCAACGTGCCAATTATTAAAACAGATATGTTTATATATGCACCGCGCAACATTTGCTTTGATGTTGCGCGTGATATCGATATTCATACCGAGTCCACAAGCCAAACAAATGAACGTGCCATCGGTGGTGTAACAAGCGGTCTCATCGGACTGAACGAAACCGTCACCTGGGAAGCTGTACACTTTGGGGTTAAGCAAAACCTAACCGTTCGAATCACTGAATTCGACTTCCCTAACCGTTTCGTCGACGAAATGGAAAAAGGAGCCTTCAAACGTTTTTACCACGTACACGAATTTATTGAAAAAGAAACCGGCACTCTTATGGTCGACACATTCGACTACACCTCCCCGTTCGGCATTATTGGAAAGCTTGCGGACCGACTGTTTTTAGAGCAGTATATGAAAGAATTTTTAATTAAGAGAAATCGGTATATTAAGAAGATTGCTGAAGAGAGAGTGGGCCGCTGAATGCGGTCTTTTTGAATTGGACTAGTAATAAATGTAAGCAAAATGTGTCGAATGGTAGATTATCATTTATCCATAAAAAGTAAGAAATAACCCCCAAACAATCCTTTATCTATCCATGTAAGCAATATTATTTCCAAAAAAGTGAACGTTTTATGAAGAAACTATTACAAAATCGTGATCAACCGTTGAACGTTACATGACAAAAATTAAAAAATATACCTTTCAGGTTTGTCCTCTGCTATGATGTGGGTATTGAATTACGTGTTACTCGCGTATATGTGAGTTTCACTATGTTCATTTCTTCACAAAAGCAATTCACAACATTTTAGCTAGTGGTTAGTCAAACTAACTATAGTATAGATCCTAGTGTGTCTATGCATAAAGGAAAGGAGTACTTTTATGAAATTAAAATGGTCTTTGTTTGCGATTATGTTAACAATTGCTGCTGTTTTATCTGGATGTGAGCCGTTATTGGTTTTGGATCCAAAGGGGCCTCAGGCTGAAAGACTAGCAAGTGACATTCTGTTAACAATGGGTATTATGCTATTTATTGTTCTTGTTGTATTTGGACTTTTAATTTACATGCTAGTAAAATATCGTGCTTCTAAGCAGCCTGATGATTATGAGCCGCCTCATATTCACGGGAATGTATGGGTTGAAACGATTTGTGTTGGTGTACCAATTTTAATTGTTGCTTATCTTTCTTTTGTATCTGTTCAAAGTAACTATATTGTAGAGGCAAAGCCGGAAGGCTACGGAGATAAAGAGCCTTTAGTTGTGTATGCATCATCTTCTGATTGGAAATGGCATTTTAGCTATCCTGAAGAAAATATTGAAACAGTTAACTACTTATATATACCAACTGATCGTCCGCTTGAATTTAAATTGTATTCACACGGACCGATTACAAGCTTCTGGATTCCGCAGCTTGGTGGACAGAAGTATGCGATGAATGATCACGTTACAACACTTCATTTAGCTGCAGATGCACCAGGTGAGTATATGGGCCGTAACTCTAACTTTAGTGGTGCTGGATTTGCTGAAAATACATTTAATGTAACAGCGATGTCTCAGGAAGAATTTGATGAGTGGGTTGATGAAGTAAAAGAAACAGCTGACCCTCTTACAAAAGATGAATTTTCAGAGCTGTTAGAACCAGGTCATCTTGGGCAGTTAACATATACTGGAACTCATTTAGAGTTCTCACCTCCGAATGAACATCATCATGGTGAAGCTGAGGAAGAAGAAGCTTCTGATGCAGAAACTGAGGAATCTCACGATGATCATTCAGAACATGAAGACATGTCTCAATCAGAGCATGAACACATGAATCATTAAAATTTGGCTTATCACTAAGCTTAACTTGTTCTAATGAAGAAAAACTTGTCCGTTAAACATTTTCTTCTTTACAAATAATTCATTTCCGAAAGGAGTCACAAACGTATGGATTTCTTTGATCGTTTTGCCGTACCTCATCCAAGTTTTGCGATCTATGCAGCAATGGTTGCGATTGGATTAACAACGATTGCAATCCTTGCTGGATTAACATACTTTAAAAAATGGGGTTATTTATGGCGTGAATGGTTAACGACTGTTGACCATAAACGTATCGGTATTATGTATTTAATTTCTGCGTTAGTTATGTTATTCCGCGGTGGCGTTGACGCGATTATGTTGCGTGCACAGCTTGCCGTTCCTGATAATACATTACTAGATTCACAGCATTATAATGAGATTTTTACAACTCATGGTGTTGTTATGATTCTATTTATGGCAATGCCATTTATCATGTTCTTCATGAACTTAGTTGTTCCACTGCAAATTGGAGCACGTGATGTTGCATTTCCACGTCTGAATGCTTTAAGCTTCTGGTTGTTCTTTATGGGAGCTATGTTATTTAACATTTCATTCGTTGTCGGTGGATCACCTGATGCAGGTTGGACTTCATATTTCCCACTGGCTAGTGAGGAATTCAGTAAATCTGTCGGAACGAATTATTATATGATTGCGATACAGATCGCCGGAATCGGAACCCTGCTTACGGGTATTAACTTTATTACGACGATCATGAAAATGAGAGCACCTGGTATGACATTAATGAAAATGCCAATGTTCACTTGGTCTGCGCTTATTGCAAACTTAATTATCGTATTTGCTTTCCCTGTATTAACAGTTGCACTTGCAATGGGAACAATGGATCGTCTATTTGGAACCCACTTCTTTACGATCGATAACGGTGGTATGGATATGCTTTGGGCGAACTTGTTCTGGGTTTGGGGACATCCTGAAGTATATATCTTGATTTTACCGGCATTCGGTCTTTATAGTGAGATTATTTCAACATTCTCAGGTCGTAACCTATATGGCTACAAGTCAATGGTTTGGTCAATGGTGTTAATTTCTCTTCTTTCTTTCTTAGTATGGGCGCATCACTTCTTTACAATGGGTCAAGGTGCGTTTACAAACAGTATTTTCTCTATTACAACAATGGCGATTGCTGTACCGACTGGGGTTAAGATCTTTAACTGGTTGTTCACACTGCGAAAAGGTAAAATTCGTATGACAACGCCAATGCTTTATTCAATGCTATTCATCCCGCTTTTCACATTAGGTGGGGTAACAGGGGTTATGCTTGCAATGTCTGCAGCTGACTACCAATACCATAATACAATGTTCTTAGTTGCTCACTTCCACAATGTTATTATTCCTGGTGTAGTGTACGCTATGCTTGCTGGATTAACATATTACTGGCCGAAAATGTTCGGCTTTATGTTGAACGAAAGAATTGGGAAATGGACAGCGTGGTTACTTTCTATCGGTTTCGTCCTAGCATTTATCCCAATGTATATTACTGGTTTAGACGGTCAAGTACGTCGTAGCTTCACATATTCAGAAGCAACTGGATTTGGTCCATTAAATATGGTGTCATTTATCGGTGCCGGAATTATGATGATCGGTTTTGCGTTAATCGCTTATAACATCTATTACAGCATTCGTTATGCACCAAGAAATATCGGTTCAGATCCTTGGGATGCACGTACACTTGAGTGGGCTACACACACTCCAGTTCCAGAGTACAACTTTGCAATTGTACCTGAAGTGAAAACAAGCGAAGCATTCTGGGATGCGAAGAAACACGGTCATGAACTATTCAAAGGTGAATATAAGAAAATTCATATGCCTAATAACAGTGGTATGCCATTCATTATGAGTTGTTTCTTCTTTGTATGGGGCTTCTCGCTGATCTTTAGCTTATGGATTCCAGCTATTATAACAACAATTGGGATTTTCGTATTTATGACACTTCGTTCGTTCGAAAAAGATCATGGTCGATATATTCCTGTTAAAGAAATTGAAGAAACTGAATCAGAATTGCGAGGTGCTTAAACATGAAAATTGATAACTCGCTTCCACTTGAATATAGTACAGAAGAAAATCAATTAAAGATCTTTGGATTTTGGATTTTCCTTGGTGCGGAAATCATGCTTTTCGCAACACTTTTCGCAACTTACTTTACATTATATAATCGTACAGGATCAGGTCCTGACGGAGCAGAAATCTTCGTTATCACGCCTGTTATTCTTGAGACACTTTTACTTTTAACAAGTAGTTTTACGATCGGTCTTGGTATCCATGCCATGCGTCTTGGTAGAGTAAAGGCAATGATTAATTTCTTTGTCGTGACACTTATTTTAGGATTAGGGTTCTTAGGTATTGAGATATATGAATTTATTCATTATGCTCATGAGGGAGCAGGTATTGGAGTAAGTGGCTTTACGTCAATTTTATTAACGACATTAGGAACGCACGGTGCCCACGTAACACTAGGGTTTTTCTGGGGATTATTTATTGTAATGCAAGTGAAAAAACGTGGATTAACTCCAGAAACAGCAAATAAGTCGTTTATCTTTTCACTTTATTGGCACTTCCTAGATGTAGTTTGGATCTTTATCTTTAGCTTCATCTATCTGAAAGGAATGATGTAAACATGAGCGAATTATTTCCGCTTAAACAAGTTATGGGATTTGTTTTTTCATTAGTCCTTACAGTCGTTGCACTTGGTGTTTACTTCTTTGATATGTCGTTTCCGGTAGGGATGACTGTACTTCTTGTAACAGCATTCATACAAGCAGGTCTTCAGCTTGTTGTCTTCATGCACGCAGGTGAAACGGAAGACAGAGCGGCTATTTATACAAACATCTACTACGGAGTAATCATTGCGTTAGTGACTATTTTTGGTACACTGCTTGCAATGGTTTGGGATATGGGCTAAAAGCAAAAAAGGGTATGACTCTAATTGAGAGTCATACCCTTTTTTATCGTTTAAAAAATTATAAAATTCTTGAACTGGGGCTAAGCGCTTCGACATCCAGCTCCAGCGCCTAGCCCCTCGAGGTCATAAGCCCCAAATGAATTGAAGACAAAGAACGTCTTCTATTCATTTGGGGCTTATGCTTGTCGGGGCTAATCAAGGCGCTTGCGCTTTTGTTCTTAATGAATATAGTTCTCGTCAGTTCTGCTTTGTAAGAATTCCGGTAGTTCAGATTTCCAAAGAACATAAAGAACAGTTAAGTGTGCTGCAACGATATTAAAAATGAACATTGATCCAAACACAAGGTGGCCAGTTCCGAAATCAGAGTACATATAGAGAATTAATGTTGTCCACATCAGAATAATAAGTGGTACTTGTAATATAGCAAGCTTTCTATTTTCCTTCCATAAAAACAATGGGGTTGCTGTTCCTATTAATAAATAAGCAAAAAATACATCCATTTTGACACACTCCCTTAACATTGGTATCGCTTACAAGTCTGTGTCCTAATTAGTAACATTTTGTGAACTTTTTGTTACAATTACTATAACATACTTGCCAACAAGAAATAAAGAGAAAAGTGCATGGAGTAAAAAAGATTTTGGCATGTTAAGCAATATACATTGACGACAAGAATTTGTTTAGAGTATAAGTGAAGATGGAGAGTAAATAGTATATGTTTTGTAAGTAAGTAAGATTCAGGTTTTACTCAAGAACTTGTCGTGTTTCTTTTACATTTCATGCACTTTCTTTGTACTACTAGTTATACGTTTCCCCGTATGATAAAGATGAAACATGGAAGTATACTTGGAAAAGCCTTAAGGAAAGGTGGATTACATGAAAACAACTCAGGAAATTTCCAGACGAAAGCTTCTAAGTATTGCAGGATTAGGATGGATGTTTGATGCTATGGATGTCGGAATTCTTTCATTCATCATTGCAGCTCTTCAAAAGGATTGGAATTTAACTTCTTCCCAAATGGGCTGGATCGGCAGTGTAAATTCAATTGGAATGGCAGTAGGAGCTTTAGTGTTTGGATTAATGGCTGATAAAGTCGGCCGAAAGCAAGTATTTATTATTACTCTGTTACTTTTCTCAGTGGGAAGTGGTCTTTCTGCATTTGTCACCTCCTATGCACTGTTTCTTATTTTAAGGTTTTTTATTGGTGCCGGGTTAGGAGGAGAGCTTCCGGTTGCATCTACATTAGTGTCTGAAAGTGTTCCTGCTAATGAACGTGGAAAAGTTGTTGTCTTATTAGAAAGCTTTTGGGCTGGTGGCTGGTTAATCGCTGCACTAATCTCTTATTTCGTTATCCCTACATATGGTTGGCAAGCTGCACTTTTATTAAGTGCTCTACCAGCATTTTATGCATTGTATTTAAGAATGAAACTACCGGACTCTCCAAGATTTCAAGCGGTTGGTGTGACGAAACAAAAGGAATCCCCGTTCACAAAAATTTCCAAGGTATGGGCTAAGCCTTATGTAAAACAAACAGCCATGCTTTGGATTCTATGGTTTTGCGTAGTATTTTCCTATTACGGTATGTTTCTTTGGTTACCAAGTGTGATGGTGTTAAAAGGCTTTAGCTTAATAAAAAGCTTTCAGTATGTGCTTATCATGACACTTGCCCAGCTTCCAGGCTATTTTGTTGCTGCATACCTAATTGAACGCGCAGGTCGAAAATTTGTCCTCATTACGTTTTTAATTGGGACAGCCTTTAGTGCTTATTTCTTCGGAAATGCTGATACTCTACCATTATTACTAACATCAGGTATCTTTTTGTCATTCTTTAACCTAGGGGCATGGGGTGCGCTTTATGCCTATACACCTGAGCACTATCCAACAGAGGTGCGCGGAACTGGAGCAGGACTAGCTGCATCATTTGGAAGAGTTGGTGGAATTTTAGGACCCTTACTTGTCGGATATTTAGTAGCAGCTGAATATTCAATCAACATCATCTTTCTAATTTTTGCAATATCCATTATTATTGGAGCTCTAGCTGTGTTACTGCTCGGTGAAGAAACAAAGCAGAAAGAATTAATATAAGCAGATTAGTATGTGATGAGAGGAAAAAGAGTTATCCTTTTTATAATAGAAAAAAGGAGGCAATAACCTTGAATGATGTAATTAAAACGATATTAAATCATCGTTCCATCCGCAAATTTGAGGATAAAGCATTAACAGACGAACAAATTCAAGTAATCGTTCAAAGTGCCCAGGCAGCATCTACTTCAAGCTTTATTCAGGCATATTCGATTATTGGTGTAAAGGATAAAGAAAAAAAGCTGAAGCTGGCAGAGTTAGCAGGTGGCCAGAAATATGTAGCGGAAAATGGACATTTCTTTGTCTTTTGTGCCGATTTGCACCGACATCAATTAATTGCTGGTCAATATAATCATGATGCGAGTGAAGTTCTGGAGAGTACGGAAAAATTTATGGTAGCTGTGATTGATGCAGCTCTTGCAGCGCAAAATGCTGTGCTCGCTGCTGAATCCATTGGTCTTGGTGCTGTTTATATCGGAGGTCTAAGAAACCAATTATCAGAAGTGTCAAGTTTATTAAAAACTCCTGCACATGTTCTTCCTGTATTCGGTATTGCGGTCGGATATCCTGCGCAGCAGCCGGATCAAAAGCAAAGACTGCCGCTTGAGCATGTGTATCATGAAGATGAATATCAACAAGATCAAACCAGGTATATCAATCAGTTAAAAGAGTATGACGAACAAATTTCTGAATACTATGAACAGCGGACGAATGGTGAAAGAAAAGACACTTGGACAGGTCAAATGGCAGGCTTATTATCAAAACCTACTAGAATGTATATGAAAGAATTTGTAGAGAAAAAAGGATTTAATAAGCGATAAATCTATTATAGTCAGGTGCTTTTATGCATCTGGCTTTTTTGTACATTAAGAAAAACAAAGGCTTACGCATACAAGGCGAGTTATTCTAATTTATTAGATTTCCTATAGTAAGACTGCTAAATATAGTATAATGGCAAAAAAGATAGAAGATTTTAGTAATTACCGGATTATTCCGTTGCATATGATAGATAAAGAAAGGAGCTGAAAAAGCTTGAAAAAACAGCGAATTGTTCTCATCTTTACAGTGGTAAGTTTATTACTCATGCTAGGCTCGATTCTTTACCAAACCCTTCAAGAAGAAGATCCATATCGTTTTTACACAGGGTTAGGACAGGAATTTGATATAGGTCCAGATGATTCTCGAGTTGCGTTTTCGTATTTTTTAGATGGTCATGAAGCGATTTATGTGTCAAATCTGGATGGGACGGATGTTACTAGATTAAGTGAGAAAATAGAAGGAAGATCACATTCACCAAAATATTCATCTGATGGAGAAGAACTGCTGTTTTTGACAGAGGATGATCAACGTATTCAAACAATTACCGTAATGAATCATGATGGTAGTAATGCAAAGCGGTTAGCGCTGGATAGTCTTCATGTAACAGATGCTGTTTTTGCCCCTGACAAGGAGTCTATATACTTTGTTGCAATGCCTGCTTCTGAAGTTGGGAAATCAGAAGGTGAAACAAAAGAAGGATTTGATCTTTATCAAGTTCATCGTCAGAGTGATCAAGTTGATCAACTAACAGACAGAGATCATTTTTCAATGAATGATCTTTCTATTTCAGCTGATGGAAAGACTTTGTATTACAGTTTATATAAAACGACTGAACAGCTTGTTGCCTATTCTTTAGAGAAAAAAACCGAATCATCCGTTGCACAAATCAAAGATGATATGTATTCTTCCGTTCTGTCTAAAGATGGTACATTGCTCGCTTATACAGCAGTAACTGAACAATCAAAGAATACTAGCTTGTTTCATTATGAGTTATTTGTAAAAAATATCGAAAGTAATAAAACGAATCAATTAACAGATTTACAAGCAAATGTGCAGTCACCTGTCTTTTTGCATGAAAAGGATGAAATTGCATTTTTGCATTATGAAAATTGGCCGGGGGAACCGGAGGAATATCAATTAATGTCAGTATCTCTTAAAGGTAATGGTAAACCGGAGTTAATAAACCTTGATCTACCTGCCTCTAGCGGAAGTTACTTTATTCCAAAAACAATTGGGTTTATGCTAAGTGAACAAGCAATAGCTGTTTATTATATTCTCTTTTTTGCTGGATTGATTTTGATTGCTCAAAGAAAGTCAGGTAAAGTTTACTTGCCATCATTAGTTAGTCTTGCTCTAGCTGTTCTCACGTTTGTTGGCAGCTTTATCATTGGTTTTTTCACAAACCCTTGGTACGGAATAGGACTGGGGATGGTGGCGATTACGATGTTTGTTTGTTCGTTACTTCTCATACTATTTTCATTTATCCTAAAAAGATTTACTAGAAGATCCTAAGGAAATGTTTATTTCTTTAGGATTTTTGTTATTTCTACAAGCTGTTGGTGAATAGATTTTAAGCGAAGTATGCAAAGCTGGGAGGGCCATACATGTATCCATATCCTGTTTATCCGTATTATGGGAAAAAGCAAAAGACAAAGGTGCAGCCAATTGTATTTCCACCACAACATCAAAATCGTCATCCAGGTTTTGAATTTGAAATGACTCCTCCACCAATCTCAGAGTGGGATGGCTATAAAGGAAGTGGAAAGTTAAAGAATAAAGTAGCAATTATAACTGGGGGAGATAGCGGAATTGGAAGGGCGGTTGCCTATGCCTTTGTAAAAGAGGGAGCGGCAGTTGTTATTCCTTATTATAATGAGCATCAAGATGCCCAGGCGACAAAGCGAAGAATTGAAGAACTGGGTGGGAAATGTTTACTTTGCCCCGGAGATTTATCACGG
The DNA here is from genome assembly GCF_903166545.1 of Metabacillus schmidteae. Classification (NCBI taxonomy): domain Bacteria; kingdom Bacillati; phylum Bacillota; class Bacilli; order Caryophanales; family Bacillaceae; genus Metabacillus; species Metabacillus schmidteae. The sequence continues at coordinate 128,441 of NZ_CAESCH010000001.1, read as the reverse complement.
GAACAATCATCCTATGAAGTTGTCAAATCAGCCATTCGAACGTTCGGCCGATTAGATGTTGTTGTCAATAACCATGCTGTACAGTATGTTCAAAAAAGCATTTTAGATATATCAGCAGAGCAACTGGAAAAAACGTTCAAAACAAATATATTTGCCTTTTTCTATATGGTCAAAGCAAGCCTGCCTTATTTAGAAAAGGGAAGCTCAATTATTAACACAACATCTGTCACTGCATATGAAGGAAACAAAACATTGATTGATTATTCTGCGACAAAAGGAGCCATCACAACGTTTACAAGATCTTTGTCACTGTCTCTTGTGGATAAACAGATAAGGGTGAATGGGATAGCACCAGGTCCAATATGGACTCCATTAATTCCCTCGAGCTTTTCAGCGGAAAATGTCGCAACATTTGGTTTAGACTCCAAAATGAAACGACCTGGACAGCCATTCGAGCTTGCACCTGCATATGTGTATCTTGCATCAGATGATTCACGTTATGTAACAGGTCAGGTTTTGCATGTAAATGGAGGTCAATTCAGAACGTCGTAACCGCAACTTAGGAACTATAAAATAACCCTGTGAATAACTTGTGTATAGTGGATAAAAGTCCTATATATATTGTGGCGAACGAATGTACCCACACAAAATGTGGATAGTAAATGTGGATATGTTGATAACTTTTGTGGATAAGTTGTTGTTAACTAGGTAATAGGCTGTTAATATCTAAATTTTTACGATATAAAAGTGGAAAACTGTAAGCAATATCAACATTTTCTAAATGAAAGCGCAGTTATCCACATGTGAAAAATAAAATTTAAAATAAGGGACCGTTTACAAAGACGGTCCCTTTATCTTTGCTTAGGAATTTATAAAATTCCTGAACTGTGGCTGATCAAGGCGCTTGCGCTTTTGTTCATTGTATGAACCGTTTCTTTTTGACAAATCATAACTAGTACTTAATTTTAAAGGACGTGTCATGATGACTGAAAAAACAAATACATATGAATGTATCATCGTTGGAGCAGGAATTGCGGGCTTGCAGGCAGCGATTCAATTAGGAAGATATATGCATAAAGTAATGGTGATTGATTCTGAAGATGGAAGATCAAACTTATGCAGAGGCTACCACAATATATTGGGATGGCCGGATGGAGTAAGCGGTGAAACTCTTAGAGATCTAGGTAAAAAACAAGCAGCACAATATGGAATTGAATTTATAAAGGACTATGTTATCGAAGCAAAAAAGAGTAATGAAAGAATATCAGTGAAAACTGAATCCGGTAAAACATATGAATCCACAACGCTTCTGTTATCCACAGGAATTAAAGATCGAATTCCGGAGATAAAAAATATTATCCCATGTTTAGGTGTTTCTATCTATGTATGTCCAGATTGTGATGGCTATGAGGTAAGAAATCAGCATGTTCTTCTGTTAGGATCCGGAAAAACAGGTGCAAGTTTGGCGTTAACCTTAACATATTGGACAGAAAAGATTACATTCATCAATCATGATGGAGAAGTGGAGCAGTCATTATTAGAGAAGTTAAAGCAAAAGAACATAGATGTTATTCATGAAGAGATTGAGGCAATTGTTACTGAAAATGAATCTGACTTTAAAGGGGTAACATTAAAAAATGGACAAACCATTCAGGGTGATAAAGGATTTATTGGATTTGGCGGCAATGCCGTTCATTCTGAGCTTGCAAAGCAACTAGGTGTAGAAAGACTTGAAAACAAGCATGTTCTTGTAGATCCTCGAACAAAGGAAACAAATATAACAAATGTGTGGGCAGCAGGAGATCTTATTGCCCATTCAGAGCAGGTGACCATCGCAATGGCAGACGGATGTCAGGCGGCCATATGGATTCATAAACGGTTACTGAAAAATAATCAGTGACGTGAAATCTCTGTTTTCCTTCTTCATGATGTTTTGTATCATAGAGTGAGTAGGAATCAAAAAGGGAGAGGTTGGATTTGCGAAAAGAAATTGAGGATTTGTACGATGAAGTGTATGAAAAACTGGCTGAGTATCATCAAACGTCTTTTGAGTACACACAAAAGCTTTCAGATTACCCAATCACCCAACATGAAGAAGTAACAGAAAAGCTGGAAAGAATTGAGTTTGCCTTACAAGCGGCAAAGGATATTTTGGAAAACATCATGACTCCGGGAACAAAGATGACGATTATGCATCAAAAAGGGACCATTCAGATAGATCTAAATAATTGAGAGAACGAACACACGAGTCTATTTTTATACTTTCATAAAGCATGAAATTTTATGGGTAATAGGATAAGAAAAACTATAGCTTTCACATTAGGACTTGGCGATAGGCCAAGTTTTTCTAATAAAAAAGGGACAATTTATACCAAGTGATTATCTAGGAATAAAATGCAAATCTCTTTTAAAAAATGAAGTTTTCTGTATAATTAAGACATAAACAAAATAATGATCTATCTTCGGGGCAGGGTGAAATTCCCGATCGGCGGTAATAAGAGATTTTCTTTAAGCCCGCGAGCCTTTTAGGCAGGATTTGGTGCAATTCCAAAGCCGACAGTATAGTCTGGATGGGAGAAGATGGAGGTTCAGCTAACGTTCAAAAAATGACTTGATGAACGTTTATTTAGGATGCCTTCGTAAACTCCCTCATACATTTGTGAGGGAGTTTTTTATACGTTATCAACATAAGGTATCTTACTTTGCGAACACCTCTTCCAAACGCGATGGATCAATGGAGGAGAGATACAAATGATTAGAACAGAAAAATTTAGTGTAAGAACAATGGCATCAGTTGCAATGCTTAGCAGTATATCGTATTTATTAATGCTTTTAGTTTTTCCGTTACCACTATTTCCCACCTTTTTATTCATTGATTTTAGTGACATTCCTGCGCTACTTGCAACTGTTATGTTTGGTCCATTGGCAGGTGTCTTAGTCGTTTTAATTAAAAATATTATTAATTTCTTAATGATGGGGAGCCCAACTGGAGTGCCTGTTGGTCACATTGCAAACTTCTTAGCAGGAGTTGTCTTTATTTTACCTACGTATTATGTATATAAAAGAATGGAAACAAGAAAAGGGATAATGATTGCCCTGGCGGTTGGAACACTTTCAATGGCGATTGTTATGAGTATATTAAACTATTTATTTATACTTCCGGCATATACCTACTTCATGCAGGCACCTGATATGCGCAATTTAGTTATACCTGCGATATTACCGTTTAACGTAGTAAAAGGTGTCCTAATGTCAACTTTGTTTGTATTGGTATTTGTCCGACTTAAAAGTTGGATGGCGAAATTTGCATAAAAGAAATATGATCGTCCCCAGTGGTTTACTGGGGGTTATTTTTTGCCCAAAAGGTTAATATCAGGGAAAAGGAATAAATTTTGCAAGAGACAACATTTGATTCAAACCTAAACAGTATGTCTCTCTTGCCTAATTTCACCTGGTGATTTCCCAGTGAGTTTGCGTGTAATCTTGTTTAGGTAGTTAGCATTTTTATAACCGACTAATTGCGCGATTTCATCAACCGTGTATTTAGTATGCTGCAAAAGCTCGATGGCCTTTTGCAGTCGGATATTTGTTAAATATTGAATAGGAGTTGTTCCAGTTTCTTCTTTAAATAGTCTAGTGAAATGATACTTTGATAATTTTGAAGCCTCTGCCATTTCTTCAGCTCCAATGTCATCCTGGTAATAGTTTTTAGCGAATAATACGGCGCTTATGACTCCCTCTGACCAATCCTCCATATATTTATCAACTGTTTTTAATGATAAAGACAATTCCATTAGAAATTGATAGGCGATGCTTGATCCGTGATAGGCATTTGTTATTTTTTTCTCGATAGAATCATCGTAAATTTGCTTAAGAAACTTAATGAGTGTTGATTCCGGGTGAAATCGGATAACCTGGTTGTCTGATTTCTTTACATGCTCCCAGCAGCGTCTTGCTTCATTTCCGTATAGGGTTAAATAGAGAAATTCCCATTTCGATGAATGTTCTGGTAAATAATAATGATAATTGCTGGGGCTGCTGACAATAAATGCATGACCTGCTTTTAATTGATGTACCTTACCATCAATATTGATTTCACCATGTCCAGATAACGTATATTGAAAGATGTATTTATCTTGATCCTTTCTCTCCGTTCCGCTCCAAGAGTAAATGGATGAAGCTTGCTCATCCCAACCAACAGACCAAATTTGAGCAACACTGTTCACATGTGGCTCATTAAAACGAAAGACAATGGCTCCTTTTTTCTTTTCCATAGCAAAAAAATCCCCCTTTCTTACCCTTTTTATCTAAACTGAGCAAAAAAAGACTTATGTATTAATCAGAATAGTGTTTGATATAGTTAAAATCCTTGTATATAAAAGCTTATTCTAAGCAAAAAAGTGCTAATTAATAAAATAATTTTACCATTGTTCAATGAAAAATTGAAACTTACAATAAAGATAACGCTATCACAAACCAAAAATGCGAGATGAAGGGTGATTTTCAATGATAGATCAATTACTAGACCAGTTTAAACAAATATTCAAAACAGATCAGTCTGTTCGCACATTTTTTGCGCCGGGCAGAGTGAATTTAATAGGTGAACATACAGATTATAATGGCGGTCATGTGTTTCCATGTGCTTTAACATTTGGAACATACGCATTGGTAGCACCAAGAAATGACAAGTCTATCCGTCTGTATTCAGTAAATTTCCCTGATAAAGGAATTATTGAATTATCAACTCAAGATCAACTTGCGCTTGAAAAAGAACATGACTGGGCCAATTATCCTAAAGGAGTCATAAAAGAGTTCGCAGATCGAGGTGTTCAGGTAGAAACAGGATTGGATGTTTTATTCTACGGAAATATTCCAAATGGTGCGGGTTTATCTTCTTCAGCATCTATTGAACTTGTAACAGCAGTTGCTTTACAATCAATATTGGAAACAACGTTTAGTCGTGTTGATCTTGTTAAAATGAGTCAGCATGCAGAAAATGAGTTTATTGGGGTAAGCTGTGGCATTATGGATCAATTTGCCATAGGAATGGGAAGAGAAGACAATGCAATTCTGTTAAATTGTCAAACACTTGACTATCAATATAGCCCCATAGTCCTTGAGGATGCATCTCTTGTCATTGCAAACACAAATAAACGCAGAGCACTTGCGGACTCAAAGTACAATGAAAGGCGCTCTGAATGTGAACGTGCTCTTTCACAAATACAAACTCAAATTTCGATTCAATCTCTTGGCGACCTTACACCGGAGCAATTCGAAAGTCATCGTCACCTAATCAAAAATGAACTTGATCAAAAACGTGCAAAGCATGCTGTTTATGAAAATGCACGAACGATTCAAGCAGTTGAAAAACTGCAGCAAGGTGATATTAAAAGCTTCGGTCAGCTAATGTGTGATTCTCATACATCGTTAAGAGATGATTATGAGGTAACTGGTTTTGAATTAGACACATTAGTAGAAGCAGCTCTTAGCCAAGATGGTGTAATTGGCTCAAGAATGACAGGTGCAGGCTTTGGAGGATGTACAGTATCAATTGTAAAAAATGATAAAATCGAAGAATTTATTCGAGAAGTAGGCAAGCGTTATAACGAAAAAACAGGGTTAGAGGCTGATTTTTACGTAGCGAATGTTGGCGATGGAGCAAAAGAAATAAAAATGAATTAAGTGGAGGATGAAAAGATGGCAGTATTAGTATGTGGTGGAGCAGGATATATTGGGAGTCACACGGTGTCTGAGCTACTAGATCGTAATGAAGAGGTAGTGGTGGTTGATAATCTTCAAAAGGGACATCTTCCAGCTGTTTTAGAAGGAGCAAAACTTTACAACGGTGACTTACGTGATGAAGCTTTTCTAAAAAGCGTTTTTCAAGAAAATGAGATAGAAGCGGTCATTCACTTTGCTGCTGATTCATTAGTTGGTGAGAGTGTTGAAAAACCACTGCAATACTATGAAAATAATGTGTACGGAACAATGTGCCTTTTAAAGGTCATGACAGAATTTAATGTGAAGAAAATTGTCTTTTCATCAACAGCTGCAACTTATGGTGAAGCAGAAAATATTCCGATCGTTGAAACGGATCCAACTGTTCCGACAAATCCATATGGAGAAACAAAGCTTGCGGTTGAAAAAATGCTAAAGTGGAGTGAACAAGCATACGGGTTAAAATATGTTGTGCTTCGCTATTTCAATGTAGCAGGTGCTCATATGAAAGGAAAACTTGGTGAAGATCATGACCCGGAAACACACTTAATTCCAATCATCTTACAAGTAGCATTAGGAGATCGTGAGAAAATTATGATCTTTGGTGATGACTATAAAACAGAAGACGGTACATGTATAAGAGATTATATCCATGTAACAGACTTAGCCGATGCCCATATTTTGGCGATTGAAAAGCTGCGCAAAGAAAATACAAGTGCTACGTATAATCTCGGCAATGGAAACGGCTTTTCTGTAAAAGAAGTCATTGAAACAGCTCGTAAAGTAACAGGTCATCCAATACCTGCCGAAGTAGCACCACGCCGTGCAGGAGACCCTGCTGTATTAATAGCATCATCCGAAAAAGCCATAAAGGAACTAGGATGGAAGCCTAAATATGCTGATCTTCACACGATGATTGAAAGTGCGTGGAACTGGTTCCAAAAGAATCCTAAAGGCTATCAAAAATAAATTTTTGTTGTTTAAAATACTAAATTTTTTATGAATTTTGGCTAAGCGCTTCGACATCCAGCTTCAGCGCCTAGCCCCTCTAGGGTCTAGCCAATTTAGAATTGAAGGCAAAGAACGCCTTCTATTCTAAATCGTCTTATGCTTGTCGGGGCTGAACAAGGCGCTTACGCTTTTGGTCAAAAGACGAGAGGGTGTATACCGTGTCTATTCATATTGATAAAGAAATAGAACGATTGCTTCAATTTGCTTTAAAAAAGGAAATCATCACAATCTGGGACGTGGATTTAGCTCGAAATAAAATCTTAGAGGTGTTACAGCTTTCTGATACGAAGGCTGTAACAATCGAAGATGAAGAGTTGGAATCTCCTGTATCGATTTTAGAAAATATACTGGATTGGGCAGCAGAAAAAGGTCTTATCAAAGATAACACTGTGACATTCCGTGATTTGCTGGACACGAAAATTATGGGCTGTCTTGTTCCATCACAAGGAGAAATCATACGTCGATTTGATGAGCTTGTTTTTCAGGCTGGACCAAAACAAGCGACAGAATGGTTTTATCATTTCTCACAGGATGTTCATTATATTCGTACAGATCGGATTGCGAAAAATGAAAAATGGCTTGTTGGTACAGAATATGGCGACCTGCAAATGACGATCAATTTGTCAAAGCCTGAAAAAGATCCAGCCGCGATTGCAGCTGCGAGAAACATGCAAAAAAGTGAATATCCTTCTTGTTTATTATGTAAGGAGAATGTGGGATATGCAGGTCGCATAGATCACCCGGCAAGGCAAAATCACCGCATAATCCCTGTTACATTAGATGATGAGCAGTGGTTTCTTCAGTTTTCACCATATGTGTATTACAATGAGCATGCCATTGTTCTTGCCGGTGAGCATAAGCCGATGAAAATTTCTAAGGAAACTTTTAAAAAGTTACTGCATTTTGTTGAGCAGTATCCGCATTATTTCCTAGGATCAAACGCAGATTTACCGATTGTTGGCGGCTCTATTTTAAGCCATGACCATTTCCAGGGAGGACACCATACATTTCCGATGGAGGTTGCAGAAAAAATGCATACATTTTCTGTGAGCAAATATCCATCCATTGATTTCTCGATCGTGAAATGGCCGATGTCTGTCCTGCGTCTTCAAGGAACAAATCAAGCAGACTTAATGGAAGCAGCAGATGATATTTTACAGGAATGGAAGAACTATAGTGACGAAGCTGTAGACATACACGCATTTTCCGGTGAAACTCCACATAACACAATCACACCGATTGCCAGAAGAAGGGGCAAGCTTTTTGAACTTGATTTAGTATTAAGAAACAACCGAACAAATGATGAGCATCCATTAGGAATTTTCCATCCACATCAAGAGGTTCATCATATTAAAAAAGAAAATATCGGTTTAATTGAGGTTATGGGGTTAGCTGTATTACCGGGAAGATTACTAGATGAGCTGAAAAAACTAGCAGCTTTCCTTGTTGAAGCTGATGGCTTAGCTGAGATTGAAAAAGACGAAGAAATTAACAAGCATGTTGAATGGGCCAAACAGGTATATGAAAAACACCCGGATTTAACCGAAAAAAATGTTTATGATGTTCTGTTAAAAGAAGTAGGACATGTTTTTGCAACCATCTTAGAGCATGCAGGTGTATTCAAGCAGGATGAAGCTGGCCGACAAGGGTTTCACCGCTTTGTTCAGCAATTGAAAGCTTCTCTAAAATAAATTTCAATTTACTAGTATAAGATGTATCAAAAGTGTCAATGATGCTAGTAATCCCCCCCTAATTTTTATATATGTATGTGGCCTCCTTACTTGTAAGGAGGTATTTTTTTATTAAACAAAGGGACAGCTATAAACTGTCCCTATCATCATTAATGAGCCACAATGACAACTCTACCTTCATCAAGCTCTCTCTCTAATTCGTTTGCTTTTTCTTGGGAAACCCCTAGTGATGTCATTCTTTCTCTCAGTTCATCTCCTCGAGAGCGAAAGACATTAGCCACTTTATCAAAGACTCCTTCTTCTTTTAACCCGATATGACGAGTGTCTGTGTTTTCTGTTAAGTGTTTTGAACGGTCAGAATCATGTGCAAATAAATAGATGTGATCTTTTTGACATCCTTCACCTTCAAGTCTCTCGATAATCTCTGTAGCTTGTACACCATTTTCTACAACATATGTTTTCAAGTTCATCATCTCCTTTGCATTGTTACTAAACATGTACCCCGTGTTTATATAAATAAAACATGTTGGGAAAATAAGTTATAGATTAAAAAGACGTTTTACCTATAAAGGCAGTAAGCTGTTTGTTAAAATAAAAGAATATGAATGAACAGGTGATTAAGATGAAAATATCCATTGTGATTGTTACACATAATCGACTGGACGAATTAGCCGAGCTTCTTGAATCGATTTCCCTCCAAACTGAGGCACCATATGAGATCATTATTGTGAATGATGGTGGAGAGAACATTGAAGAAGTTATTACTCTTTATACAGAGCTGCCGATCAAAGCAATTGAACTGCAAGAAAATGTCAAGCATGTTCGAGCCAGAAATATGGGAGTTAGTCTAGTAACGGGAGATTATATTATGCTTTGTGATGATGATGATTTACTCTCTGCAAACCATGTGGAATATGCAAAAGAAGCACTACGTGGGGCAGACTTTGTTTACTTTGACGCGGAAATTGTGACGTTTGACAAACAGGGGAAAACCCGTATTCCTATTAAAAGACGAACGTTTGCCTATCACTATGATGAGCAAGGAATGAGGAAGTTTTCGACCTATGTTCCATCAGGAAGCGTGTATAAGAAGGAATTGCATGACAGAATCGGAATGTTTGATCCAACTATGCATAACTATTGGGATTGGGATTTTATTTTAAGAGCTGCACAGGTTTGTCAGGTGAAAAGAGTACCAGTTGCCAGTGTGATATATGCATTTGCAGAGAGTGGGACAAACCAATCTGCAAGCCTAAATGATAAACGGAAAAGTTATTTGGATAAATTATGCGAAAAACATCAATTAGGATCTCTGCCACAGAAAAATTTCTTTGTTTTGTTGGAAGAGCCGGAAATGAAGGAGCGCGAAGCAAAAACAACGATTGTATGGGATGGTCAACCAATCCATACTCGTTATTGTATACGAGGGGAAACATAAGATGAATGTTAAAATTGAACAAAGCTGGAACAACTTATTAAGTGAGCAATTTCAAAAGGACTATTATAAAAAACTAATAGAGTTTTTAGATGAAGAATATAAGCAACACACAATTTTTCCAAAGCCTGACGATATTTTTCGGGCTTTAAATGAAACACCATATGGAGATGTGAAGGTTGTCATCATCGGTCAAGATCCATATCATGGAGAAGGGCAGGCACAGGGTTTAAGTTTCTCTGTTCAACCAGGGGAAAAGCTGCCTCCTTCCTTGCGAAATATTTTCACAGAGCTTTGTGAGGATATAAAGTGTGACAAGCCTGAAAATGGCTCATTAGTAGATTGGGCAAAGCAAGGTGTTCTGCTTTTAAACACAGTGTTAACAGTAAGAGAAGGTGAGCCTAATTCCCATAAAGGAAAAGGATGGGAACTCTTAACGGATGAAATCATACACGTACTAAATAATCATGAAAAGCCAATTGTCTTTATCTTATGGGGCAAGCATGCACAAGCCAAAAAACAGTTGATTACCTCACAAAAGCATTTGATTATTGAGTCGGCCCATCCAAGTCCATTTTCAGCAAGAAAAGGATTCTTTGGTAGTAGACCTTTTTCAAAGTCAAATGAATTTTTAAAGAAGCACGGGTTAGGTGAAATTGATTGGACCTTAAAAAATAAGGGAGAATGAATGATGAAAGAAACGACAATAAATTGTGTAAAGTGCAAGCATTTTTATGTGACATGGGATACAAGATTTCCAAATGGCTGCAGGGCATACGGGTTTAAATCTGCCGGCAGGCCGGCCATCATGGTAAAAAGATCATCGGGAATGGCCTGCTTAAAATATGAACAGAAGCCATTGAAGGCATAATGGAGGAATAAACGTGGATATACCAATATCAAAGCTTCTTTCTAAAATGGAAAGTGAAATAATAAAAGCGAAAAACAGTCAATCAGAAAAGGAAAGAAGAGAGCGAATTGTCGTCATTCAGTCGCTATGTGAATTAATTTTAGACGAGAAATCACCACAGGTACAACCTTTACCATCCTCTTCTCCAAGCTCAATTAATCCTGCTGAGCTTCAAAAAATGATGGGAAATATGGCAACGGTTGTTAAAAATCCAGCAAATTCCGGTTCACTTAAGGAAGAAGACGCAAACGGGGACTCTTTATTTGATTTCTAATTCCAGTATATGTTAAATCACTCCAAAGAAATCCATCATATTCTAATCTAATCGGGACACAATGATAATTAAATATCAAAGTGGAGGTTAGAGAAATGGTATATGATGAATTTTTAAATGGAGGAATCGGAATTGGGAGATTTACGATGGGAGCTTATGATGATTTCTCTTCAACAAAGCTTTCCCAAGATCGATATGATGTCTATGTAAATCAGGATTATGTTGGTCAGAAGTACTTATTAACAGCACAGGAATCCGTTTCTGATATTGATGATTTCCTGAGAAATGAAGGAATCTCTGATTTTCAATCAGTAGTAGATGGAGACCATTATCATATTAAAGCGTTAGGAAATGAACATAAAGTGGCAGATGTACTGAAGGTATATTTGCAAAATCGATAAGGGGCCGTAAAGGCTCTTTTTCATTTTGATAAAAACTCCATTATTTAGTCAAGATTTAAAGTTGAAATTATATGATAGTAGGGTAAGATGAAGGGGGAGGTGTGTTCTGATGAAGCTTTTTCTTATTCTAGGTGTAATTAATGGGTTTTTAGCAGTAGCGCTAGGAGCTTTTGGTGCCCATGGATTAGAAGGAAAGATTCCTGAAAAATACTTAAAAACATGGCAAACAGGTGTGCAATATCAAATGTTTCATGCCGGAGGCCTTTTTATCGTTGCTTTTTTAGTTGATAAGTTTACTAATATTGGCGCAGTCACAACAGCAGGATGGTTATTCTTAGCAGGTATTGTTTTATTCTCAGGAAGTCTCTATGTGCTTAGTGTGACACAAATTAGTATTTTAGGTGCCATTACTCCACTTGGCGGCTTAGCGTTTTTAGGTGGCTGGCTATTGATTGGGTATGCAGCCATTCGTTATTTATAATAGATATACATAAGTCTAAAAGCCGATCTGAGAGGATCGGCTTTTAAGCTGTTACCATTACCTCGGTGGGGCAGTAGCAAGTGCAAATTGTGGATCATAATTAAGCTCTTCATCAAATGTTACATAATCTAAATACACCATTAATAATAAATAACGCATACCTGTTTGAGGGTCGCTTAAGATTAGATGATCTCTTCCTGCTGCTTCAACCACACCTTTGAAAATTTTCGCATTCCATTCACGATTGCCTTCAAATGTCATATAAACAGTCGCCACTTTACCTCGATTTAAGCGCAAAATATTTTCAACATAAGACTGTTCCAACGGGAGCATACCAGGAATGTTTTGTGCCACTCCTTGCTGTTGTTGCTGCGGTAAAATTTGTGGTGGTTGAACACCATTTTGACCATATTGTCCATATTGTCCATATTGACTAGGATAGGCATATGTAGGATAAGGTTGTTGGTAGCCTACTCCTTGTTGCATGCCTTGCATTGGAAATCCAAAAGGTTGCTGTTGGGTTTGATTCATTGCCAAAATGACCCCTCCTTCAAATATTCATAAAACATCAGGACTGTTTGAGAAATACCAGTAATAGAAAAGAAGCAAGATGATGCCATGTGACAAAGACATTTCCTTAATCAATCTTTGCTCATTCATACGTATGTATAAGAAAAACAACTTATGACTTATCCATAAAAAAATAAATAAAGGAGAAGAAACATGTCTTATGTTTCCTTAGAAGAAATCTCAAAAGAAACCCTTCAAGTAGCGAGAGAAATTGTTAATTCTAATAAAAGATATAATATGCTTGAAAACGGACGAGAAGAACGCACTTTAAGAGAAATGGAAGAAGAATTTCTAAATCCAATGACGAAAAGCTTTTTAGTCAAGATAAACAATGAATATGTTGGTGTTCTTGATTATTTACCTGAGAACCCTAGGGATCGCTATCCATGGCTTGGATTGCTTATGATTCATCATAATCATCAAGGAAAAGGATATGGTAAAAATGCCTATGCTCTTTTTGAACATGAAGCAAGAAAAGCCGGAATGCAAATTGTTCGTTTAGCGGTACTAACAGAGAATCGTTCGGCGAAAGTATTTTGGGAGTCGCAAGGCTATAGACGGTATGAAACAAAGCCATATAAAGAGGGAAAGAAAGTAGACTGTTATGAAAAGGTGATTAAAGAAAAAACAGACCCAGAATGACATACACATTTTGAGTCTGTTTGTGGTTGATTTATTAGTTAATTTCAAAGAAGTTTTGAAGCTTTGATGAATCGAGAAGGTTTCCAACAAAGAAAGAACCAAACTCTCCATATCTAGCACTTACTTCATCAAATCTCATTTCATACACAAGCTTTTTAAACTGAAGAACATCATCAGAGAATAGGGTAACTCCCCACTCATAATCGTCAAAACCGACAGAGCCTGTAATGATTTGTTTAACTTTTCCAGCATAAGAACGACCAATTAGACCATGACTTCTCATCATATTACGACGCTCTTCCATTGTAAGCATGTACCAGTTATCATTGCCTTGGCGACGCTTGTCCATTGGATAGAAGCAGGAGTATTTAGATTGTGGAAGCTTTGGATAAAGTCTGGCGCGAACATGTGGGTTTTGATAAGGATCCTCGTTGCTTTCACCAGCCAGGTAGTTGCTAAGCTCAACAACAGATACATATGAATATGTTGGGATCGTAAACTCAGCCAGCTTTGTTTTATTAAATTCAAGCTCGATTTCATTAAGCTCTTCCATTGTCGGACGCAAGATCATCATCATGAAATCTGCTTTTTGACCAACAATTGAATACAGCGCATGACTACCCTGTTCAGCATTCTCCGTGACAGTCCATTTTTCAAGTAAGCCTAAAAATTCATGAACCGCTGCTTGTCTCTCATCACTTGATAAAAGTTTCCAAGAAGACCAGTCAATGGAACGGAAATCATGCAGACAATACCAACCATCTAATGTTTGTGCTGCTTCACTCATTTATATTCACTCCTAAACATGTTAATCGTTATGTACACACTTTTACTATATCATAGTTTGTCCGATAACCCATGTGAATAAAACTTGAACTTCATTCATGACCTAAGAGAGTAAAAAAACAAATCTGTGAGAAACTGAAAAAGGATAAAAAATTAAAGTAAAAAAAAGTTAGAGTTTTTTGAAATTAAAGAAATTGGGTATGTAAGCGTTATAGCGTAATAGAACAGTTTGAAAACAGAAATAAGTGGAGTATCCTAGATGAGGAAGCATTTTTTTATACTTTAAGAAAGATTAATTATATTAAAGGATTAAAGTATAAGAAAAACTAAGGCTTTCGCCATTTGGCGATAAGCCAAGTTTTTCTAACATAATCAAGGAGGTTTTTTTGTGTCAGATTTATTTGCAACGTTAAAAGAAAAAGTGAGCGGTCAACAAATTAAAATTGTTTTTCCGGAAGGATTAGATGAACGTATTCTAACAGCTGTAAACCGTTTATCAGGTGAAGGCATTCTTCAACCGATCTTAATTGGAAGTCAACAGGAAATTACAAACAAAGCAACTGAACTAAATTTAACATTAGACGGTGTAGACATCTATGATCCGCAAAACTACCCTGAAATGGACGAGCTTGTTGCTGCATTTGTTGAAAGACGAAAAGGAAAAGCAACGGAAGAGGATGCACGCAAAATCCTACTAGACGAAAACTACTTCGGAACAATGCTTGTACACCTTGGGAAAGCTCATGGACTTGTAAGTGGTGCTGCACATTCTACTGCTGATACTGTTCGCCCGGCTCTTCAAATCATTAAAACAAAAGAAGGCATTAAAAAGACTTCAGGTGTATTCATCATGGTTCGTGGTGAAGAGAAGTATGTATTCGCTGATTGTGCGATCAACATTGCACCAGATAGCCAAGATCTTGCCGAAATTGCGCTTGCAAGTGCGCAAACAGCTCGTATGTTTGACATTGATCCACGTGTTGCGATGCTAAGTTTCTCAACAAAGGGTTCTGCAAAATCTCCTGAAACAGAGAAAGTGGCAAATGCAGTGGAAATCGCAAAAGAATTAGATTCAAGCGTAGTTCTAGACGGTGAATTCCAATTCGACGCTGCCTTCGTACCATCTGTTGCAGAGAAAAAAGCTCCAGATTCAGTTATCAAAGGTGACGCAAACGTATTTGTTTTCCCAAGCCTTGAAGCTGGAAACATCGGCTACAAAATTGCTCAACGCTTAGGTAACTTTGAAGCTGTTGGACCAATCCTACAAGGATTAAACAAACCGGTAAATGACCTATCACGCGGATGTAATGCAGAAGATGTTTATAAATTAGCATTGATTACAGCTGCGCAGGCATAATTTTATAATGGTTAAAATGGAACTGGCTGAGTTAGTCAGTTCTTTTTGTATCTAAAAATGTTTAACTTTCCTAATGGATTAAAATTTTTTTAAAAGGTTATTTCACAAGGATTGTTACTTATAATTCTATTTTAACTCTATAGTGAAATGGCGCGGAAGTCACTCGACTCCTGCGGGAAGTGAGGAAAGGGCGAGACCCCGCAAGCAAAGCTGAGGAGGCTCGGCTTCCTCCCCGGCGCATGGAGTGACTGCAGCGCAATGAAACGGACAAATTTAAATCCAACATATTTTACTAGAATACCCCATTTCTATGGCGGAAAGTGTTTACCTACCAATTCCAAGAGGTAATTTAATAATTAATAAGAGGAAGGTCAAAACAACATATAGAATAGTATCTAAGAGATACATAAAAAGACATGAGGTGAAAGCATGGAAACAAAACCAATGTACATTAACGGCCAATGGCATCAAACAGAAACAACGATTGATGTGGAAAACCCTGCGACAAACGAAGTTATTGCCAAAAGTGCCTATGGCGGAAAAAAAGAAGCAGCAATGGCCGTTGAGGCTGCATATGACGCATTTTCAAGCTGGTCAAAGCTTATTGCCGGTGAGCGTGCAAACTACTTAAAAAAGTGGCATCAATTAATTGATCAGCATAAAGAAGAAATCGCAAACATCATGACAAAAGAACAAGGAAAGCCTCTTAAGGAAGCACTTGGAGAGGTTCAATATGCTAATAGTTTTATTGAATGGTATGCAGAAGAAGGTAAACGTATATATGGTGAGAGCATACCGAGCTCTCATCCGAATAAAAGATTGTTTGTGACGAAGCAGCCGGTAGGTGTTATGGCAGCCATTACGCCATGGAATTTCCCTGCTGCGATGATTACAAGAAAAGTAGCTCCTGCGTTAGCGGCTGGCTGTACAGCTGTCATAAAACCTGCAGAACAAACGCCATTAACAGCAATTCGACTCGTTGAACTTGCACATGAGGCAGGAATTCCAAAGGGTGTGCTCAATCTAGTTATCGGAGATGCACAGCAAATTGGTGAAGTTTGGCTAAAAGATGAACGCGTCAGAAAAATCTCCTTTACTGGTTCAACAGAGGTTGGAAAACTCTTAATGAGAGGAGCCGCTGAAACGGTTAAGAAAATCTCCTTAGAACTGGGCGGTCATGCCCCGCTAATTGTATTAGAAGATGCTGATCTCGATCAGGCTGTTGAAGGTGTCATAAGCTCTAAATTCCGAAATGCCGGTCAAACATGTGTATGTACGAACAGAGTCTATGTTCACCAATCAATCTATGAGCCTTTCATGAACAAGCTTAAAGATGCCTTCCAAAAGCTTTACGTTGGTGATGGTTTCCATGATCAAACGACGATCGGGCCATTAATTGACCGTAACGCATTAAATAAAGTGAAGAACCAGCTGGAGGATGCGTCAAATAAAGGTGGAGATATTACTTATTTAGGTCAATCATTTAATGATGAGAAGGGTTATTTTATGACACCTGTTATTGTTGGTGAGGCTACTGATGATATGTTGTGTATGACAGAAGAAACATTCGGCCCTGTTGCACCTGTTACAACTTTTGAAACGATTGAGGAAGCAGTCAAACGGGCAAATCAATCTCCTTATGGCTTAGCAGCATATGTGTTTACACAAAATATTTCCAAAGGTATCCGAATTGTAGAGGAGCTTGAATATGGAATTGTTGGATTAAATGATGGATTACCTGCTGTTGCACAAGCCCCATTCGGCGGTTTTAAACAAAGTGGACTTGGACGTGAGGGCGGTCATTATGGAATTGAAGAATTTTTAGAAGTGAAATATATTTCGTTGGGGCTTTAAGAGGTTCTGTTTAATAGGTTTATACATTAAGAAAGTATAAATTGGCAGCGAGGATGTTTAATCGACGTAGTGGCCAATTTGAAGTACAAAGTATAAGTGCAACTACGCATCACGCTTCGCCTTTACAGGCTCGCCAATCGGCGAGTTTTCTTTATGCTGGTAGGCTGATAGTGATATAATAGAGAATAGAAAAAGTTAAGGGAGTAAACAGCATGAACCAATTACAGCCTTCTTCATTAATCAACCAGCCGAAATGGAGAGTTATCGATCAATCAAGTTTGGGGCCACAGTTTGATGCAAAGCATTCTTTTGCCATAGATGATACTTTATGTGCAAGTGTGGGGAAAAATGAATCTCCAGCGACGGCTCGAACATGGGTTCATCATCAAACGATTGTTTTAGGGATACAGGATACAAAACTACCATTCTTAGAAGATGGACTCCAATTTCTTCATGATCAAGGTTACCAAGTGATTGTTCGAAATTCCGGCGGGCTAGCGGTTGTGTTGGATAAGGATGTTCTAAACATTTCCCTCATTTTCCCTGAGTCTGAAAAGGGAATTGATATAGACCGCGGGTATGACGCAATGCTTGAACTCATCAAGCATATGCTAAAAGACTATGGAGCAACTATTGAAGCAAGAGAAATCGTTGGCTCTTATTGCCCGGGCAGCTATGATTTAAGTATAAATGGAAAGAAATTTGCCGGTATCTCACAAAGGAGACTTCGTGGCGGAGTTGCAGTTCAAATCTATCTTTGTGTAACAGGAAGTGGAGAAGATCGGGCAGATCTCATTCGTCAATTTTACGAAATCTCTCTTAAAAATGAACAAACGAAATTCATCTTTCCAACAATAAAACCGGAAACGATGTCCTCTCTTAGTGATTTGCTTGGAGTTGAACTCACAGTTGAAAAGCTCTTATATCAGCTGCTTTTCACTTTAAAAGAACATAGTCAGGAACTGATTGCTTCCTCTCTAACAGTTGAAGAACAGGAAGTATTTCAGCAAAATTTGATTCGAATGATTGATCGCAATGAAAAGGTATTTTCAAAAAAGAGCTAGCCTGTTATGATTCGGCTAGCTCTTTTTCTGTTTGATTAAGTTTCTCCAGAATTCTTCTTTTTCGATACAACATAATGCCCACTTCTGATAAATCATTGATCATTGAGCGATTTGTAATAGCACCAAATAATATCCCTGCAATTGGAACCATTTGCAAAAGCTTTTTCCAGCCGAATTGATCTCGGTATGTGAAAACGACTTCGCGCCAACCTTGAAGCTGTGAAATCATCTCGGTTTTTGTTGCTTCTTTTCTTTGGTAAAACGAAGATAGCTCATTTAATATTGCCTGCTTTCCAACAATATCAGCAGAAGAAAATTGCAGGCATTTTACAATGAAAATACGCTCTTCTTTATTCTTTGGGTCATAGCCGTAGGTAATAGCAATTTCCTGCAGTGTTTTCAGAGAGAGACCTAATATGACTGGGATATCAATGGCAAGGGTGAAAATCCCTCCAACACCTGTAGTAGCTCCTTGAATGGTTGCTAGATTACCTCGATTTGTTTTTAAATTTCCACTTACTTCGTCCATAGTTGATAAAGGGAGAGACGCGATATCCTGTATAGTAAGCTCTTGTTGATTTGAATGCTTTTGAAGCTTTTTTAAGACCATTTTTTCTTGTGTTAAATATTGTCCGCCCGACTGAACGAATTGTCCAAGCTCATCTAAGAGGACCCCTATCTTTTTCTGAATAAATGATGGTGTAATTTTATCTAATAGCTTAAATGGAAGTCGTCCAATTCGTTCCCAAAACCATATCCCTTTTTGATCCTGTTCCCATTTTTCAATTGTTTTTAGCTCAGCTACTAACCAATCTTTGTTTTCCATGATCTGACCAACCTTTTAAAATGTAATGTTATAGTTAATACGTAGGGGATCCTTTAATAGTTTCAAAAAAATGAAAAGATGTACCTAATTAGGCACACCTTCCTGGTTATTACTCGGCCATTTTTTCCAAGTTTCCATTACGGTCCATTTTAAATGTTGTTGGTACTGTGCGGTCTTCTTCGTCAAATAGGACAAGCTTACGGGCGCGGTTCATGATTTTCATTAATGTTTCATAGTCTTCTTGAACGGTTACAGTATCTTGTTCTAGTTTTTCAACCTTTTTCATAAGCTCTTCATTTTGGGAAGACAGATCTTGGTTTTCCTTCTTCAAGCGTCTATTTTCACTTAGTAATGCTTCTGATTGTAGATTGTTTGTTTTATAAGACTGCAAGAATGCAATAACAGAATCCATTGTTAATCTGTTATATATACTTGCAGGCTGTTGTGTTTGTGGTATTTCTTTTGGTTGCGATGCAGGTGCAGCAGCTGTTTGGTTGCCAAATGGTGTTTTAACATCTTCATCAGCTGGCATGACCTCAGCCATATGACTCTCTAAGCTTGCTAATATTGTTTGCTCCTCTTGTTGATCAAAATCTTCCATTTCCATAGAAGGAGTATCAGGTGTATAAAGAAGCTGCTTCTTTACAGGTTGTCCTTTTCCTAATGCTCTCATTCGCTGTTTACGCTGTTTTTTCGCAAGTGATAAAGCCTTCTCATAATCATGGCGAACAACGGCATTCCAACGGAACCCACAAGCAGCAGAAGTACGATTCAATTTATCTCCGACTTCTTCAAATGCATTTAATTGAGTACTGCCTTCTCTCACATGTCGTAAAACGGTTTCAGCTAGTAATAAATCATTCTCTTCAGACCATGCGTCTTGTCTTTGTTTCATTTTTCCAACTCCCTATATAAATAGATTATTCACGTAACTGTTAGTAAGCATGGACAAGTTGAAGGTGTTTTATTCAAGTTTGTTAAGAGGATAGTAGATTTTTTTCTGAAAAGTTATTGATAGGATAAGAAAAACTAAGGTTTTCTCCATAAGGATTCGGTGATAAGGTGTGTTTTTCTAAAAAACTACTAAGAATACTGGTAAATCAATCCTTTGAAGGAAGTGAAAAATTTTTGTCCATTGCATAGCCTCTCTTGCATAAGGATGCGAATAACGGTAAAATACCACTTAGTGAAAAAACGGTAGCACGTCCTATTGAAAGAAAGGATATGAGAATCAATGGCAAATGAATTTCGTATTTGTGATGATTGCCAAGCAACAAATATAAAAACACTTGTACCTAAGTTAAAATCAGTAGATTCAGAAGCTAAGATAGATATTGCCTGCCAATCTTATTGTGGCCCGGGAAGAAAAAAATCATTCGCTTTTGTAAACAATCGTCCACTGTCAGCGCCGACAGAAGATGAACTAATTGAAAAAATCGTTCAGAAGTTATCAAAATAACATCACCTTTGTGTTTGAATGCATGGGTGATGTTTTATTTTGAGGTAGAACGGGTTTGATAGTAATTAGTGTGGTGTCTAGCTCCAGCGCCTAGACCCGAAGCACAGGACGTGCAAGTGCAGTCAATGCGACAGGACGTCGCGTCTTTGACTCTCTCGAGGTCATAAGACAAATAGGAATCTATTCTAAATCGTCTTACTTTGTCGGGTCTGAACAGGTTTGATAGTAAATAGTGTTGGTGTCTAGCTCCAGGCGCCATCGGCTCGAGGTCATAAGTCAAATAGGAATTGAAGGCAAAGAACGCCTTCTATTCCTGAGCGTCTTATGCCTGTCGGGTTTGATCAAGTTTGATAGTAATTAGTTTTGGTGTCTAGCTACAGCGCCCAGCCCCTCGAGGTCATAAGCCACAAATGAATTGAAGACAAAAAACGTCTTCTATTCATTTGCGTCTTATGCTTGTCGGGGCTGAACGGGCGCTTCCGCTTTTCTTAGTGTCGAATGATTTTGCAGATTTTGGGTGTTATTGTCGATTGGAAGTCGATATAATGGTAGTAGTGAGTAAAGTTACTAAGTAGAACGGAAGTGGAAGACAATGAAAAACGGAAAGTTGTCTGAGGAAAAGGTTTTCAAAGATCCCGTTCACCGATATATACATGTACGAGATAAAATCATTTGGGATCTTATTGGTACGAAAGAATTCCAACGATTAAGAAGAATACGTCAGTTGGGAACAACGTATTTAACATTTCATGGTGCGGAGCACAGCAGGTTTAACCACTCATTAGGAGTGTATGAAATTGTCCGCAGAATTGTGGATGATGTGTTTAAGGGCAGACCTGAATGGGATGACGAGGAGAGACTTTTATGCCTTTGTGCAGCGTTGTTGCATGATTTGGGTCATGGTCCATTCTCACATTCTTTTGAAAAAGTATTCCATCTTGATCATGAGGATTTTACGCAAGCAATCATTTTGGGAGATACAGAGGTTAATGAGGTACTAACATCTGTGGAAGAGGATTTCCCGAAGAAGGTAGCAGAGGTTATTGCCAAAACCTATGAAAATAAACAGGTTGTAAGTTTAATATCTAGCCAGATTGATGCCGATCGAATGGATTATCTGCAGCGTGATGCCTATTTTACAGGTGTTAGCTATGGACATTTTGATATGGAACGAATATTAAGAGTGATGAGGCCAAGAGAAGATCAGGTTGTGATAAAAAGCAGCGGTATGCATGCGGTTGAGGACTATATTATGAGCCGCTATCAAATGTATTGGCAGGTATATTTCCACCCGGTCACACGAAGTGCAGAAGTGATTTTAACAAAAATTCTCCATCGTGCGAAACAGCTGCACCAAGAGTTTTATGCCTTCAAGCAGGATCCTGTTCATTTTTATTCCTTATTTGAAGAAGAGCTGACTCTTCAAGACTATTTAAAATTAGATGAGTCTGTTATCATGTTTTATTTTCAGGCGTGGCAGGAAGAAGAAGATCCCATCTTGCGTGACCTTTGTGTTCGTTTTATGAACAGGCAACTGTTTAAATATGTAGAATTTAACCCAAATGTGCAAATGAAGACACTGATGGAATTAACAACATTATTTAAAAAGGCAGGAATTGACCCGGAGTATTATCTTGTTGTCGACTCTTCCTCAGATCTTCCATATGACTTTTACCGTCCTGGCGAGGAAGAAGAGAGATTACCGATTCATCTACTAATGTCGAGTGGAGATATACGTGAGTTGTCCCGAGAATCAGAAATTGTAGATGCCATATCCGGAAAAAGAAGAACAGATCATAAATTGTATTTTCCATTGGACTTAATTGAGGATTTATCAACAAAACGTGCGGCAAAAAAGAAAATCCTTGAATTATTAAATATAAAAAAATAACGGTACTTATCGATATAACAAAGAAAGAAGTTAGGAGATGACGGGGAATTGATGAAAGAACATGCGAAGCTGATGAAGGCTATTTCATCAGCGGGGGAAATCATTGGCCGGAAAAAATTGCAAAAAATGGTTTATATCGCAAAGAAAATTGATTTGCCTTTTTATGAAAAATACAATTTTCACTTTTTTGGACCATACTCTGAGGAGCTGACATTACGTATTGAGGAGCTTTGTAACTTAGGGTTTATTGATGAGGTCCACGAAAAGAAAGGCGGATATTTTCAGTATCGTTACTCTTTAACAGAAGCAGGAAATGAATTCCTTGGCCACTACGATGTGGACATGCCTCCACTGAAGAACTGCATGCTGGACTTGAATGAACAAAGCTCGAGATTTTTAGAGTTAGTTTCAACCGTATTATATTTTGACGGACTGAATAAAGAAGAGGTTAAAGACAAGGTATTTACGTTGAAAAGTAAACAACGATATACAGAAGAAGAAATTGCTGATGCCTATTCTTACATCGAAAAAATTAAACAAATCGCTCAAAACGAAACCGCTAAGCATTAATCTTGCGGTTTTTTCGCTTTTATTAGTACCCATTAGTCGAAATTCACCCCCTAATCATGGTAAGCTGAAATGTGAGTACATATAGTGAAATGTCATTATAATAGAGGAGTCTGTGATGAATTTTTTAGCCTTTCCGTTAGAAATGATTCCATATGTGGTGATTACGTTAATCATTGCTTTTACCTTACACGAGTTTGCACATGCCTATGTAGCTTATAAGTTTGGTGATCCTACTGCTAAAAGACAAGGTAGATTAACTTTATCACCATTGGCACATTTAGATCCAATTGGAACCATTTTAATTTTTATTGCAGGATTTGGGTGGGCAAGACCGGTTCCTGTGAATCGTTTCCATTTCAAACGACCGCGTTTAGCTGGAGTATTAGTTTCTATTGCAGGACCTTTAAGTAACTTTATCCTTGCCTTCTTAGGAACAGCAATTTGGTATATACTATTAACAACAAATGCGGTCTCATACATCCCGTCAATCTATGTAACAGGTCTTGAGCAATTTTTTAATATCTTTGTTTCACTTAATGTCATTTTGTTTATTTTTAACTTACTTCCATTTCCGCCATTGGATGGATATCGGATTATTGAAGACCTGGTTCCGGCGCATATTAGACCGAAGCTGGTTCAGTTTGAGAGTTATGGAATTATTATTTTCTTAGTTTTAGTCATCACACCACTTGATGCGTACACAATACAACCTATTTTTGAAATTGGGCGGGCAATTGTAATGGATATTTTCCATTTCATTCTGAGCCCATTAGTATGATGTCTTGAACATAAGGAGGTCCTTTAGATGGAAGAAAAAAAGAAAAAAAGCATTGGATTTAATATCATAAAAAGTGATCCAACAGACGGTCACGGCGGTTTCGGTGTGGGTGCACTTAGTTTAGATAATGTGTCCCCGGTTTTTATTGATATCGAAGAAGGTGAGGCTTTCGTTGATATCGGGGCTATGCATGCTAGAAGTGTCGTAGAAAAAGGAATTAAATTTTTAAAAACAAAAGAAGAGGTTCCAAACGGAAAACCATATTGGTTAGTTTGGGTCACAATTGACCGCAGAGCAGAAGGTCCTTACTATGCAGGAGTAACAGCTTGTGAGCTGACAGTAGACCGCTCAATTAGAAGAGGCTACAAATCACTGCCGGAGCATGTGAATCGCATGGATAAATCAATGAAGCGCCATATTATTGTTGATCATATGGATGATCGTTCAAAGAAGATCTTAACTAATTTCCTTAAGCATCACAATAAGGAAATGTGGGAGCTTTCTGAGCAAAAGTTAAAAGATGATTTAAAGATATAAATCGCAAATATGTCGAAAGTGTGACATATTTGTGAACAAGTTGGTAAAATCTTGTGGTTTTTCATGAAAATTAGTAGACTGAATATACAGTTTATAAAACTAGGACGCAAAAAACCCCGAGCATAGCAGGTGCTCGGGGTTTTTTGTCTTGATTTGAAAAATTTATCTGCGATTTTTTAGTATTTATCTTCGATTCTGGAGATTTATCTACGATTATTGGTGATTTATCTTCGATTCTGAAAGTTTATCTACTATTTGTCAATTTTCGACAAAAATCGACATATCCCGTTTCTGACTCTCATCTTTAATCCCACCATTTAAACTTATCTAGCCAGCTTTCCTTTTCCTTCTGGTCAGGCTGTTCTCCTTCTTGAGTATCACCATCACTCATATGTTCTTCACAATACTCAGTCGGCTCAGTGCCTTCAATAAAATACGTGAGACGCTTTGTTGGGCAATCCTTAGTGGCGAGTTTTCCACTGGCGGGGTTAATATACACTCCAACAACGCCATCTGGTGGGCGAAAAGCTTTCACAGATTGATCGTCAAGAGCTTCTTCCATAAAGGTTGACCAAATTTCCTTTGCATAGCCGCGTTCTTGAACAAGGTTAATGGTCTTTCCTTTGTCATAACCAGTCCATACGCCAACTACGAGTTGTGGAGCTAATCCAATCATCCAGCTATCTGATGAGGTTGTTCCTGATTTGCCTGCATAGTCTCGTGTAAGGGAGTCAGCAATGCTATGACCTGTGACAGATGTATAATCATTTAATGTTGTATCGAACATTCCCTTCATCATGTGTGTCGTGACGAAGGCTGCTTGTTCATTCAATACTTGCTCTTTTGGTTTTTTTGACTCAAAAATGACATTTCCTGCTGTATCTTCCACTTTTGTTACAAAGGTAGGTTCAACTTTTTTTCCGCCATTCCCAAGTATTCCGTAAGCATTAACCATGTCAATCAAACGAACAGGTGAAGTACCTAATGCAGCAGACGGATTTTTCTTAATGCCTGTGCTAAGTCCAAGAAGTTTCCCGGTTTTGATGAGCTCTTCCATCCCGATAAACATATGGGTTTTCACAGCGTAAATATTATCAGACAAAGCAATGGCCTGTAGCATCGAGATAAAGTCGTTCGCATAATAGTCGTTGTAATTACTCGGCTTATAAGAAGCTTTTCCATCATCATAAGGAAACGAAGTTGGTTCACTTTTCATTTCGGTAGATGGTGTAAAACCGTTCATAATAGCAGAGTAGTAAAGGAACGGCTTAATCGTCGAACCTGGCTGCCTTTTGGCTTGTGTAGCACGGTTGAAGGGACTGTCATCATAATTTCGTCCACCAACCAATGCTCTCACATAACCGGTCTTTGGATCCATTGCTACAACACCTGTTTGTATGTCAGACGATTCGTCGATTGTATCCTTCATTGTCTCTTCAGCGAGCTTTTGCATGTCGGTATCTAAAGTTGTATAAATTTTCAAACCTTTTGTTTGGATTGCTTGTACGTCTATGTCTAACTTGTCAGCTATCTCACTAAGCATAGCATCCTGGAAGTATGGTGCTAATCTTGGCTGAACGGTATCCGTTTTCTTTTTATAAACAAGCTCTGTTGCTAATGCTGATTGGAATTGCTTTTCCGTAATATATCCTTCATTTTTCATCATTTTTAGAATGATTTCTTGTCTTTCCTCTGCTTTTTCCCTATTTGCGTAAGGGGAGTAGAGGGTTGGTCCCTTTGGAATGCCGGCAAGCATCGCAGCTTCTGCCAAATTTAAGTCGTTTGAGCTTTTTCCGAAGTAATAATTAGCCGCGGCTTCAATTCCGTAAACTCCATGTCCATAGTAAATGGTATTTAAATAACCTTCTAAAATCCGATCCTTACTGAAATTTTGCTCTAATCGAATCGTATATAAAGCCTCATTCGCTTTTCGCTGCCATGTTTTATCATGCTCTAAAAATAAATTTCGAGCGTATTGCTGAGTAATGGTACTGGCACCCTGAACTTTTGCCATCGCTTTTAAGTCTGCTAAAGCTGCACCAGCTATTCGCTTATAATCAAAGCCATGGTGTTGATAAAAGCTTCGATCCTCTATTGAAATGGTAGCTTCAAGGAGATGTGGAGATATATGATGAATGTCTACCCAATACCGTTTTTGACCATTATGTAACTCTCCTATTTTTGATCCATCATTTGCATAAATAAGAGTTGATTGTGGAACTGATAAAGAAGGAGGACCAAGCCATTTTGCATACAACACAATGCTTAAAATGACCGTTGAAAAAAGGACTAAACCTAACAAACTAATAAAAATAAGTGCGCGTACTGTCTTAAGTGTAATTCGCAACCGTCTCGGTGTCATCACATCCATGAAGCTCACCTCCTATATTCATCATTAAAGACATACTGTTAGCCATTATGAGCCTTTTATCGGAATTTTAAACATTTTGAAAAAAAGTCATAGCTTTTTTTCTCATTTTCTGCTAGATTCATGTATAGTTTGAAGGGACAGGGGGACAGGTTCTGTGTCCCATTTTTTGGGACACAGAACCTGTCCCCTCGTCCCAAATAGAAAGGATGGTTAACATGAGTGAGTTATGGTATACAGAGAAGCAAACGAAGAATTTTGGAATTACGTTAAAAGTTAAACAAACGTTACATACAGAGCAAACTGATTTTCAATATTTAGAAATGGTGGAGACAGAAGAGTTCGGAAACATGTTGTTTCTTGATGGTATGGTAATGACTTCACAGAAGGACGAGTTTGTTTATCATGAAATGGTGGCACATGTTCCTTTGTTTACTCACCCAAACCCTGAGAATGTGCTAGTTGTTGGTGGTGGAGACGGTGGTGTTATCCGTGAAGTGTTAAAACACCCACAAGTGAAAAAAGCGACACTTGTTGATATCGATGGAAAAGTAATCGAGTACTCTAAAAAGTTTCTTCCGGAAATCGCTGGTAAGCTTGATGATCCTCGTGTAGAAGTAAAAGTAGGCGACGGCTTCATGCATATCGCAGAAAGTGAAAATGAATATGATGTAATCATGGTTGATTCTACAGAACCAATGGGACCTGCAGTAAACCTATTTACGAAAGGCTTCTATGCTGGTATCTCGAAAGCATTAAAAGAAGACGGTGTTTTCGTAGCTCAAACGGACAACCCTTGGTTCACACCGGAATTAATTACGAATGTTCAACGTGACGTTAAGGAAATTTTCCCAATCACACGTCTATACACAGCGAACATTCCAACATATCCAAGTGGACTGTGGACATTCACAATCGGTTCGAAAAAACACGACCCACTAGAGGTAAGTGAAGATCGCTTCCATGAAATTGAAACAAAATACTACACAAAAGAATTACACAAAGCTTGCTTTGTTTTACCTAAGTTTGTAAGTGATTTAATTAAGTAAATAGAAAAAGAAAAGTGAGAGAGGCAGATCTCTCACTTTTTGAATGGAGGTAATGTTCATGAAATTTGATGAAGCTTATTCAGGTAATGTATTTATTAAAAGCCACCCAAGCTACGAAGAAAGTGAAGCGGTAATCTACGGCATGCCGATGGATTGGACAGTAAGCTATCGTCCAGGCTCACGCTTCGGCCCGGCGCGTATTCGTGAAGTGTCAATCGGTCTTGAAGAATACAGCCCTTACTTAGATCGTGAATTAGAAGAAGTAAAATACTTTGATGCTGGTGATATTCCGCTGCCATTTGGTAATCCGCAAAAAAGCATCGAATTGATCGAGGAATACATTGATCAACTACTGGCAGATGATAAGTTTCCATTAGGAATGGGCGGAGAGCACCTTGTATCATGGCCGGTTATGAAAGCTATGTATAAAAAGTATCCTGATCTTGCGATTATTCATTTTGACGCTCACACAGATTTACGTGATGACTACGAAGGTGAGCCACTTTCTCACTCCACTCCAATTAAAAAAATTGCTGATTTAATTGGACCAACAAATGTTTATTCTTTTGGAATCCGTTCAGGAATGAAAGAAGAATTCCGCTGGGCAAAAGAAGTGGGCATGCACATTTCAAAATTTGAAGTGCTGGAGCCTTTAAAAGAAGTTCTGCCAAAGCTGGCTGGACGTCCTGTATACCTAACGATTGACATCGATGTTCTTGACCCTGCGCACGCACCAGGAACAGGAACAGTTGATGCCGGTGGAATAACTTCCAAAGAGCTTCTGGCTTCGATTCATGAAATCGCAAAGTCTGACATACGTGTAGTTGGCTCTGATTTAGTCGAAGTTGCTCCTATCTATGATCACTCTGAGCAAACTGCTAACACAGCAAGTAAAATTATTAGAGAAATGATTTTAGGATTAGTTCAGAAAAAATAATAGAGGGTGGAGCCTGGTACGTTGTGTATCAGGCTTTTTATTGAAAACTTTGTAATAATACAGATATAAATGTAAAAAAACAAGCCGTTTTAAAACTATGTCAACAGGATGTTTTGACCAAAATAATGGGTTGTTTTCCAACTATTAGGTCATTTGTTGAGAGATCAGCTTTTTCTAATAGGTTCATGAAAACATTGATTGACTCTGAGCATTAAGTCAAACTTCGTAAGACTATCCGCCTATGAAACAATTCAGCTGTTAAAATTATCCTCAAATATGACAAAAAAACACATGTTACGATATCCTCGTCAGCACATGAGTTGATAAGGAGGATGACATACATGAAGAAAAAAATGATTTTGTCAGTCGTAGCAGGTGCGGCCCTTTTAATGGCAAATCCAATAGCACAAAAAGCAGATGCAGCTTCTAACACAACACAAGCTAAAGTCTATTACTATCAATCAGGTAATCTTGATCGCGAGCAAATCGATGAATGGATCAAACAATATTTCAGTAACTATCAAAAGTCTACTACTCAAACAGAAGTACAAGCACCAAAAGAAGAGCAAACACAAACTGAGCAGCAGCCAGCAACACAACAACCTGCTCAGCAACAACCAGCTCAAACTGAGGAAACAAAAGAACAGGCAAGCTATCAATTAAGTCAGTATGAACAGCAAGTTGTTGACTTAACAAACCAAGAACGTGCGAAGCAAGGACTTCCTGCTTTAAAGGTAGATCTTGAATTAAGCAAAGTGGCACGTGAAAAATCACTTGATATGCAAAAGAACAATTATTTTTCACATACAAGCCCAACATACGGTTCACCATTTGATATGATGAAACAATTTGGTATTTCCTACAGAGCAGCCGGCGAAAACATTGCCAAAGGCCAACGCACACCACAAGAAGTAGTCAATGCGTGGATGAACAGCTCAGGACACCGCCAAAACATCCTAAGCAAGAACTTCACTCACATTGGAGTGGGCTATGTAGCAGAAGGTAACTACTGGACTCAACAATTCATCGGAAAATAAAAATAGAAAACGACTAATCCTTTAATAGGGTTAGTCGTTTTTTTATGGGACAAGGAACCCTCTGTCCCATAAAGACCTCTTGCGTAGTTGCATTTGGTTCTTTATACTATTAAAGTTAAAGGAGAATGATGGAAAGGGAGTGTCTGCATGTCGGAAAGCACGCCTATTCAAATCCATGTGTTATCAGAGATCCGCAAAGAGCATGAAGGTGATAAAGAGACAATCGAAATGACCACAGCAGGTGAGCAATTTCTCAAAGGAAATACGGTTTACCTTCGATATGATGAAGAGCATGAGCTTGGATCTGTCAAAACAACAGTGAAAATCGCACCTGAAGAAGTCATGGTCATGAGATCCGGAGCTGTCACAATGAAACAACGCTTTATCCAAGGACAAAAAACGATGACTGATTATGCAACTCCATTTGGAAAACTTCAGCTTGAAATCAATACAAACTCATTGACAATTGATCATACAGAGCTTGAAGATAGGCTCGTTGTTTTATATGATTTGCAAATAGACGAAAATGAAAAACATGTACATAAACTCGTAATCACATACAAGGAGGATAAAAAATGAATATTGTTGAGCAAGTGAAAGACCGGTTAAAAGAAGAAATTAAAGCGGCAGTCATAAAAGCAGGCTTGGCAGAAGAAGCCCAAATTCCTGATGTATTATTAGAACTACCAAAAGAAAAAGCGCATGGAGATTACTCCACAAACATGGCGATGCAGCTGGCACGTGTAGCAAAGAAAGCTCCTCGTATGATTGCAGAAGACATTGTAGCGAATTTTGATAAGCAAAAAGGATCTATTGATAAAATTGAAATCGCAGGTCCCGGGTTTATCAACTTTTATATGAATAATAGCTACTTAACAGACTTAATTCCAACAATCTTAAAGACGGGCACAAGCTATGGTGAAACAAACATCGGAAACAATGAAAAAGTTCAAGTAGAGTTTGTTTCAGCAAACCCGACCGGAGACCTTCACCTTGGTCACGCACGTGGTGCAGCTGTTGGTGATTCATTATGTAATGTTTTAGCAAAAGCAGGCTATGATGTATCCCGCGAATATTACATTAATGATGCCGGAAACCAAATCAATAACCTGGCTCTATCTGTTGAAGCACGTTATTTACAAGCATTAGGAAAAGACACGGAAATGCCAGAAGATGGCTATCATGGAGAAGACATCATTGGCATCGGGAAAAAGCTTGCAGCAGAGTATGGCGATAAATTTGTTGAGCAATCAAGTGAAGAGCGTTTAGCTTTCTTCAGAGAATACGGCTTAAAATACGAAATGGCAAAATTAAAAGAGGACCTGGAAGAGTTCCGTGTACCTTTTGATGTTTGGTATTCAGAAACATCTCTTTACCATAACGGAAAAATTGACAATGCACTAGCAGCGTTAAAAGAAAAAGGGCATATCTATGAAGAAGAAGGGGCTACTTGGTTCCGTTCAACTACGTTCGGCGATGACAAGGATCGTGTATTAATCAAAAATGACGGCTCTTACACATATTTAACGCCTGATATTGCTTATCACAAGGACAAGCTTGACCGCGGCTTTACAAAACTTATCAACGTATGGGGAGCAGACCACCATGGTTATATTCCGCGTATGAAAGCGGCGATTGAAGCATTAGGATATGGAAAAGAAACTCTTGAGGTCGAAATCATTCAGCTTGTTCACCTATACAAAAACGGTGAAAAAATGAAAATGAGTAAGCGCACAGGAAAAGCTGTAACAATGAGAGACCTAATAGAAGAGGTTGGTCTTGATGCAGTACGTTATTTCTTTGCGATGAGAAGTGCGGACACTCATATGGATTTTGACCTTGATTTAGCTGTTTCTAAATCAAATGAAAACCCGGTATACTATGCACAATACGCTCATGCACGTATTTGCAGCATGCTGCGTCAAGGTGAAGAGCAAGGTTTGTCTTTTGGGGAGAATCTAAAATTAGATGAAATCTCATCTGAAAAAGAATTCGACTTATTGAAAAAGCTTGGAGAATTCCCGCAAGCTGTAGCAGAAGCTGCTCAAAAACGAATTCCACACCGTATTACCAATTACATTTATGACTTAGCATCAACATTACACAGCTTCTACAACGCTGAAAAAGTGTTAGATCCTGAAAATACAGAAAAAAGCCGTGCGAGACTAGGGCTCATGAAGGCAACTCAAGTAACGTTACAAAACGCGTTAACGATCATTGGGGTTTCTGCTCCGGAAAAAATGTAAAAGAAAAACTCAGATGCTGTTGGGCATCTGAGTTTTATTTTGCTCGAAATGAGTCGAATTTTGTCTAATCGTAAATAAATATTCAAAATAGCAAATAAAATCTGAGAATCGCAAAAAAATCTCTAAAATAGCAAATAAAATCCGGGAATCGCAAATAAATCTCCGCAATCTTCATCCCAAGTACAAGCTACCACTGAATCGTAGCTCCGCCTATCCGTTTTACTCCCCGAATCTTCGAAATATCTTCGCAAAGCTTCAATGCAGCTTTATCTTTTTGCTTCGCTTCGATCATGAAATCTATATCAACATTCATTTCTTTCAATACCTTCAATAAAGGCATTAAAAACTCTGAATCTACATAATCGGCATGACTTCGAAATTCCTTCTCAGACTTAGGGGAAGAAACATGAATTTTTGGATGCAGCCCCACCCAGTCCCATGTTGGGAAAATAGTAGGTAGCAGCTCTTCAACCTTTTCATCCGCTTCTTTATTAGCCATATAATGATGGTAATCAAATAGAAGGGGAATTTGTTCCTTCTGGCAAATAGCTAAGGTTTCTGAGGTGGTATAGGTTTTATCATCATTTTCAAGTGTCATTCTTTTTTTGATATGTGCAGGCAAACTTTTTATGTTTTGATGAAAACGCTCGGTTGCTTTTTGTTTATCTCCATAAGCGCCGCCAACATGGATATTGATAATTGCCTCATCTGCCAGACCCATTGCGTCTAGAACATCATAATGATAAGACATGTCACTAACAGCATTTTTGGTTATATGCTTTTTATCGCTCGTAAATAGTGTGAATTGGTTTGGGTGAAAACTCACACGCAGCTTGTATTTTTTTACAAGTGTTCCAATTTCCAAAAGAAGATCCTTAAATGGTGTCCGATAATCCCATAGCACCTCAGGATGTGTGGCCAATGGAACAATCGATGAGGATAAGCGATATACCCATATTTCATGGGCAATATTATAGTGAATCATGCGCAATGTATGTTCCAGGTTCTGTTTTGTGACATATAAAAGCTGGTCATGCCGCTCCTCTTCGTCGAGTTTTTTCCAACGCGTAAAGGTTAACGATTTAGCAGGGGAGCAGTCCCAAAGGGAAAGAGCGTGCGATACATATCCAAAGCGAATAATCATTGGACTCCTCCTTTGCCGCTTTTTAGCTTATAAAAAGTGCGAAACTAGTGTAGCAAATGCTTCTTTAAGTCGCTGAAAAAACGGTCTTTTTTGGTAACGTTCATACGTTAGTAATTGTGATCGATGAAAATCTTTATAGACAAACTGTTTGACTTCCGCAATTAATTTTTTGTCATAAATTAAACAGTTCATTTCATCATTTAAATAAAAGCTTCGTTTATCAAAGTTTGCGGTACCAATATCACAAAAATGGTCATCGATCATAATCATTTTGGCATGATAAAAGCCATGATAGTATTGATAAATTTCGCATCCAGCTAAAAGCAATGGACGGAAGTACGGATAGGAAGCTTCCTTTACTAAAGGATGATCTTTGTTCATTGGTACTGTGATCTTGACCTTTACTCCTCTCGTTATAGCGGCCAGCAATTCATCAAGTATTCTTTTTCCCGGAATAAAATATGGTGAGCAAATGAGTATTTCATATTTTGCATCTTTGATAAATGAGATGAAATGCTTTTCCAGGTTTTCACCATATGTAGAGATAAAAAATTGAGTACTTTTACCTGCGATCTGCGCTGGAAAATACCGGGCCTCTTCCAAATCATTTTCACCAGTTGAATCATACCAATCGGTTAAAAATTGCGTCTGTAAATCTGTTACACCTTCACCGGTTATTTTTAGGTGAAAGTCTCTCCAAAAGCCAAGCTTTGGATCCTGACCAATGTATTCCTTACCTATATTAAACCCGCCTAAATAGCCAATCAAACCATCTATAACAGTAATTTTTCGATGATTCCGAGCTTGAAGCGTGTAAAAAAGAAAGGGAAGTTTAGGTTTATGAGAATGGGTAACACGCACACCTTTCTCCTTTAAGGTAGCAATTTTACGTTTAGTTAATTTAGAGCTGCCAACATAATCAACAAGCAGTCTGACTTCAATACCTTGGCTAGCTTTTTCGCCTAAAAGAGACAGGAATTCATGGCTGATTTGATCATTTTTTATGATAAAGAATAGCACGTGAATGCTTATCCTGCTATTTTTAATGTGCTCAAATAAGTCCTTGTATAAAGAATCTCCGTCCGTAAATAAGGTGATATCACTTTTTCTAGGTGAATATTGTGTATATTTTGATTTTAGAAGATGACTCTTTCTCCCGAGATGATAATCTACAATAATCCAGCAAATTAGCGCCACTATGATAAAGCTAATGATGAAAAATAGTTTCAACCGCCATACCTCCTAGCAGCATTCCTGCAATATTTCATAATAGGTTTTACTTCTGTTTGCATTTTTATTCTGAGGGGTAGCTCATGGTTTTCTACTTTAAGCATGAATCAAATGAGAACCGAATACATTGTAGCAAGCAAGCAAAAATATATTGACTGAATGCTCATTCATTTATTATGATAGGAGTATAATATAGCTGCCTTTTGAAGGGGAAAGGTCATAGACCGCAACAAATGGGAGATTGGGGGAAAATAAAAGTGGATGCATTATTATGGGTAAATGTTGTAGCATTTTTAATTGTAACCGCTTACGCAATTCATCTCTTTGTTTATTTAATTCGAACAAGAATGGCGTATATTAAGCTTGGAAAAAAGGTTGAATTCGATGGCAAAGTGAAGGAAAGACTCGAAAAAATATGGGTCAATGTATTTGGTCAAAAAAAGCTTTTAAAGGATAAAAAGAGTGGAATCATTCATGTCATGTTTTTCTATGGATTTATTCTCGTCCAATTCGGAGCGATTGACTTCATCATTAAGGGACTCATACCAGGGGCACATCTCCCGCTTGGACCGCTGTACCCGGCATTCACGTTTTTCCAGGAAATTGTCACATTTATGATTTTAGTGGCAGTCGTTTGGGCTTTTCATCGCCGCTATGTCGAGAAGCTTGTCCGATTAAAAAGAGGATTTAAATCAGGGCTTGTCCTACTTTTTATCGGTGGGCTTATGCTTTCGGTGTTACTTGGAAACGGAATGGGACTCCTAAGGCATGGGCATGACCTTACTTGGTCTGAGCCGCTTGCGTCTTCCTTTGCCTTTATCTTAGGGTTTGTAGGAGAAACAGGATCTATCGTTATCTTCTATATCGCATGGTGGGTTCACTTACTATTTTTATTAACATTTTTAGTATATGTCCCTCAATCAAAGCATGCCCACTTAATTGCTGGGCCGGCGAATGTGTATTTTAATCGCACATCAAATCCCGGGAAGCTTGAAAAAATCGATTTTGAAGATGAAACACAGGAAACGTTTGGGGTCGGAAAAATTGAGGAATTTACACAGCCGCAGTTAATTGATTTATATGCCTGTGTAGAATGTGGCCGCTGTACAAA
Source organism: Metabacillus schmidteae (assembly GCF_903166545.1). Classification (NCBI taxonomy): domain Bacteria; kingdom Bacillati; phylum Bacillota; class Bacilli; order Caryophanales; family Bacillaceae; genus Metabacillus; species Metabacillus schmidteae. The sequence goes on along the minus strand of NZ_CAESCH010000001.1, from coordinate 93,064 downwards.
CATGTGCCCGGCAACAGGCACAGGAAAAATGCTATCACCGATGGACTTAATTATTAAGCTTAGAGATCATTTAACCTTTACAGGTGCTGCCGTGACACAAAAGCAACCATGGGTACCGGCAGTTGCCTTCAATAACACAAAAGGAAATCAAATTGCGATGATGGCTGCGGGCTCCGGTGCCCAGGAATCGGCTGCTACAACTACCGGATATCACGCGTCCTTAATCGGAGATGTTATTACAGAAGAAGAAATTTGGGCCTGTACAACATGCCGCAATTGTGAGGATCAATGTCCTGTTATGAATGAACATGTTGATAAAATTATTGATATGCGCCGCTATCTTGTGCTGACAGAAGGGAAAATGGACGCAGATGCACAGCGTGCGATGACAAATATAGAGCGCCAGGGAAATCCATGGGGCCTTAACCGTAAGGAAAAAGAAACATGGCGGGAAGCCCGCGAAGATGTGATTATTCCAACAGTGAAGGAAATGAGCAAAGCAGGAGAAGAGTTTGAATACCTATTCTGGGTTGGTTCAATGGGATCTTATGATAATCGCAGTCAAAAGATTGCCCTATCATTTGCTAAACTCTTAAATGAAGCTGGCGTGAAGTTTGCGATCCTTGGAAACAAAGAGAAAAACTCAGGGGACACACCTCGCCGCTTAGGAAATGAATTTTTATTCCAAGAGCTTGCAACAAAAAATATCGATGAATTCGTCAAAAATGATGTGAAGAAAATCGTCACGATTGACCCGCATGCTTACAACATTTTTAAAAATGAATACCCTGATTTTGGTCTTGAAGCAGAAGTGTATCACCATACAGAGTTACTTGCAGAACTGGTGGCATCCGGAAAGCTGAAACCAACACTTCCTGTTAACGAAACGATCACCTTCCATGATTCCTGTTATTTAGGAAGGTACAATGAAGTGTATGACGCGCCGAGAAACATTTTGAAAGCAATACCGGGTGTTAAGCTTATTGAGATGGAACGAAATCGTGAGAAAGGGATGTGCTGTGGAGCAGGTGGAGGACTAATGTGGACAGAAGAAGATACAGGGAGCCGTATTAATGTCGCAAGAACCGAACAGGCATTGGCTGTTAACCCGTCTGTTATCAGCTCAGGATGTCCTTACTGTTTAACGATGTTAAGTGATGGAACAAAAGCGAAGGAAGTGGAAGAGAAGGTTAGCACATATGATGTAGCAGAACTATTAGAAAAGTCGATTTTTGGTGAACAAAAAGAGCTAGTTTCATAGTCATTTTCAGGAGGTCCATAAGTTAAAATAAAAAGAGGGGGATACCCCTCTTTGACCATGAAAAGAAATTGAGCGAGCGTTCAGTTTTATTGTAAGCGTTATCAAAGAAACAAAGGGGAGATTATATATGACAAAAACAGTGATTTTAAGTGGAGTAAGAACACCGATTGGAAAATTTGGCGGAGCATTGTCAACATTAACAGCTGCAGAGCTTGGAGGAATTGTGATAAAAGAAGCCCTATCAAGAGCGAATATACAAGCTGAGGACGTACAAGAGGTGATTTTAGGGAATGTCCTTCAAGGCGGGCAGGGACAAATTCCTTCACGTCAAGCCGCACGTGCTGCAGGCTTACCTTGGAATGTGAAAACAGAAACAGTTAATAAAGTGTGTGCATCAGGGTTAAGAAGTGTGACAATGGCTGACCAAATCATTCGTGCCGGAGATGAAGAGGTAATCGTCGCAGGCGGGATGGAATCAATGAGTAATGCACCTTATATCATGCCAAAGGCGAGATGGGGTTTAAGAATGGGTGATCATCCGGTGAAGGATTTAATGATTCATGATGGATTAACCTGCAGTTTTACCGGTGTTCATATGGGGACATACGGAAACAGCACCTCTAAGGAACTTGAAATTACGAGAGAGCAGCAGGATGAGTGGGCATTAAGAAGCCATAAACGAGCAGTTGCTGCCCAAGAATCAGGGATACTTGCAGAAGAAATCACATCTATTTCTGTGCCGCAACGAAAGGGAGAACCGATCATCGTGGAAAAAGATGAAGCACCACGAAAAGATACATCAATTGAACGTTTGGCTAGTCTGTCTCCTGTTTTTAACCATGACGGAACCATTACAGCCGGAAATGCCCCGGGAATTAATGATGGAGCTGCTGCCCTCGTTCTTATGAGTGATGAAAAAGCAAAGCAGGAAGGCAGAGAGCCTCTCGCAACTATTTTAGCTCATACAGCCATCGCGGTTGAGGCTGAAGATTTTCCGAAAACACCTGGACTTGTTATTAATGAATTAGTAAAGAAAACAGGGAAATCTGTTGAAGATATCGATTTATTCGAGATTAATGAAGCGTTCGCCACAGTAGCATTAGCTGCAAACCAATTGGCCAATCTTGATCCTGAAAAGGTCAATGTCAATGGTGGCGCAGTAGCGCTTGGGCACCCGATCGGAGCAAGTGGAGCAAGGATCCTCATTACCCTAATACATGAATTAAAACGCAGAGGTGGAGGAATTGGAATCGCTGCTATCTGTTCCGGCGGCGGTCAAGGTGACGCGATTATGATTGAAGTTTAATAGGTTTTGATCAATCCAAATCAAGGAGGGTTTCTATGACAATTCAAACAATTATGGTAATAGGTGCAGGGCAAATGGGCTCAGGTATTGCCCAAGTATGTGCAATGGCAGGCTTTGAGGTTATTCTACATGATCTAAACGGAGAAATTGCCCAAAAGGGGCTTAACTCCATTAAAAAACAACTTCAAAAACAGGTCGAAAAAGAAAAGCTGACTAACTCAAAAAAAGAGGAAATCATTCAAAGGCTTACTCCTTCCACGACGCTTGAAAATGCGAAAGAAGCAGATCTTATTATAGAAGCTATCATCGAAAAGATGGAAGCAAAAACTAGTTTGTTTGAAAAACTGGATCAGTTGGCAGGCGAACAGGCGATTTTAGCCACAAACACATCATCACTACCAATCACAGAAATTGCTGCCGCAACAACCAGACCTGATCGTGTCATCGGCATGCACTTTATGAACCCTGTTCCGGTCATGAAGCTGGTTGAAATTATTCGGGGATTGGCAACAACAGACGAGGTGTATGAGCAAATAGAAGCTGTGACAAGGAAACTAAATAAAACACCTGTTGAAGTTCAAGACTTCCCGGGATTTGTATCAAACCGTATTTTAATGCCAATGATTAATGAGGCGATTTTTACAGTCTACGAAGGTGTAGCAGAGCCGGAAGCAGTTGATGAAGTCATGAAGCTTGGGATGAATCATCCGATGGGACCACTGACATTAGCGGATTTTATTGGCTTGGATACGTGCCTGTACATTATGGAAACTCTTCACGAAGGTTTTGGTGATGACAAATACAGACCATGTCCATTACTAAGAAAATACGTAAAGGCAGGTTGGCTCGGTCGAAAATCCGGCAGAGGCTTTTATCAGTATTCGTAAGCATTGGAAGTGACCAAAGGGGTGGGCATCTATGAATCTAGTGTTAACAGAAGAACAAATGATGTTGCGAAAAATGGTGCGTGATTTTGCGAAAACTGAAGTAGAGCCGTTTGTAGAGCAGATGGAAAAAGGGGTATTTCCTAGAGCTCTTATTGACAAAATGGCGGAATTGGGGCTGATGGGGATTCCGGTTTCAAGCAAATATGATGGAGCTGATATGGATTTTACCTCCTATATGATGGTTATTCATGAATTAGCAAAGGTAAGTGCAACACTGGCCGTTATTTTATCTGTTCATACATCAGTTGGAACCTATCCAATCCTGTCGTTTGGAACGGAAAAGCAAAAAGAAAAGTACGTAAAAAAGCTGGCAAGAGGTGAGCATCTAGGTGCCTTTTGCTTAACAGAGCCGAGCTCAGGCTCTGATGCAGCCAGCATGAAAACAAAGGCCGTCAAAAAGGGCTCATTTTATGTGCTGAATGGATCAAAGGTGTTCATTACAAATGGAGGGGAAGCAGATACGTATATCGTATTTGCCAGAACAGGAGATGGAAAAGCAAGTACTGATATTTCGGCCTTTATTATTGAAAAAGGTACACCGGGTTTAATCATCGGTAAGGATGAACACAAAATGGGCTTAAGTGGCTCAAAAACGGTTCAGCTCCATTTTGAAGATGCAAAGGTTCCAAGTGAAAATCTTCTCGGCAAGGAAGGGGAAGGCTTCAGGATAGCGATGGCTAACCTTGACGGTGGAAGAATCGGTATTGCCGCACAGGCATTGGGTATTGCTGAAGCTGCACTTGATAAGGCAACACAATATGCTTGCGAACGAAGACAATTTGGCAAGCCAATCTCGGCTCAGCAGGGAATTGCTTTTAAGCTTGCTGATATGGCAACAAATGTCGAAGCAGCAAAGCTATTAGTCTATCAAGCCGCATGGCTAAAAGATCAAGGACTACCTTGTGGCAAACAGGCGGCAATGGCTAAATTATTTGCTTCTAAAACAGCAATGGATGTCACAACTGAAGCCATACAGGTGTTTGGAGGCTACGGCTATACAAAGGATTACCCTGTTGAACGATATTTCCGTGATGCGAAAGTGTGTGAAATCTATGAAGGAACAAGTGAAATCCAGCGAATTGTCATAAGTAAGCATCTATTAAAATAAGGGGTTTTTAAAGGGGAGAAATATGATGTACTTTAAGCTGTCGGAAGAACATGAAATGTTAAGAAAAACAGTTAGGGATTTTGCCAGAAAAGAAGTTGAACCAACAGCAGCTGAACGAGATGAGCAAGAACGATTTGATATGAGCATCTTTAAGAAGATGGCTAATCTGGGCTTAACAGGAATTCCTTGGCCGGAGGAATACGGCGGAATCGGCAGTGATTATTTAGCCTATGTTATCGCAGTTGAAGAGCTATCCAGGGTATGTGCATCAACAGGTGTCACGCTGTCTGCCCACACATCACTAGCAGGCTGGCCATTATATAAATTTGGCACAGAGGAACAAAAACAGAAATATTTAACACCATTGGCACTTGGAGAAAAAATTGGTGCTTACGGATTAACTGAGCCTAGTTCAGGATCTGATGCAGGCGGAATGCGCACACATGCAAGAGAAGAAGGAGGTCACTATGTATTAAATGGATCAAAGATCTTTATTACAAATGGAGGAATTGCCGACCTTTATATCGTTTTTGCCATAACTGACCCTTCAAGTAAACATAAAGGCACAACAGCTTTTATCATTGAAAAAGACTTTGAAGGCTTCTCTGTTGGAAAAAAAGAAAGCAAGCTGGGCATTCGTTCATCACCAACAACAGAAATTATTTTTGAAGAATGCAAGGTGCCTAAGGAAAATATTTTAGGTCAAATAGGTGAAGGCTTTAAAGTCGCGATGATGACATTAGATGGCGGAAGAAACGGAATCGCTGCACAGGCAGTTGGGATTGCTCAAGGTGCACTTGATGCAGCAGTTGCTTATGCTAAGGAGCGGGAACAATTCGGCAAGCCCATTGCTGCACAGCAAGGAATTAGCTTCAAGCTGGCTGATATGGCCACTAGCATTGAAGCAGCACGTCTATTAACCTATCAAGCAGCATGGCTGGAATCACAGGGTCTGCCTTATGGGAAGGAGTCTGCAATGTCAAAGCTCTTTGCAGGAGATACAGCCATGAAGGTCACAACAGAGGCTGTCCAAGTATTCGGCGGCTATGGCTATACAAAAGACTACCCTGTTGAACGATACATGAGAGATGCAAAAATCACACAAATCTATGAAGGAACCCAGGAAATCCAACGACTGGTTATTTCTAGAATGCTAACGAAATAGATTTTAAAAATGTATGAATTTGTGATGATTGCTACTTTTAAATCTTATTTAAAAACGACAGTGAAATGGAGAGGAAGACACTCGACTCCTGCGGGAAGTGAGGAAAGGCTGAGACCCCGCAGGCGAAGCCGAGGAGGCTCAGCTTCCTCCCCGCGGAAAGCGAGTGTCTGCAGCGGAATGGAACGACCTAATTTTTACCATTAACTATATTAAAAAATAAATATGCGAATGTGTCTATGTTAGGTGGGAAACGTAGATGAAGAAACGAGAAGTTATTACATCTGTTAAGGATGAAAAATTAATTGAAAAACGCAGAGAGCAAATGATTAAGGGTGCAGTAACCCTTTTTAAAGAAAAAGGGTTTCACCGGACAACAACAAGAGAAATTGCCCGTGCCGCAGGGTTTAGTATCGGCACTTTATATGAGTACATCCGCCAAAAAGAGGATGTGCTTTACTTAGTCTGTGACAGAATTTACGACGAAGTTCACATTCGTCTTGAGGAAAATCTCGATACAAAGCAAGGAACAATTGAAAGCTTAAAAAGGGCAATTGAAAATTACTTTTACGTCATGGATGACATGCAGGATGAAGTTCTTGTCATGTACCAGGAAGTAAAATCGCTTTCAAAGGATGCTCTTCCATATGTGTTAAAAAAAGAAATTGAAATGGTGGGAATGTTTAAAAACATTATTGAATGCTGTGTGCGAAATGGGGAGCTTAATCTTTCAAAGGAAGAATCCGAATTAATTGCTCATAATATCTTTGTGCAAGGTCAAATGTGGGGGTTTCGCAGATGGGTACTCCAAAAACTATACACAATTGACGAATATATTGAATTGCAGACAAAGATCATTTTACAAGGAGTAGGGGAGTAACTAAAACGAACAAAGGGGTGAGGAGATGGCAGTAGCTAAAGCTTATAAGCCAACACATGCGATTCGATTTGTCACAGCTTCAAGCTTGTTTGATGGTCATGATGCATCAATCAATATTATGCGGAGGATTTTACAGGCAAGCGGAGCAGAAGTGATTCACTTAGGACATAATCGTTCCGTAGAAGAAATCGTATCTGCTGCGATTCAAGAGGATGTCCAAGGAATTGCGATTTCCTCTTATCAAGGCGGACATGTTGAATTTTTCAAATACATGTATGATTTGCTGCAGGAAAAAGGAGCGGGTCACATTCGTCTCTATGGTGGCGGTGGAGGCGTGATTATTCCCAGAGAAATAAAAGAGCTTCATGAGTATGGAATCGCAAGAATTTTTTCACCAGAGGACGGTCGGGAGCTTGGTCTACAGGGGATGATTAATTATATGTTAAAGGAATGTGATTTTTCTCCGGTAGGTCAAGATAATATTAGGATCGATCAGGTAACATCAGGTGATCCAAAAACGGTGGCGAAGCTGATCTCCTATGCAGAAACCAAAATTTCGGGTGAAGCATTACCTGAAAAAGTAGAGTCTCTACTCAGGGAAATTCACTCTCAAACTAAAAAAATACCTGTGCTTGGTATTACAGGAACTGGCGGAGCAGGAAAAAGCTCGTTAACAGATGAATTAATTAGACGTTTTCTCAATGAAATAGAGGACATTCGAATCGCTGTTTTGTCTGTGGATCCTACAAAACAAAAAACAGGTGGAGCATTACTAGGAGATCGAATTCGGATGAATGCTATTTTCTCGCCTCAGGTATTTATGAGAAGCTTGGCAACCCGTCAGTCAAAGTCAGAGATTTCACTAGCGATTCATGATGCAATTTCCGTTGTGAAGGTAGCCGGATTTGACCTTGTCATAGTGGAAACGAGTGGAATCGGTCAAGGTGATGCCGAGATAGCTGAAATATGTGATCTTTCAATGTATGTGATGACAAGTGAATTTGGAGCACCATCTCAATTAGAAAAAATCGATATGCTCGATTATGCTGACCTGGTCGTCATTAATAAATTTGAGCGTAAAGGTTCAGAGGACGCAAAACGCCAAGTCCAGAAGCAATACCAACGCAGTCGAATGCTATTTGATAAAGATTTAGATGACATGCCCATTTTTGGCACCATTGCAAGTCAGTTTAATGATCTGGGAACAAATACTTTATTTGCGAAAATTTTAGAGCTAATTAATGAAAAGGCAGGCTTTCATTGGCAATCAACATTACCTGTTGTAAAAGAGGTTGAAAAGCAAAATGTCATTATCCCGCCGGAAAGAAGATATTACCTGCGGGAAATTAGTGAAACCGTCAGAACCTATCATCACCAGTCAGAAAAGCAAGCTGATATTGCGACAAAACTCTTTCAAGTAAAGGGAGCATTGGAAGCATTAGCGGATCAAGAAAAAAATGAAGAAGTTGTGACTTCATTACAGGCTCTTCAAAATAAGCTTGAACACCAGCTGACCCCACGATCGAAGGAATTATTAGCGAATTGGGCAAGTTTGAGAGAAAAGTATGCACAAACTGAATTTACAACCATCATACGCAACAAAGAAATTATCACAAAGCTGCGAACAACATCACTCTCAGGGCTTTCAATACCAAAGGTTGCGTTACCGAGATACACAAATGACGGCGATATTTTAGCTTGGCTGTACAGAGAAAATGTACCAGGAGCATTTCCTTTTACAGCTGGAGTTTTTCCATTTAAACGTGAAGGTGAGGATCCGAAAAGACAATTTGCTGGTGAAGGAACACCTGCAAGGACAAACCGGCGCTTTCATTATTTATCAAAAGATGATTCAGCAAAGCGTCTGAGTACAGCCTTTGACTCTGTGACATTATATGGAGAAGATCCTGCTTACCGACCAGATATATATGGGAAAATTGGAGAAAGTGGTGTGAGTGTATGTACACTTGAAGATATGAAAAAGCTGTATGATGGCTTTGACTTATGTGCACCATCCACCTCTGTTTCGATGACAATTAACGGTCCTGCGCCTATTATTTTGGCAATGTTTATGAACACGGCAATTGATCAGCAAATAAAAAAGAAGGAAGCTGAGGTTGGTCGTACGCTAACAGGTCAGGAGGAAAACGAAGTAAAGGCGTACACCCTCCAAACAGTGAGAGGAACGGTCCAGGCTGATATTTTAAAAGAAGATCAAGGTCAAAACACATGTATTTTTTCAACGGAATTTGCCTTAAGACTGATGGGAGATATCCAGCAATACTTTATTGATCATAAAGTGAGAAATTACTACTCAGTTTCCATCTCCGGCTATCATATTGCAGAAGCGGGCGCAAATCCTATTTCTCAGCTGGCATTTACCCTTTCCAATGGATTCACATATGTAGAATATTATTTAAGCAGAGGGATGGATATCGATTCTTTCGCGTCAAATCTGTCTTTCTTTTTTAGTAATGGATTGGACCCTGAATATACCGTAATCGGCCGGGTGGCCAGAAGAATTTGGGCCACTGTCATGAGAGATAAGTACGGTGCAAATGAACGAAGTCAAAAATTAAAGTATCATATCCAAACATCAGGACGCTCTTTACATGCACAGGAAATTGATTTTAATGATATTCGCACAACCCTGCAAGCATTAATGGCTCTTCATGACAATTGCAACTCTCTCCACACAAATGCCTATGATGAAGCCATTACTACGCCAACAGAGGAATCGGTTCGTCGTGCGATGGCCATTCAAATGATCATTACAAAAGAGCATGGATTAACAAAAAATGAAAACCCGCTTCAAGGATCCTTTATAGTAGAAGAATTAACAGATTTAGTAGAAGAAGCGGTCCTGCAGGAATTTGATCGAATCAATGAACGCGGCGGTGTGCTGGGGGCGATGGAAACTCAATATCAACGCGGGAAAATTCAGGATGAATCAATGTACTACGAAATGAAAAAACATACTGGGGAACTGCCAATTATCGGGGTCAACACCTACTTAAACCCAAATCCTCCATCAGAGGAAATGATGGATACAATGGAACTTGCCCGCGCATCCAAAGAGGAAAAAGAAACCCAAATTCAAAACCTTAAAGCATTCCATCAAACACATAAACACGAAGTAAACGAAGCATTAACCAAATTAAAACAAACAGCCATCCATAACGGCAATATCTTTGCCGAACTAATGGAAACAGTAAAAATAGCAAGCCTCGGCCAAATCACCAAGGCACTGTATGAAGTCGGGGGTCAATATAGACGGAATATGTAACAGTAAACCAGAGAGAAACCGGTTAGTGTCGGTTTCTATTCTTGTTACTAAAGAATTTTTATGCCATTTCAGATTTATCTAACTTCTCCATAAGTGTAAATTTTACACTTATACTTATTTTTGATAGATACGATTTTAAAACTACTTTAAGCAAAAACTAATTAGGTTGATTTCAGCGGAAGGTGCGAGACTCCTGTGGGAGGAGTGGGACAGGTGAGACCCCGCAAGCGCAAAGCGCTGAGGAGGCTCACCGCCCACCCCGCGGAAAGCGAGCATCCTGTAGCGGAAATCAACCACCCACATACTAATTCCAAAGTGGTTTTGTCTTAAGTGCTATGTTAATTGGAACAAGAAAAGAATAGAGTACAACACACAAGTTCAAATCAACCAAATTTTTAAATGATAAAGGTGGCATAAACCGCTAGAAATTGTTTATAATGAATGGTATGATTTGTTAGGTTTATTTTTGTACATAATTACTATGTTTACATGGCTTTCTTACCCTAATGCTAGAAGGTTAAGAGGTTAGCCGATAGATATTGATGACCTTGAAAGGGAGTGCCGGAACTTGAGTCTAAAACAATTAACAGACGAACAAATAAAAGAAATGGCGATGGTAGAAGTTGCCTATGAGCTTTTTGAAGATAGCAAAAAGCCTTATGTTTTCAGTGAATTAGTAGAGGAAATAAAAGGCCTATTAGGTTTAACACAACAGCAAGTTGAAGATAAAATCGCACAATTCTATACAGACATTAACATTGATGGCCGTTTTATTTGTGTAGGTGAGAACATGTGGGGACTGCGTACTTGGTATCCTTATGAGCAAATTGAAGAAGAAATTGTCCCTGTTGCAAAAACGAAGAAGAAAAAAGCTAAGAAAACTGATGATGAAGACGATCTGGATGAAGCATACGATGAGCTTGAGGATGATCTGGATTATGATGATTTGGATGACTTCGATGACACAGATGAAGACGAAGATGACGATTTCGATGATCTAGATGATACAGATGATGACGATGACGATGATGATGACCTGGATGATGACGATCTCATTGACGATGATGAAGAATACGATTTAGATGAAGAAGATGATGAAGACGAAGATGAAGACTTCGACGAGCTGGAAGACGAAGAAAAATAAAAAGAAATCGTCTTGACTTTCTTTTTCTAACTAGGTAGAATCTATTTTGGGCTCTTAAAAAAGCAATTGTTTTATCAATTACACAATTACAGCTCCCTTTCAAATGTTTTGGAAGGGAGCTTTCTTATTTATATTTTTAAGTAATGCTTCTCTATTATTGGTTTTTCAGATGAACCCATTTTATGTTCTTAAATGATTTCTTCATCTTTTGTACAAAATAAAAAACATACAAGCTTCTGAGGGGGAAGACCATGACAAAGTATATTTTTGTAACAGGTGGCGTTGTGTCATCTCTAGGAAAAGGGATCACCGCAGCATCACTGGGTAGATTATTAAAAAATCGCGGCATGAGTGTAACAATTCAAAAATTCGATCCTTACATAAATGTTGACCCGGGGACAATGAGTCCTTACCAGCATGGGGAAGTGTTTGTGACAGGAGACGGCGCTGAAACTGACCTGGACTTAGGTCACTATGAGCGTTTCATTGATGTAAACTTAACAAAATTCAACAACGTGACAACAGGAAGAATTTATTCAACTGTCCTAAAGAAAGAACGACGCGGTGATTATCTTGGAGGAACTGTACAAGTTATTCCACATATCACTAATGAAATCAAAGACCGTGTTTTCCGTGCCGGGAAAGAAACAGGTGCAGACGTTGTTATTACAGAAATCGGTGGAACAGTTGGGGATATTGAATCACTTCCATTCCTTGAAGCCATTCGCCAAATTAAAAGTGATATCGGACGGGACAATGTAATGTACATCCACTGTACACTTGTACCGTATATTAAAGCTGCAGGTGAACTAAAAACAAAACCAACACAACATAGTGTAAAAGAATTACGCAGCTTAGGAATTCAACCAAATATCATCGTTGTTCGTACAGAAATGCCAATCTCTCAAGACATGAAAGACAAAATTGCATTATTCTGTGACATCGATACAAATGCGGTTATTGAATGTCGTGATGCAGAAACTCTTTACTCTATTCCTTTAGATCTTCAAGAGCAAAACTTAGACACAATTGTGTGTAATCACTTAAAACTTAACTGCAATGAAGCAGATATGACAGAATGGAAAGAGCTTGTAGAGCGTGTAACAAATCTTTCTAAAACAACAAAAATTGGCCTTGTGGGGAAATATGTTGAACTTCAAGATGCTTATATTTCTGTTGTGGAAGCACTTCGTCATGCAGGCTATGCATTTGATTCCGATATCGAAATTAAATGGGTAAATGCAGAACAATTAACAAATGAAAACTTAGAAGTTGAATTATCAGATGTTGATGGTATTTTAGTACCTGGCGGATTTGGTGATCGTGGAGTTGAAGGAAAAATCCTTGCAACAACATATGCACGTGAAAACAAAGTCCCATTCTTAGGCATTTGCTTAGGTATGCAGGTTGCATCAATCGAGTATGCACGTAATGTACTAGGGTTGGAAGGTGCAAACTCATCTGAAATTGATCCAAACACCAAATACCCTGTTATCGATCTTTTACCTGAACAAAAGGATATTGAAGATTTAGGCGGAACACTACGTCTTGGCTTATCTCCAAGTAAGCTTCAAGAAGGAACACGTGCATTTGAAGCATACCAGGATGAGGTAATCTATGAGCGTCATCGTCACCGTTATGAATTTAATAATGAATATCGTCAAGCTATGGAAGACGCTGGCTTTGTATTCTCAGGAACAACTCCTGATGGTCGTTTAGTGGAAATCGTTGAGCTTAAAGACCACCCATGGTTCGTAGCATCACAGTTCCATCCGGAATTCACATCAAGACCAACAAAACCACAACCATTATTCCGTGACTTTGTTCGCGCGTCTTTAACAGCATCAGAAAAATTATAAGTTTTTTAAAAGCTATTCTCATTCCTACTATAAAAGTGGGATGAGGATAGCTTTTTTATTAATTAAAAACATATACTTCTGTATGTAAGATAGATTTGTTTTTATAAGTTTAATTTTAAAAATAATATATTTTAAAAGGTCACTTTATTAGGTTGATTTCCGCGGAAGGTGCGAGACTCCTGTTAGAAATGCAGAAGTGCCTTGGTCAGCCTAGGGCAAATAAGACGATTTAGAATAGAAGGCGTTCTTTGCCTTCAATTCTAAATTGGCTTATGACCTCGAGGGGCTAGGCGCTGGAGCGGGAGTAGTGGGGCAGGTGAGACCCCGCAGGCGCATAGCGTCAAGGAGGCTCACCGCCCACCCCACGGAAAGCGAGCAACCTGTAGCGCAAATCAACCATGCACATTACAAATTACAAGCAACCGATTATGAAGAAACCAATTAATAGAAGAATAATATCCTGATATACCATTCATGAAAGGGCTTCAAAAACTAAATTGAATAATACACCAATCCATAGTAATGTTGAGGTATCTAAAAAATAAAGATCAATCATAATTGAGGGAATGCGATGAACCTAACGATAAAAGATATTGCGGAGATGGCTGGAGTTTCCCCGGGAACTGTATCAAAAGTTATTAATAACTATAGCGGCATCAGTGAAAACACAAGGAAAAAAGTAATGGACATCATCACTGAAACCGGATATCAGCCAACCTTTTTTGCCAAAGCCTTAGCAACTAAAAAGTCAAATTTGATAGGCCTAATACATGCCGGAAAAGTAAATGTAGACTTCACACACCCTTTTTTTAATGAAGTTGTGACATCCTTTAAAAAGGTTATTGGATTATTAGGCTATGATATTATCATGTTTTCGAACGAACAATTTTCCAAAGATCACGGAAGTTATTTAGCCAGATGTAGACATTTTCATGTGGATGGCTGTGTCATTATTTCGGGTGAAGATATCGAGGATGATATTTACGAGCTTGTAAGGGAAGGTATCCCTTGTCTCGGCATTGACTTAGAGTTACAAGGACCAAAAGCAAGCTATGTCATGAGTGACAATGTGAATCTCACTAAAAATGTGGTGCAACACTTTTATGCACAAGGAATTCGTGATATTGGTTTTATCGGTGGAAGAGAGCATAATCTTATTACTGAGCTCCGTGAACAAGGATTTAAAGAAGCGATGAACCAACTAGGACTCAGCATAAAACCAAGCTGGATTCAATATGGTGATTTCAAAGAAGAAAGTGGCTATCACGCCATGAACAAAATACTAGAGAAGCAAACATATCCGAAAGCAGTTTTTGCTGCTTCTGATTTAATGGCATTTGGTGCAATTGAAGCCATTAAGAATCATGGGCTACATGTTCCAGAAGATATTTCCGTCATTGGGTGTGATGACATAGATGCCTGTCGATACAGCACCCCCAAGCTTTCAACAGTTAAGCAAAATAAAGAGCAATTAGGAAAGCTTGCCGCGAATATGTTAAACGACTTAATTCATGGAAAAAAGGACTTAAAGCCTGTATTAATTGACACCGAACTTATCATAAGGGAATCAAGTGAAAGATAAAGTAGGTCAGTCTCATAATGGACTGATCTTTTTAGTATAGAAAATATGCCTTTTTCCTTATTTCTAAGAAACTAATTTAAATAAAATGGAAACATTCGTTCTTATGTGAATATCTTACATCATTTCACAATATGATGAACTATCATCTGTGAAATGAGGGGATACGGTTGGCAAATAAAATAGTCATCACAAGAGAGATACTTGCTCATTATCTTGAACTTCAACATAAGAAAAAAGAAGTGGAAACAGAGATTGATGAATGGAAAAGAGCTTTTAATGAATATTTTGATTTGTCGGTGGGTAAAAACGCTAAAGCAGAAATGATCCTGAGGGATTACAAATTGCAAAGACAAATACGAAATACTGAAAAGTTTAAACAGCAACAAACCGTTAAAAGGCTTGAAGAGTTAAATTTGCTCGATCTTATTGAAAAAAAGCCTGATGAAGGGAAAATAAAATCAGCCATTCAACTAGGATTGTTGAAGGAAGAAGATCTAGAAGGCTGCAAAACAGTAAATACTTCCCAAGCTATTTATGTAAAATACTTATCCTCCAAGTAAACAGAGGAGCTAAAGGTTTGGTATGGTTTTAGAAAAAAAGAGACGATCCCAAAAGATGCTATTTTAAAATATAGATCAACGATTCGATTCCTAACCCTGTTCTAAATTAGAACAGGGTTATACTTGTTTCAAAAGTAAATACCTTTTTTCACTTTACTCCTCGTCATATTCACTTAAAATTTCATTCAGTGTAAACTTTAGAGAATAATAAACATATAAAGCTGTCATAAGTGCAGGGTAGCCATATCTTTGTCCATCATCACCAGGGATTAATGCTTGGCGCAATTTTGTATCAATATGAAAGTCTGTTACAGCTTCTAATCCGGAGTCTTCCCCTTTTATACTAGCAGATATGCCAACAGTTGGAATTCCCAGGTCAGTTAGTTTTTTTGCTAGTGTAATGGCATCAGAATCGGTTGAACGATAAGAAAAAAGTAGAACCCGGTCTTCCTGAGACAGCTCTTTCATCTGGCCATTTTCATCAAGAAGAGCTTCTGTACGAAGGAACGGCTCACTACTATTTTCCGCCTCTAAGACAATGCTATGGAGCTCATTGTATCCATAAATATATAGTTTCCCTTCTCCTATCAATGCTTGCGCCAATAGTCTGGCACTATCCTCTATAGATAATTCCTCTTGCTCTAAGATTCGGTTGAAATGTCCGGTTAATTGTGTTGTGAAAATTTTCATCATAAGAGATAATCTCCTTTCTCCAGTATCATATATTATAGCGATAAAAGAATAGAGAAGAAAGTCAGGCGTTGTCGAAGCATAGCTTTATGATAAGCTTAAATTGGAAGTGAATAGTGTATAATATGACAAAACGCTCAGAAATTGTCGAGAAAAGTATAAGAAAACATGAAGGGAAATAAAGGTTAGAGACGAATTAGTTAAGTAGATTAACGCAGGTGGGTAAGTCTTTCCCTTTCGTTATAATTGAATAAGTGATAGATGAACGGAAAGTTATTTTGGTAACTAATGATAGGAATTTAACTAAAAAACATAAGAGGAGTATGCAGAATGCTAAAAGAAAAGATACTAATCGTAGATGATCAATATGGAATTCGTATTTTATTAAATGAGGTTTTTCAAAAAGAAGGATATCAAACATTTCAAGCAGCAAATGGATTTCAGGCACTGGAAATTGTGGAAAATCACTCTCCCGATTTAGTATTGCTTGATATGAAAATTCCTGGTATGGATGGTATTGAAATTTTAAAACGAATGAGGGTCGTGGATCAGGATATCCGTGTGATCATTATGACAGCATACGGTGAGCTTGATATGATCCAGGAGGCAAAGGATTTAGGAGCACTTACTCATTTTGCCAAGCCTTTTGATATCGATGAGATCAGAGATGCGGTAAAGAAATATTTACCAATTAGAACAAATCAATAAAAGAAAACAATTGGAAAAGCCTTATACGCAAAGGTTTATTGTAACTGAAAGAGATCATCTTTTAGTATACCTCGTAACATTATATTACCCAAATATATGTCGAATTGTTGCCGATTTGTGAAGTTATTGGTATGCTATATGATGTGAAAAGTGATCATGCGAAGTTTACATATAAGGGAATTATTTGGTCATGCTAGGTATGATATACTTTTCTGTATAAGAAAATAAGGTCTATTATTAGGAGGATTTTCGACATGCCTTTAGTTTCAATGACAGAAATGCTTAACAAAGCAAAAGACGAAGGATATGCAGTAGGTCAATTCAACATCAATAACCTTGAGTTCACTCAAGCAATTCTTCAAGCAGCTCAAGAAGAGAAATCACCAGTTATTCTTGGTGTTTCTGAAGGTGCTGGACGTTACATCGGTGGTTTCAAAACAGTTGTTAAAATGGTAGAAGGTCTTATCGAAGACTACAATATCACTGTTCCTGTAGCGATTCATCTTGATCATGGTTCAAGCTTTGACAAATGTAAAGAAGCAATCGATGCTGGATTTACATCTGTTATGATTGATGCTTCACATGATCCATTTGAAGAGAACGTTGAAACAACTTCTAAAGTTGTAGAATATGCTCATTCAAAAGGTGTATCAGTAGAAGCTGAGCTTGGAACTGTTGGTGGACAAGAAGATGACGTTGTTGCAGAAGGCGTAATCTATGCAGATCCACAAGAGTGTGCTGAACTTGTTAAACGCACTGGTATTGATTGCCTAGCTCCAGCTCTTGGTTCTGTTCACGGACCATACAAAGGTGAGCCTAACTTAGGTTACAAAGAAATGGAAGAAATCGCAGGTCTTACTAACATGCCATTAGTACTTCATGGTGGTACTGGTATCCCAACAACAGATATCCAAAAAGCTATTTCTTTCGGTACAGCGAAAATCAACGTTAACACTGAGAACCAAATTGCATCTGCAAAAGTTGTTCGTGAAGTGTTAGCTGCGAAGCCAAACGAATATGATCCACGTAAATACTTAGGACCAGCTCGTGACGCAATCAAAGAAACTGTTATCGGTAAAATGCGTGAATTTGGTTCTTCTAACAAAGCGTAATCCTATAATGGATAATAATATGGCCGCCTTTTAAATAAAGGCGGTTATATTCTGAATTTTAAGAAAGCGCTAACAAGTATGATTAAATCCTTCTAATCCTTTACCTATATGACCAAACTTGATAGAATAATAGATGAACGGACTCGCTTGTGCTTGTCCGTTTTCAATTTTAGTCCTGCATCAATCTTCATACAACATCCACAAAAGTTATAGCTATGAATCTTCTAAAACTCGTAACTTATTTCGAAAAGAATATTGTTATTGTTTACTTTTATTTAAAAGAATAGTGGAATTGAGCGAACTTATTTTTCGTTTAACTGATTAAATAGCAACAAAGTAAGTAAGATAGACCAAACAAAAACCCATAAAATGTTTCATTTATTAATCGTAAAACATTGTTGTCCCGCCTAATAGATGGTTTAATAATAGGAGGAAGGTATGATTCATTTTACTGAAATTAGCACATAAGTATAATTCTTATGTATTTACTAATGAATTAAGGGCAATAAAATAAATAAACAGCTTGAATCCTAAATTCGGAATTAATGTTGACAAGATGTTTCATTCGGAAAACATGATGGACGTGTGAACGTATACATAACAAGAAAAGCGGAAGCGCCTTGGTCAGCCTCGGGAAATTAAGATGCAAATGAATAGAAAACGTTCTTTGTCTTCAATTCATTTGTGGCTAGAACCTAGAGGCAGTCTAAAAACGCGACGTCCTGTCGCAACGACTGCACTTGTACTTCCTGTACTTCGGGGCTAGGCGCTGGAGCTGGACACCGAGTTAAATGCAAAATTTCACATTTCTTACCTGTGTACAAAAGTTTCGCCTTGAATGTTCTTTCCGGAAAGTCAACTTCTTAGAAGGGAGACTAACATGGAAAAATTAAAAGTTGCCGGCGGCGATTTACTTAATGGAACTGTTTCAATTAGTGGAGCAAAGAATAGTGCAGTTGCACTCATTCCCGCAACAATACTCGCAGAATCTCCTGTAACAATTGAGGGACTGCCAAACATATCTGATGTCAATATTTTAGGGGATTTATTAGAAGAAATTGGTGGAAAGGTAGAATTAAAAAACAATGAAATGGTTGTGGATCCATCATCCATGATTTCAATGCCTTTACCTAATGGAAAGGTAAAAAAACTGAGAGCTTCCTATTATTTAATGGGGGCAATGCTAGGTCGATTTAAAAAAGCAGTAATTGGACTTCCGGGTGGCTGCCACTTAGGTCCTCGTCCTATTGATCAACATATTAAAGGCTTTGAAGCACTTGGTGCACAAATTACAAATGAACAAGGAGCGATCTACCTACGGGCAGATGAGCTCAAAGGTGCTCGTATATATTTAGATGTAGTAAGTGTGGGAGCAACGATTAATATTATGCTTGCTGCTGTTTTAGCAAAGGGAAGAACAATTATTGAGAATGCAGCGAAGGAGCCTGAAATAATTGATGTAGCCACTCTGCTTTCAAGTATGGGAGCAAAGATCAAAGGTGCAGGTACTGACGTCATTAGAATTGATGGTGTCGAGAAGCTGCATGGCTGCCGTCATTCAATCATTCCGGACCGTATTGAAGCAGGGACATATATGATTATTGGCGCTGCAATGGGAAGAGAAGTGATGATCGATAACGTTATTCCTTTGCACCTTGAATCTTTAATTGCCAAACTAAGAGAAATGGGCATGCATATTGAGACAAGCAATGACCAAATCCTAATTGTTGGCGGTCAAAAGGAATTAAAAGCCGTTGATATCAAAACACTTGTTTATCCGGGGTTTCCGACAGATCTGCAGCAGCCCTTCACATCTTTCTTAACAAAAGCAACTGGAACAAGTGTTGTAACAGATACGATTTATTCGGCCCGCTTCAAACATATCGATGAACTAAGAAGAATGGGAGCGACAATAAAAGTAGAAGGACGGTCTGCTATCGTATCCGGTCCGACAAAGCTTCAAGGAGCTAAAGTGAAAGCAAGTGACTTACGAGCAGGGGCTGCTTTAGTATGTGCAGGATTAATGGCAGATGGAATAACCGAAATTACAGGTTTAGAACACATTGATCGGGGATATAGTCAGTTAGAGGAAAAACTAACCGGGCTTGGTGCAACCATTTGGCGTGAAAAGATGACCGAAAAAGAAATTGAGCAGCTGCAAAATTCTTAAAGTTGATAGTAAGGAAATCAAGGATATATATATCCTTGATTTCTCTATGGTTTCTTCAATTTTCACCTCTTAAGACAAGCATATTTTCCAAAAATCATTGATTAAATCTTTGAAATAGGGTTAAAATAAAGAGTGCTGCATTGAATGAATACTACAAAAACTACTTCAAGCTCACCTTCATTTCCTTCTCTATCCAAAACGTACTAGTTTTTCTCTTCGTTAATGCACTAGAAAGCATTTACTATTAGACAAGTTCTCAATTTGAATTGAGTTGAACATTGATAGGTGAAAGAGTTTATAAAGAATTGAAAATTGAAAAGAGTGGTGTTTTTATGAGTCAGGTTTCAATTTCTTCATTAGAACATATGAAATTGAAAGAATTATATGAGCTTGCTCGTCAATATAAGGTTTCTTACTATAGCAAGCTAACAAAAAAAGAACTAATTTTTGCAATCTTAAAAGCAAATGCTGAGCAAGAGGATTTATTATTTATGGAAGGTGTCTTAGAAATTATCCAATCTGAAGGGTTTGGTTTCTTAAGACCAATCAATTATTCACCTAGCTCAGAGGATATCTATATTTCAGCTTCTCAAATTAGACGTTTCGATCTGCGAAATGGTGATAAGGTTTCAGGAAAAGTTCGGCCTCCAAAAGAAAACGAACGCTATTACGGTTTATTACATGTAGAAGCTGTAAATGGTGAAGATCCTGAAACAGCTAAGGAACGTGTTCACTTCCCAGCACTAACTCCTCTATATCCAGATAGACAAATTTTTCTAGAAACAAAACCAAATTATTTATCTACTAGAATCATGGACCTCATTGCCCCTGTCGGCTTTGGACAACGTGGTCTTATTGTGGCGCCGCCTAAAGCAGGTAAAACAATGCTATTAAAAGAAATCGCCAACAGCATTACAACAAACAACCCTGAAGCAGAGCTTATCGTCTTATTGATTGATGAGAGACCTGAAGAAGTGACAGATATTGAACGTTCTGTTGCCGGTGATGTTGTTAGCTCAACATTCGACGAAGTACCTGAGAACCACATTAAGGTTGCAGAGCTTGTCCTTGAAAGAGCCATGAGATTAGTTGAACATAAGAAAGATGTTATTATCTTAATGGATAGTATCACACGTTTAGCTCGTGCGTATAACCTGGTTATTCCGCCAAGTGGCCGTACACTATCCGGTGGTATTGATCCTGCTGCTTTCCACCGTCCTAAGCGCTTCTTCGGTGCTGCACGTAATATCGAAGAGGGTGGAAGTTTAACAATCCTTGCAACTGCTTTAGTTGATACAGGTTCACGCATGGATGATGTCATTTATGAAGAGTTTAAAGGTACAGGAAACATGGAACTGCACCTTGACCGCTCATTAGCAGAAAAACGTATTTTCCCTGCTATTGACATCCGCCGTTCTGGAACACGTAAGGAAGAGCTTCTTATTCCTAAAGACCATCTGGAAAAACTTTGGGCAATTCGTAAGTCTATGACAGATACACCAGATTTCATTGAAAAATTCCTTCGTAAGCTTCGTCAAACGAAATCAAACGAAGAATTCTTCAGCAATTTAGATGCGGAAATGAAAGGTGTACGTAATCGTTAGGGCACTTCTGTTTTGTTAAATAATAGAAAAATAATATCGTATCTAACTTAGTGTTGGTGTCTAGCTCCAGTGCCTAGCCTTAGATCGCATAGGACGTGCAAGTGCAGTCTTTGCGACAGGATGTCGCGGTTTTAGACTGCCTCGGGGTCATAAGCCACTCAGGAATTGAAGACAAAGAACATCTTCTATTCCTGAGCGTCTTATGCCTGTCGGGGCTGATCGAGGCACTTCCGCTTTTCTAGTAATATTTAACTTCAGCTTGATTTTACATCATGCACTTGTTATAATTTCATCATGTGCTTTTCTAGGATATTATTTCGTCAATTGGACGAGTTGGCCTAGATATATAACTCTGTTTCGAAATGATTCAGGGCGGAAGGAGATGAAAAGAATGAAAACAGGAATTCATCCAAACTTTAATAAGGTTATGGTGAAATGCGCTTGTGGTAACGAATTCGAAACTGGTTCTATTTTAAACGAGATCAAAGTTGAGGTTTGTTCTGAGTGCCATCCATTCTACACTGGACGTCAAAAATTTGCGGATGCAGGTGGACGTGTAGATAAATTCAACAAAAAATACGGCCTTAAACAAAAATAAGGATTTTCTCAACAGGCAAGACGAAATGGCTCTTGCCTGTTTTTTCACGCCTAATTTTGCATTTTATAGGCGGAAATTTGGTTATCCTACATATATTCGTAGGAATTTTAAACGGAATAATCATGACTTCGTACATGTGATAATAGATGAGTGATGTACCAAGAATCGGTATAGTCAATCAAGGAAAGAAGATTTGTACTTTGTGAGCTCCAGGCGCCATCTGCTCGACTTATGCTTGTCGCCGATAAGCGGGCGCCTTGCGCTTTTTTTAGAAGGGAGAGGCCGTTTCATGTATGTAATGAAGCAAAGTGGATGGCTTGAAATCATCTGCGGAAGTATGTTTTCAGGTAAATCTGAAGAGCTCATTCGAAGAGTAAGAAGAGCAACATTTGCTAAGCAGGAGGTAAAGGTTTTTAAGCCTGTTATTGATAATCGATATAGTGAAGAAAGTGTTGTTTCTCATAATGGAACGGCGATCATTTGTAAACCGATCTCTAAATCTGAGGATATTTTTGACTTTATTACGGAAAAGACGGATGTCATTGCTGTTGATGTTTTGTTACCAAAGTGTCTACACTCTGTATGTCAGAGACTTTTTAGTAATATAAGCATTCTATTGGCTGAATTATAAAGAAAAACATTTAAAAAAGATAGTGTACATTAAAGCTTTAATGTACACTATCTTTTTTGTGTTAATATTTACTTATTATAGAAGTTCAGAGGGTTTTTATGAATGTCTACAAGAGATCCGGGCCCGGTCGCGAAATGAAGCTAAAAGTGAATAACAAATAGTTTTACTGACACATGAAGAATTAAATAAGTTTGTAAGTAAATTTATAATAGAAAGAGGAATAACATTGAAAAATGAATCGATTCGTTCTGTCATTGCAGGTTATGGAACAATGTTAGCGTCTTCATTTTCAGTCAAAGACTATTTGGAACGTAAGGAGGTAGGCAGAGTTACTGTAAAAGGTATAGAAATACGACGACCAGTATACCTTTGTAGAAGGAATAGAGATGAAGAAATTCCTAAAAACCTAGATATTTTTATTAACTATGTAAAAAGAGCGTTAATCATCTATGACAGGATTATTGCTCTTTTTTATTGGGTAGTGTAGTTTTTAATAAATAGTAGTTTATCGATAATGATTATCGGATATTTTTTTGCAAATACTTTAACAGATTACTCAATAAATTCATGATAAATTGAATCTGTGGGTATTAAATTTGCCAACGTTTGTTTTGCTTTATATAAAGTTGACAGAACTTTCGGACCTAACCAATTTCCTGGTAATATTTCAGGAGGTACATAGGATCTAGTGTTAGAAGTTCATCAATAGTGTCGATGACAAAAAGGTATATTAAGAATATCTCGAGTATATCTGAGGTAGTACCGTGAATAAAATTATTTATTTTTGGTTCTATTTCAGTCGTATACCAGTCAAGTTTCGTTTTATAAAGTTTGTTTTTTTCTCTATATTCCATATTTTAGCCGCTATGTTTACATTAACTCTATTAATAATAAAATTTTGACTGAAGATTATTGTAACGTAATCTTCTAACTCTAAGCTATCTAGCAGCTCCAATACTTTTGATGTTATGTCCCAAGGATATATGTAAACGCTGTTATATAATTGACCGAAGCTATTCAAAGGCTTCAAAGCTAAAATTCAGCTGCGAAAGTTGAGTAATAAAGTAAAAAATAATTATTTCAATAAATAATCTAGATGATGGAAAAATTTTCTTGACACAAGAATCTTTATTTTATAATATAAAAATGTACTAACGTTTATTTTTATATTATAAATTTAAGGAGAGAAGTAAAAATGGATTTCATTAGTACGATAAATTATGAACAGGAGTACAAAAAAGCCTATGAAGAGAGTTTAAGTCTTTGGCCAGTGAAGTACAAAGACTATTTTGTATCTACAACATATGGTCTTACATACGTAATTGAGAGTGGAGATCTTAATGCTGAGCCACTTTTATTACTCCACGGTGCGAGCATGAGCTCAACTATGTGGTTTCCAAACATAGAGGAATTATGTAAACAATATAGGGTGCTTTCGGTAGATATATTGGGAGATAAAAACAAAAGTTTGCCCACTAATGAATTTTTAGATCGTAGAAGTCATGCTAAGTGGCTAGAGGAAGTATTAGATGGATTAAATATAACAAGGGCAAATTTTATTGGTCTATCGTATGGAGCCCTTAATGTTATGAACTTACTTAATTATTCACCTGATCGAGTTAACAAAGTAGTTTTAATTAGTCCTGCGGCTACTTTTGTCCCACTATCTCCTGACTTTTACTCTTATGCCTTTAAAATGGTTAAAAGCACAAGTGGAGTAGATAATTTTCTTGAATGGATTTTTGGTGATCGATATGAACTACCTCATCAACTAAAAAAGCAACTATATTCAGGAATGATGTGGGTTGATCCAAATAAAGGAACAAAACCTAAAGCTAGTGGTTTTCCATATGTATTTAATAATCTAGAATTATCCGAAATGAAAAACCCAATACTGCTACTATTTGGAGAACATGAGGTCATGTATGATCCCAAAGAAGCTTTGGCTAGGGCTATTGATTATGTCCCTAATATTAGGGCTGAAATAATAAAAGGGGTAGGGCACTTAATGACATTAGAGGATCCAAGGACGACAACATTTTATGCACTAGAGTTTCTTTGCTCCTAAAGAAAAAAATAGCACCTAACAGTTCTTAGAAAGATACATCAATACAAAAAGGGTAAATTAATATGTTGAGAAAATATGATAAGCCATTGGCTATTTTCTTTGTGTTTTGTTCAATCAGTTTACTTCTAGTGTTTATATTTAATCGTGATTTTCTCGATTGGACTTTTGCAAGACATCATAATCAGCTTTCTTGGTATATCAGACCAATTTTCATTATTCCTTTTTGTATTTTTGCATTCAAAAGAAGTTTGCGGATATCATGTTTATTGCCTTTTTCGGAAAAAGGATATAGTAGCATCGTTAACTAACGAACATGAATTATCATAATTTACACGCAACTATGAATTAACTAAGAATATTAGAAAAAAGAGGGATAGTATGACACGAGCCATTTTAGTTAGAGAAATTACAAAAGAGAATTGGGAGGAAGCATTCAAAATTTCTGTTCATGAAAATTAAAGTTCATTTGTTCCGACTGTGGCAGAATCTCTTGCTTTTGCTTATCTTAAGGCGTGGAATGAGGAGTTAGATCCTTACACCCTTTATAGTAATGATTCAATAATAGGTGCTTTTACATTTCTTATACACCTGGTAGTGAGCATAATTACTGGATTGGTGGATTTCAATTAGATAAGAAGTAAAAATAGCATCAAAACGTTGGGTAGGTTCTAAATCATATAAATCTTGTATACCAAAAAGGCTTCCTTGTCTTATAACGGGCATAGGGGGTCTTCCTCAAGTCTTTTAGTTTGTATAATCACTTACTAATTCGACTTTATAGGGAGGTACTTCTTTTTTTAGTTTTTAAAACCCTTGAGCTCGTAGGGATTAGATTTATGAAATTCATTCAATTAGGTAAAAAATTTTGAGGGATAGATTGATAACAGTCAGGGAAGTTAGCAAAGCGTTTTTAAATCAGTTGGTGTTAAAACCAAATTAGTCTTAATTGTCAAAAAGGTGAAATTTAGGGCTATTAAATACATAAGAAACACAGATGACGCGCGTTTCATCTGTGCTTTTTTAAGGGAATTATGTTTTTAATATTGTTTCTAAAAAGAAAGCAATATGCTGGTCTAAAAGGGATTCTACTTCTGAGGTATCCTTTCCATCAAATGTTAGAATATTATATTCCGTTAGTAAGGAGAAAACAGGATATTGATATTCTATTGCCAACATTTTTGGATCGAGTGGACGGATTTTTTTCATGTCTATTAATTTTGTGAAAACTATTTCAAGGAATTGTATCGTTGTTTTGAATAAATCGTTTAAAATTATTTCTCTTGCAAGAGGAGAACGGTATTGCTCTACTTGGAGAATTCGCCACATTTTTTGCCCGTTTTCATTCTCCATATACTTCTTGAAATTTCTGTGTCCTGCTTTTAAAAATTCCTCTACTGAGTTATTTTGTAAAATATCATCTAACAATTCAATTGGTGGCAGCGTTTTAGAGAAATCATCCCTAAAAAAGGTAAAAATATCCTCCAGTATAGCATCTTTACTACGATAGTGATTATATAAGGAGCTCTCCTTAATCCCTACTTCTCTAGTAATTTCACGTATAGATACTCCACTATATCCTCTTCGGGAGAATAGGTCCAATGATGTATAAAAAATTCTTTCCTTTGTGCTTAATGTCATACTTCTACACCTCATTTTAGTCATTCTTTTATCTAAAAGATTTCTATTTATACACAATACTAAATATTGAATAGATATTGCAATTTGTTAATGAATGGATATAATAATATTATATACTAACGTTAGTTAGTTTTAAAGAAGATTATTACTGGAAATTTACAAACCTATGTAAATATAGAAGGAAGTGTAAGTGTTGACCGAGCAACTCATAAACAAAGACAATAAGCCTCATAAATTAAAAGCAGATTGTGAAAATTGCTTTGCTCTGTGTTGCGTGGCGTTGCCTTATTCGCAGTCTGCCGATTTTGCTATGAAAAAATGTGGCGGAACTCCTTGTATACACCTTAAATCGAATTATAGGTGTAAAATTCACCAAAATCTTAGAACTAGTGGCTTTAAAGGGTGTACGGTATATGAATGCTATGGAGCAGGACAAAAGGTTTCTCAAGAATCCTTTCAAGGGGTAAGTTGGAGGGATTCTCCGAATATTGCTGATGAAATGTTCCGGGTATTTCCAATTATGCAGCAACTTCATGAAATGCTCCATTACTTACAGGAGGCTTTAAACTTACAGGAAGCACGCCCTTTATATAATAAATTGCAACAGATATACGAAGAAACGGAAATGGTTACGCATGGTAGTCGAGCGTCCCTCTTAGAATTTGATGTGCCTGCGCATCGAATGATTGTTAGTAATTTGCTTCTAGAAGTAAGCAAATTAGTGCGAACCAAAGTAAAGAGCGGGAAATACCTAGAGCGTAAAGGAGTGACAACTGACTTAATCGGTGCAAATCTTAAAAGAGCTAACCTAAAAGGTATTAGCTTTAGAGGGGCTTATTTGATTGCCGCTAACCTTAGAGGTGCTGATTTAAGAGTGTGTGATTTTCTTGGTTCAGACTTAAGAGATGCCGACTTAAGTGGTGCAAATTTGACAGGAAGCTTCTTCCTAACTCAGGCACAAGTGAACGCAGCTAAGGGTGATAAAATGACCCAATTACCCAAATTGGTTTCTCCTCCACTACATTGGTTAGTTTAGGTGAATTAGGTCAAGTTCAATAAATTATTGGAGTGATAGAATTGAAATCTTTTATTCGCACGGATCAATTTAATTTTATAAAAAGACAAGTACAAAATCTTGTTAATGGTCACGCTACAGCTATTGATAATGGTGTGATGAGTGCTTTGAAATCAATGACTTTAGAAAGAGTTTTAGTTTTATTTCCTATAATAGAAGAGGAACAAGTACAGTTATTACAACCCATATCTTTGATTGATAATAAAGAAGAGGCAGAAGCCTTTTTATCACAATTGAAGCCTTATGTCATGCCTTTTAAAGTATCAGAGCAGGGAATTAAGAAGCTATTTCCTAAGGCTAAGAAGTTAAAGGTACCTTCGCTTGCTGAAATAGATTTACGCGAGATAGCTTATCTAAGTTGGACAGATACTACTTCTAATAAAAGGTATATCGTCATTAATCGTGATAGCAAGCTAATCGGCATAGAAGGTTCATTTACACCATCGAATCAAAAAGGGGTTTGTTCCATTTGTAATAGTCATAAAGAGGTTGGGATGTTCCTTGCTAAAGTAAAGGGAAAAGAACAAGGAACTTTTAAGACAAGAGGAAATTATATATGTCATGATAGTCAATCATGCAATAAGAATCTGACCTCTTTAGACAAATTAAATAATTTTGTGGATTTGCTTAAATGATGAATTGTATGGAATAGCTAGTGATTAGAACTCAAGACATGTGAAGCACCAGTGTGGGTTTTCTCTATATTGTGGTAAACAAACAAAATTAAATAATGAAGAAAGTTGGTGTTCTCTTTGAAATTAATGGAAAAGGTTACATTAGGTAATGTTGAACAATGGTACGTTGCTCGTGGTTCTAGTATAGAAAACCCAATTCTATTATTCTTTCATGGTGGCCCAGGAAGTCCCCAAACAGGGGCACAACATAAGTATAATAGAGAATTAGAGAATTACTTTCTTGTTGTGAATTGGGATCAGCGAGGTTGTGGGAAGTCCTATAACAAAAACGTCGACCCGCAAACGATGAATGTACAGCAATTACTCTTTGATGCATATGAGCTAGTACAACATTTGCTAGAACGTTTCAATCAAAAGAAGGTCTATATTATGGGTCACTCGATGGGAGCTTTAATAGGGGTACTTTTTGCAGAAAAATATCCGGAAGTAATATCAGCTTATGTGGGAATTAACCAGCCGATTAATCGGCCTTTGGAAGAGGAAATCTCCTATAAATTCACTTTTGATTATGCTACCAAAGTGAATGACAAGAAGGCAATTGTGGAATTAGAGCAAATAGGCGCGCCTAATAATGGTTCATATAAATCAATTGATGGACTGGTAAAGCAGAGAACCTATCTTACAAAAATAGGTGGAGTTACTTACAAGAAAAATGCTATGTTCATCAATATGCATTACTTGTTAAGTTCTCATTTTAACATGAGGGATCGACTGAATTTCTTTAAAGGATTCTCTTTCACTTCTCAACACTTGTGGGAGGAATTATGTTCCTATAATATAGCTGAGAGTATATATGAATTAGATGTACCTGTTTACTTTGTCATGGGGCGACACGACAAAATTGTCCATGACCTAGTTGAAACTTTTTATCAAAAAGTCAAAGCACCAAGAAAGAACATCTTGATTCTAGAAAATTCGGGGCACATGGCTTGTTTTGAAGAGCCAGATGTATTTAACAGTTTTATGATTAACAAGGTACTGAAAGAGAATGAGGCTGTTTAATCGATACAAAAAGGCCATTTTGAGAAAAATGACGATCTGTGATTTGATTTATAAATGTTCCTATTTTTATCTCTTTGAGAAGGTAAGATTAAGTAAATAGCCACCCTACATAATAAACATAACATTTTTTGAGAGTGTACACGTTGATAATTCTTTCTAAGAGTATGCTAACAGCCATAAATAATTGTAGGAGAAGGAGAATTTTCAAATGTTTAGTGTGCTTTATAACAGATTTAAGGTTGCTTTCTGGATAATTTTAACGATTTTATTTGCTACAGGGAGCATTTCAAATATCTACACTGGTACTGATTGGGAAGTAGCATTAAATGCTGTACTTGGAGCTGTTTGTTTAATTGTATCCATAACATTATTTGTTAAAAAAGGAAAAAAGAGGAATGAAAAAAGACTTAACTGAAAAGGATGGAAGATTAATATTACTGTTGACACTTTTAGGAGCTTTCGCTGCCGTGGTAATGATTCCTTATCAAAAGGAGATAGGGCTACTAGATATATTGATTGAGACCTATCATATCACCTTTACCATTGCTGCAATAATAAATGCCATTCAGGTAACAATCTACACGTTAATTGCTTCAGCTATTGGCCTCCATCTTGCTAGACCTGTAGGTTTTAATGTTTCTTATCTAAGAGGTTTAGTATATAAAAATAAAACAGTTCCTTTGTCTTTGAAATGGATAATGATTGCAATTTTAGGCAGTGCAGTAGGAACATTAATCATTGCAGTCCTAGAAGTAAAGGTATTTCAACCTCATCTTGTAACCCAGTTAGTACCGAATGTAAGTCTGTGGAAAATAGGATTGCTTATGTTTTATGGTGGTATTGTTGAAGAAATATTATTACGTCTTTTCCTTCTAACTTTAATTGTTTGGATTTGTTCCATTTCCTATCGGAAGCAGTCTAGGCCTATTCCAAAATATATCTACTGGATTGCGATCCTTGTATCAACCTTATTATTTGGGCTCGGGCATTTACCAGCAACTGCAACTGTCTTTGGTGAGATTACTAGTTTATTATTTATTCGTGCCACAGTATTAAATGGATTGATGGGTGTCTTCTTTGGTTATTTATTTTGGAAAAAAGGTCTAGAGTATGCAATTATTGCCCATATGCTAGGGGATGTATTTTTGCATGTAGTATGGCATTCGTTGTTCACGTGATAGTACAACATAAGCAACATTTTAACCTGATAAAACAAACAGAACATATATAGGAGAGACTAACTAAAAGTTTACTTTTCTTTCTAGTAGCATAGTATCATTTTCAGTTAGAATGTGTACCGAAGTGTCTTAGATTTCAATTTTAGGAGAAAAGAATATGAATGGTATAACCTTACGAGATATAGATAGCAATAACTTTTTTCAATGTATAATGTTAAAATCGCAGGAGTCTACAGGTTATCCTCTTTTTGAGGAAAATGTTGCTTCAAATGTCTTTTCCATTGCACAATCAAAGGTTGAACCTGAATGGGTTACGAAAGCAATCTACAATAATGTGAATGAGATGATAGGTTTTTCGATGTATGGACTTTCTCTCATTTTACATGTGTATTTTAATACAAGGTTAATGATCGACTATAAATACCAGGGAAAAGGTTATGGAAGATTAGCCATGCTGGAAATAATCAAGGAAATGAGAAAGCTCTCTTGTGAAATCTATACAAGTTTTGTTCCAACTAATGACAGAGCAATATGAGTCTGGGTTTCAAAGACACTGGCCGTGTCGTAGAATTTGGGGGAGAAACCGAGCCACTTTATTGTTTAAATCTTAACTAATAGTGGAGACCGTCTTGGATGGTCTCTTTTTCACATAGAATATTTCAAGTATTATAGTTCTAATTTATATGCTCACAAGGTTATTCCTTAAAACTATCTAAGTAAAAAAACAGTTATACGTTTAATTAGAAAATGTTTCGGTAAATAGTTTACGTTACGTCAGGAGTAGTTAATATGGACTTAAAATTGATTTGCAATACATGGGATATTGGTAGGGTTATAAAGATTAGGGAAATTAATCAAGGCTTTATGAATAAAACATACTCTATAATTACAGAGGATAATTCGTATATTTTAAGAATTTATGAGAGTGAA
Organism: Metabacillus schmidteae; assembly: GCF_903166545.1. Taxonomy (NCBI): domain Bacteria; kingdom Bacillati; phylum Bacillota; class Bacilli; order Caryophanales; family Bacillaceae; genus Metabacillus; species Metabacillus schmidteae. Next base: position 61,870 of record NZ_CAESCH010000001.1, on the reverse strand, counting down.
AGTGATATAACCAAGGTTAGACGTGAGTATTTGATACTGGAGTACCTAAGTAATTGTCAGCTTTCCTTTGAAGTACCCACTTTTATAATGAACCATATTGGTGATTATTTATATCAGTCATCTGAAAATGGAACCATATCTATTTTAATGCCTTTGTTAAAAGGGATTAATCCAGATTTAAGCGATGCTAAACAAGCTTATGAAGCTGGAAAGGCATTAGGAGAGTTAAATAAAGCACTAAGTAGAATAAGTGAAGATGTATATAAAGATTTGGGAAGAAATCCTACCTATGATCAATTTCGTCAATTTCATCCTTTAATTAAAGGTATTGATAAAATTGTTGATCATTTACCAACTTCTATTGCAAAAAAACACGAACTACATAAGATCTTTCAACAACTCGATAAGGAGATTGATAATAGTTATTATCATCTGCTTGCAAAACAGTATATTCATGGTGATTATACCTCGGGCAATGTATTGTCTATCAAAGGAAAGATAACTGGAATCATCGACTTTGAATTTTGTTGTTATGATGTACATCCTATGGATTTGGCAATTGCGCTAGGCGGAGGACCAACAGCATTATGGGAAATGGACCAAAGTCTAACCAACATAGGTATGCTGACAAAAGGATACGTTAGTGTTACCCTCTTAACCGAAAATGAATTATTGTATATTCCTTTTTTGATAAGACTTCGTCGTGCTGCCATGTTCGTTTACTTTACGGCAAGATATGTAAAAGGGCTTGATAGTGAAAATTGGATGATTGGAATTGTAGATTGGATACTTGCAAGTGAAGCTTGGCTAATCGACAACAAGGATAGATTAATAGATAAAATTATACAATAAATCAGGTGAATTTTATTACATTTATTGGGAGAAGGGGTATAATAGTATTATATACTAACAAACGTTAGTTATTATAGTGCGGATATGATGTAACTTAAGGAGAATTAGAAAAAAAGTGGGATATTATGACACGAAACATTTTAATTAGAGAAATTACAAGATTTCAAATTGATAAGAAGTTCCAAGGAAAAGGTTATGGAAAAGATTCTTTACATATTACAGTAGACTACATAAAAAAGACACATCCCGCATGTAAAAGCATCTCATTAACTGTTGAGAAAGAGAATAATCAAGCAATACATATATATGAAAAAGTAGGATTTACAAGTCAGAAGAAAGCAAATATGTATGGAGAACTTGTTTTTAAACTAGATGTACCAAACTGAAGCAAACTAATTTTGTAGTGTCTTCATAAAGTAGAGGGCATAACCTGTCTATTAATAGAAATGGTATAGGACTAAGCAAAAAAAGAAGCAGGTTAGTTCCAATGTCCTACAGCCAAATCAAATGTTGCATTGACTATATAGATCGTATGAATTTTCCATCTTCTTACCAAGGTTACTTTTTCCCTGCACCAGGAATAAGAGCGTATAAACAAGTATCTCGTGTTCCCGTTTTAGATATTTTTTTAGAAACGAGTAGAGCAGATGCTTTCAGCGTGTCAAAAATTGAATCATATAACTGTCAATGCTTTGGGGATTGCAAAAAAAGGACCGTCTATTGACGGTATCTTTTTCCTAATAAGAAGAACCAGGTTACTTCTTAATAAATCTCATAATTAAACTGACAATGAACGAAATTATTGTATAAACTACAACCCAGATAAAGAAAGATTCATTGAAAACAGAGAAAGTTAAGATGGTGAACACAACTAATGTTAATAGTGGCATTACAAACCATCTTCTAACCAAAATGAAACCGATAATTGATGCTACAAGAACAATGATAGGACATATTAATAATACCAGAAAAAATTCCATATCTACTATTACCTCTTTATAGGTTATACCATTCTATACAAAACCTACTTAATTTTTATCTAAAAGCAACAAAGATTACAAAAAGTGCCTTAAAATTTGTGCAAAATATACCTAAGGTGCCTTTATCCATCTACTCTTATACCCTTAATTCCAGCCGCAACAGATTTTTGTGGGATTGTTTTAGCTGCAGTTTGCTTTGAAAATGGTGTAGAGATCGCAAATTGATTATTTTGGACAAAAAAGATTGCTGGGGTATTAAAGGCTCCGGCGAAATTCATTCCTTCATAAAAGTCGCCTTGTGAGGAACCACCATCACCCGTATATCCTACAGCAACTGCCTTTTGATGTTTTTTCTTTAAACCAAGTGCTACACCTGCAGTTTGAATAATTTGTGCACCAATTATGATTTGTGGAAGCAACGCATTAACACCGTCTGGAAATTGACCAGCTTTAAAATGTCCTCTGGACCAAAGAAATAAATTTTGCAATGGTACACCATGAAAGAATAACTGTGGAATATCTCGATAACCCGGTAGTATCCAATTTTCTTTTTCAAGTGCAAATTGACTGCCTATCATTGATGCTTCTTGCCTAGATGTTGGAGCATAAAAACCAAGTCTCCCTTGTTGATTTAACAAAATAGATTGTTTATCAAGAGTTCTTGTATAAAGCATTCTTTTCATCAATTCAACTAAATCATTATCTGGTAAGTTCGGAAAATTCAGCTCATCAATTACATTTCCTTCTTCATCTAAAACCCTAAATTCTTGAAATTCTTTTTCAATTTTGTAGTAGATTTTCATTCAAAAGAGCCAACATCTTTTATAAGTATATTTTATACTGTCGTATATATTTACATTATAAATATTCTGGCTAACACTGTCAATATTAGTTATGAATGTATAGATCGATTACTAAAAATATTAGTTGAAAATCTATGGACATTCTATATCATTAATATTGAGGTGAGTTTTTTGACACTTGAAAAGCAATTGCTATATTTACTCTCTAAAGTGGGAGAAATTGAAAGTAAAAAGCTAATCAAAATATATGAAGCTATGGGCTATACCCCACAAATAATTAGAAATGTATTAACTAAATTAAAAAAGGAAAAATATATTGATTCATTAAATCGTGCCATTTATCGAATTACTCCATTAGGAAAAGAAGTCCTCAGTTCTTTATATTTTAAAAGGGATTTATACAGCAAGCATTGGGATGGGAAATGGTACATCATTTTAATTGAAATACCAGAAACGTTAAGGAAAAAAAGAGATATATTTAGGAGAAAACTGATTCAATTTGGATTTGGGCAATTAAATAAAAGTGTGTATGTTTACCCTTGGGATATAACAAAAGATGTAATTAATATTATCGACACACTTGAAATTGAGGATTATGTAACGATTCTTGCAAGTAATGAATTCCTATTAAATAAGATTTCCAAAGATGGTGAGAAAGGAGCAAATAAAGCATTAGGAATATGGAAGATTGAAGAACTGAATAATATATATAAAGAAAAATTTGAGCGGTTTGAGATGGAACGTAAATCAGATATTAATAAGCTACTAAATAATCAACATCCGGATGATTTAATAGCATTTAGCTATTATTTAGAGATAGGTAAATTAATAAATGAACTGTTGGATATTGATCCCATGTTACCACCAGAATTTTTACCGGGGAGCTGGGGAGGTACAAAGGTATTATCAGAATTAAATAGGTTATATAAGTTGATAGCAAATATTATTCCTAAAGAGTCTATCTATTACATTTTTGTAGAGAAGGATCTATAGGATCAGTACTTTCTTAATGAACTGTTAAAATAAAATAAGGTAGCAAAAGTAAGAGTGTGATATTGTCCTTTACGTATATAGTGCGTTAATCCAAAGGATTAGCGATTTTTTGTTGTTTAGCGTACAATGATTAACTTTTTTGCTGTGGATATTTCTAAATGAGGTGTATTTAGGTCTAGCTTCAGCACCTAGCCCCTCGAAGTAGAAATGAGTGTCAAGAAGTCAATATTCACGACTTTTATTGACACAGAACATTTGCTTGCCGGGGGTGAGATTGCGCCTTAAGCGTTTTGTTTCTAAAGAGCAGACTGGCTAAATACGGGAATGTTTAATTGGTAAGGTTCTCTTACATTTGACGATAGAGATCATCAACCGATAATGGAGGCGACTTGTCAATTTCGTATATAGCATTTTTACTCTCTTGCTTTCCATTATACTAAAAAGCAATTATCTTATCCAATGACCATTCACGGGTATCTGTACATTCTATAAGTAATATTCCTTCCATGTTAGAGTCCATTTTACCAATTAGTTCTCCACTTGAATTCCATGCACAGCTTCCCCCTGCAGCTTTATATCCGCCAGTTTCACCACAATAATTTGCCATAAAGACTGTCATACTATACTTTTTTGCCGTGTGCTGAAGTATCTTAGTATCGTTTGCATAACCATTGTCTGATAATAATGCGCTTGTGATATAAACCGAGGTGTTAGTGCTGTAAGCATTGCTTCTGTGTGTTGGGTTGTTTGTATCCGCGCAAATTGCAAAGGAAAATATTTCATTCTTCTCTATTATTTTAGGATCCAAATTCCCCGGAATAAAATACTGTTCCTCGCCAGGATATAAAAAATGTTTGGTATAAAGTTCAAAAGTACCGTCTTTAAAGAATATTAAACTGCAAATCATTATATCTTTTCCAAACCTAACGGGAACTCCAACCACAGCATTTATATTATTGGTAATACAGCAGTTTCGAATTTGAATTAATATTTCATCTTCAATAGAGAATGCAAGTTGATCTGAACACTCTAATTCGTACCCCGTTAAAGATAGTTCTGGAAAAATGACATAATTACTGTGATGTTTTCCTGTAGCTTCAATGACAGCACAATGCTTCTTTAAGTTGTAATCGAGGTCTCCGTCCATTACCGAAATTTGTGCTAATGCAATAGTTATATTCTTTTTCTCATCCATCATATAATGCTCCTTCCCTATCCTCAATTTTTAAATTTTCTTGCTAGTAATTGGTATTTTTTTGTTGCAATTTAAAAAAGAAGTATTATAATAATCAATGTACTAACGTTCGTTAGTGTTAAGGCGATTATAATATAAAGAAGTTTCTTTGTCTAAGTATTTTTTGCCCTTTTTATAAGTCTAATAAATATGGAGTTTATAGGAGGTTAGTAAAATGAGTAAAATAATGCGTTTAGAAGGGTTCATTGTATTTTTACTTGCCATTGGATTTTATTATGTAAACGAATTTAGTTGGATAGTATTTATTATCTTTTTACTTGGGCCTGATGTAGGAATGGTAGGATATGCAGTGAATAATAAAATGGGTGCATATATTTATAACATTTTTCATACTTATACGATTCCTCTACTTTTAATAGGAGTGTCAATTTTAATGAAAGTTGATATCCTCTTATTGGTTGGCTTGATTTGGAGTGCCCATATTGGAATGGATCGCTTCTTAGGCTATGGATTAAAATACAGCACTGGATTTAAAGATACACATCTTGGTAGGTTTTAAGGTTTAATACAACCATTAATGGTGAGTCCATTTGGACATCTAAAGGATATTTGAAGGGAGAATAAATTATGAAGAGAGTAGCTGTTTTTTGTGGGTCGAGTGATGGGGTACAAAAAGAATATAAAGAAATAGCAGCAGAACTTGGAAAAGAACTAGCAGTAAGGGGAATCACATTGGTTTATGGAGGGGCTAGTGTAGGAATAATGGGCACATTAGCTGATTCAGTTTTACATAATGGTGGAGAGGTCATCGGGGTAATTCCTAAGTTTTTGGAAGAGAGGGAAATCTCGCATAAACTGTTATCCCAATTATATATCGTAGAGACTATGCATGAAAGAAAGGCGCGAATGTCAGAGTTAGCTGATGGCTTTATTGTTTTACCCGGCGGTCCTGGAACAATGGAGGAATTTTTTGAAATTTTCACATGGGCGCAAATTGGATTGCATCAAAAGCCTTGTGGGCTTCTTAACGTCAAAGATTATTTTAATCCATTACTTGATTTGCTTGACCATATGATTGAACAAAAGTTTTTACATGAAAGATTCAGGTCTTTCGCGATTATAGAAAACAAGCCAGAAGCTTTATTAAAAGAACTTTACCAGTTTGAGCCACTTTCAATAAAAACGTATTCTACTTCAAAAGTGATAAATTAATTGCTTTTATGATATAAATCTGACATATCGCCTAAAGAACCATCCTATGACACAAAATTAATAAGAGAGAAGTGAAATAATGAAAGGGAAAAAAAAGTATAAATTTTGGAGAATTGTTAGAAATGTATTTTTAATCTTATTATCTATCTTTCTACTATGGATTGTATACCATCAGGTGATGACTAAATTTGAGCAAAAGAAGTACTCTGCAATTGGGCAGTTAGTTGAGGTTGATGGGAAGAAAATGCACGTGTATACAGAAGGGGAGGGTGAACATACCGTTGTCCTATTAAGTGGATTAGGTACGACAGCTCCTGCGCTAGATTTCGAACCGTTGATGAATGAAATGGCAAAAAATAATAAAGTTGTAGTCATAGAGCCCTTTGGTTATGGCTGGAGCGACGTAACAAAGAAGGAACGAACAGTTGAGAACATTACGGAGGAAATCAGAGCAGCTCTTAAGGAAAGCAATATCAATGGGCCTTATATCTTAATGCCTCACTCCGTTTCGGGAATTTATAGCATGTATTACGTAAATAAATACCCTGATGAGGTAGAAGCTATTATTGGAATTGATAGCACTTTACCGATGGCAACAGAATACTTTCAAGAAGCTGCACCAAGTTTACCAGGATTTTTGAAACTTGTCGCCCCAATGGGAATCGCAAGAGTTGCGGTAAATGTCATTCCTGATAATTTTCTTCCAATCGCAGATGAAGGGACTTATTCTGAAGAAAATTTACAGATGACTGAGAAGCTTTCTGCTTGGAAGGCATACAATTCTAATGTTATAGAAGAAGCACAAGAATTAAGCAATAATATCAAGAAGACAAAGGATATGTCATTTCCTCCAAACATACCTATTATGATGTTCACGACAAAGGAAGACAAGGTAAGTGAAGAAGGAAAATCAAATGTCACATTTTATCAAGACCAATTACGTAATCAAGATTCTAGCGAACTCATCATCTTGGATGGACATCATTATTTACACTGGACAAAATCTCAGGATATGAGTAAACAAATTAATGATTTTATTGAGGACTACATTGGAACTGAATAAAGCAAGACCCAGGAGCGACGGTTCTCAGTTAGAAGGATTCATTTCATTTGAAGTGTAGATTCACTTATCTTAAGGAAAACTGGATGTAGCTTTTGATAAGACAGTCTTTACATTAAGTGAGATCTAAGAATCGGTAGGAGAGCGATAACTTCAAACTCTTACCTATCTTATAAATAACTACTTGGTACTGATACACTCTATTTTACAACTGAAACCTAGGCGATTCTCAATGAAAATCTGGCTAATGAGACATACCTTTTTCTAGTACCAGAGTAGCAGTCCATGCATCATTATTATTATATTTATGCAATAAATGGAGCCTAATGCAGCATCTGGCGTTCAGAAGGAGAACTGCGATAATTTAGAGGTTGAAAGAGATTATGTATGCTTGTGTTCAGGGGAGAACTTTATCTAAATTTAAGTTGGAATAAAATATAAAACATTTCCTTTACATACATTACGGGGGGGGATAGTGTTTAATGAATATAGCAATTATTTCCTTGTTATATATTGGAGGTTAAAGGTTATGGAAGCACTACTAGAAAACAAATTACAAATGCAAAGTAAGCAGAAATCACTTGTGTTAAGTATTTTTCTTACTGGAATCTTTATGGGGGCCCTAGACCACGGAATTGTCGGCCCCGCATTAAGCTCGATTGTTAGTACATTTGGCATCAATACTTCATGGGGGGTATGGAGTTTCACGATTTATACCTTGCTTTTTGCAGTTAGTATACCCTTAATGGGTAAATTCTCTGATCGATTTGGTAGAAAGCGAATTTTCATGACTGGTATTCTGTTATTTGGATTAGGTTCATTACTATCAGCTGTCGCTCCTAACTTTTTGACCTTTTTAATAGGAAGGAGTATTCAGGCAATAGGTACAGGGGGTATATTCCCGATTACTGCTGCTTACATTACTGTAAGTTATCCAGTTGAAGAACGTGCGAAAGCAATGGGATGGATTGGTGTAGTATTTGGCTTAGGAAGTATTATGGGGCCTATTGTAGGAGGATATATCATTCAAAACTATGCATGGCAATGGATCTTCTTAATCAACGTACCTATTTCAATCTTGGTTGTTTTTTCAATGAGTGTGATGAAATTGCCACAAACAATTAGTAAGAAACCAATCGATTATTTAGGCATTATCTTAATAACAGGGATTATCCTTTCTTTTATGCTAGGTATTACATCGAAAAATGTCCTAATACTTATCATTGGTTTACTAATTGTCCCATTTTTCATTAAAACAGAAAAGCATTCACAAGATCCTATCATCAAACTGAATTACTTCAAATCAAAATATGTGTTAATTATTTTAAGCTTATCACTGATGTCCGGTTTTATAATGGCATCAACAATGAATCTTTTACCGTTATATATAGAAACAAACTTTGATGTAACGAAGGCAAAATCGTCTTATGGAGTGGCTCCACTTGCAATTGCTTCTATGGCTGCTTCCTTGATAGGTGGGTATTTGGTTACAAAGTGGGGAGCAAGAAACATATTGTTTCTAGGGTTTGCAATCACATTAATCGGTTCACTTTCTTTCATCTTTCCGATTACCTATTCATTGCTACTTGTTTCTGCTGCTATAACTGGTTTTGGAATTGGGATTATTATTGGTGCACCACTAAACATCCTAGTGATACAGGGAACTTCAATGGAAGAAGCAGGTTCAGCAGTTGGGCTGCTAAGTTTATTTAGATCCTTAGGTTCGACTATAGGACCAACAATTGCTGGCATCATTTTATCTTCTATTGCAAGCGGTTTTGCCTATGTATTTATAGTATTGATGATTGTTTCAGGCTTAGCGTTGTTATTGTTTATGAATTTAAAAAAATAAGAAGTGTTTATGTTCAAACAACCATCGATAGTGAAATGAAAGCCTATGCGTCTCCTAAGAATAAAGGGGGAATTTAATTGTTACAAAATGATGAACTGCGAGGTGAAAGAAACATTCTTAATAATAAGTGAATTCTCTGATGTAAAAAAACAGAAAATTATTTTCCAATCAATACTTTACATAGGGTAGGGGGGTATGGTAAATTATATTCGTAAGGAGGTTATGAATATGGTTGAAAAACAGGAAGAATTGATTGAAAGTGAGAATTGCTGCTCCAATCATTCTGAAAAGGTAAGTCATCACTCAGAAAAAGTGAAGAAGTCCTTGGTTACCCGCTTAAACAGAATTGAAGGTCAGATTCGTGGTATTAAGGGTATGATTGAAAAAGATACGTATTGTGATGATGTCATTACACAAATTTCAGCGGTCCAATCAGCATTAAATAGCTTTTCCAAAGAATTATTAGATCATCATTTAAGAAGTTGTGTAACAGAAAGAATACAAGATGGTGATTTAGAGGTAGTCGACGAACTTCTAGTTACGATTCAACGATTAATGAAAAAATAAAGGGAGAGATAAGTATGGAGAAAGTAACCTTGACTGTAAATGGAATGTCATGTGGTCACTGTGTCAATTCTATAGAAGGAAAATTAGGAAAATTAAATGGCGTATCAGAAGTGAAAGTCCACTTATCTGAAGGAAAAGTGGATGTAGCATTTGATTCAACAGTTGTCTCTTTAGATGAGATTAAAGAAACAATTGATGATCAAGGTTATGATGTAGTTTAAGTTAAAATTTGATACTGAAGGAAACGTGCTTAATGATATGCACGTTTCCTTTTGAAAAAAATATACCATCACTGGGTATGGGAGGTTAAGAAGATGACTCAGGAACTTAAAGAAGCAGTTCTTCCGATAACAGGTATGACGTGTGCTTCATGTGCGGTCCGAATTGAAAAGGGGCTTAAAAAAGTAGAAGGTGTAGAAGACGCGAATGTAAACTTCGCTCTAGAAAGGACATCCATCAAATACAATCCAAATGTTGTTCAAATAGATGAATTTAAAAAGAAAATAAATGATTTAGGATATGACGTAGTCGAGGAAAAAGTTGAGCTAAATATTATTGGCATGACATGTGCTGCTTGTGCGACAAGAATAGAAAAAGGTTTAAATAAAATAGAGGGTGTTACAAAAGCGAATGTAAATCTAGCGTTAGAAAGTGCAACCGTTGAATACAATCCATCACAAACAGGTCTAAACGATATGTTACAACGTGTTGAAAAGCTTGGTTACAAAGCAACTTTAAAAGATGATCCAAAAGAAGACCTTGTAGATATGAAGGCAAAAGAATTAGAAACACAACAAGGAAAATTCCTCTTTTCACTTATTTTATCAGCTCCACTTTTGTGGGCAATGGTTAGTCACTTTAGCTTTACATCTTTTATTTACCTTCCAGATATGTTTATGAACCCTTGGGTACAGCTGGCACTCGCTACTCCTATTCAATTTATTGTTGGAAAACAATTTTATGTTGGAGCTTTTAAAGCCTTACGAAACAAAAGTGCAAACATGGATGTACTAGTTGCCTTAGGTACCTCTGCTGCCTACTTCTATAGCTTATACCTATCAATTGTATCAATTGGTAGTGGAAGTCACATGGTGGAATTGTATTATGAAACTAGCGCCGTTCTTATTACATTAATTATTTTAGGGAAATTATTTGAAGTTCGAGCAAAAGGTCGCTCTTCTGAAGCGATTAAAAAATTAATGGGTCTTCAGGCAAAAACGGCAACAGTTGTACGTAATGGAGTTGAACAAGAGGTTGCATTAGAGGATGTAGTTGTTGGTGATTTTCTCCTTGTAAAACCAGGAGAAAAGGTTCCGGTAGATGGTGAAATCATTGAAGGTCGCTCTGCTTTAGACGAATCCATGTTAACGGGTGAAAGTGTTCCTGTTGATAAAACAGTCGGTGACATAGTCATTGGTTCCACCATTAACAAAAATGGATTCCTAAAGGTGAAAGCAACAAAGGTCGGACGTGACACAGCACTTGCGCAAATAATTAAAGTGGTGGAAGAGGCACAAGGATCAAAAGCACCAATTCAACGTTTGGCCGATCAAATCTCAGGTGTTTTTGTCCCGATCGTAGTGGGTATAGCGGTTCTTACATTCTTCGTTTGGTTCATCTGGGTAGCACCTGGAGACTTTGCTGAAGCACTAGAAAAATTAATTGCTGTTCTTGTCATCGCATGCCCATGTGCATTAGGTTTAGCTACTCCTACTTCCATTATGGCTGGATCAGGAAGAGCAGCAGAGTTTGGAGTATTATTTAAAGGTGGAGAACACCTTGAGATGACACACCGTTTAACAACGATTCTTTTAGATAAAACAGGGACTGTGACGAACGGTACTCCAGTTTTAACGGACGTTTTAGTTGAGCAGGGAGTGGACGAAAATCAATTTTTACAACTTGTCGGAACAGCTGAAAAACAATCTGAGCACCCACTCGCTGAGGCTATTGTAGCTGGAATTAAGGAAAGAAATGTCGAACTTACTGAGGTTTATGAGTTTGAAGCAATTCCTGGGTATGGAATAAAGGCAAAAGTAAATGGCCAAGTCATTTTAGCGGGCACAAGGAAATTAATGCAACAATATAGCATCAAGATTGAGCCGGCACTCCGTACAATGGAACAGCTTGAGGAAAAAGGAAAAACAGCGATGCTCATTGCGATCGATAATCAATATGCAGGTATAGTCGCAGTAGCCGATACAATTAAAGAAACGTCAAAAGAAGCGGTAAAGCGTCTAAAAGACATGGGGCTAAATGTTGTGATGATTACAGGGGATAATGAGCGTACAGCCAAAGCGATTGCAAAAGAAGCTGGTATTGACTCAGTTGTAGCGGAAGTCCTTCCAGAAGGAAAAGCAGAGGAAGTGAAAAAGCTACAAGAACAAGGAAAAATTGTTGCAATGGTTGGAGATGGGATTAATGATGCACCTGCTTTAGCGATCGCTGATATTGGAATGGCAATCGGTACGGGAACAGATATTGCAATGGAAGCTGCGGACATTACCCTTATTCGTGGAGACTTAAATAGCATTGCCGATGCGATCTTTATGAGTAAAAAGACCATTCGTAATATTAAACAAAACCTATTTTGGGCATTTGCTTACAATGCACTTGGGATTCCAGTTGCAGCACTAGGCTTCCTAGCACCTTGGTTAGCAGGAGCGGCCATGGCGTTTAGTTCTGTATCTGTTGTCCTGAATGCACTTAGATTACAAAGAGTTAAACTATAGATAAAAGGAGAACGTCCTATGAAAAAGTGGATCATTTCAGCTTTTCTGTATTTAGCTATTGTCATTGTTGGGTACTTTGCCTATGAAGCTGTTTTCGGAGTAGATGAAAAATTAGACGCTCATACTGAGGAGCACACTGCTTCAACTAGTGGAGAAAAAGAGGCTGGGAAAGCCCATGACTCACATTCTGGAGATGAATTACATGAGCATGGTCAACAAACTAGTATAGAAAGTGAAGTAAAGGTAACCGTAAAAGAAGAAAATCAATCATTAACAGTAAGACTTGAAGACCTTGCTGGAAATCCTGTAACAGATTTAGAAGTAAGCCATGAAAAGCTTCTTCACTTGATCGTAGTGGATGATCACTTAGACCAATACTTCCATCTACACCCGGAAGAAACTACACCAGGACAATTTAAAGTGGAAAGTCCACTAAAAGAAGGTACGTATAAGGCATTCGTTGATATTAAACCAAAGGATCTAAATTATGAAGTTCAAGCGATTTTATTTACTGTAGGAAATCCTGACACGGGAGAGCATAGTCATAGCTCTTTGAAGATCGATCAAACTCTAGAAAAAACAGTAAATGGAAACAAAGTAACGATGACACCCACATCATTAGTCGTGAATGAGCCGGTTACCTTGACATTCGATGTTCACGGAGCCAAATTGGAATCATATTTAGGAGCATTAGGCCACGTTGTGATTCTAGATGAACAAGCAGATGAATATCTTCACGTACATCCATTAGATGGTGATACACCAGTTTTCGAAACGCAATTTTCAAAGCCAGGAATTTATAAAATATGGGCAGAATTTCAGGAAAACGGGAATGTTACAGTCTACCCATTTATTGTAGAAGTAAAATCATAGGTTGCTAGGAGTTGTAGTGATCTTAAAGAATCTAATTAAGAAGAATATTTTGATGATGTACTACTTAAGAAGATTAATTACTCTAATATTAGGTTCTATACAGTGTTAATATGGTACCCATTATGTTTACTAGGAAATATTTTCCGATATTCACAAACAACGCCATGATATAATACACAAATGTAGGTGGAAATACCCTCCATCATCTCATTGTTGGAAGGTATTTTTACTAATTTAACAAATTACTAGATATAATTTTATTGTTACTTCATTACAGTTAATAGCTCTATTGCATCCAATACCTTCTCAGGGTGATTTTCAGGAATCATGTGACCAACATTGGGCAATCTGACCATTTTAGAATTAGGAAGGTCCTTTTGAAGTCTTTCAGCCATTTTGATAGTTCCAAAAGGGTCATTTTCCCCTACAACTATAATAGTTGGAACTTCTATTTCCTTATACTGTGAACTAATTTGCTTGGATGTTATCGGAAAAGCTAAAGTATCCTCTCTATTAGCTTTAAATTGAGTGGGTCTACCCCATAAAGCTAGTAGTTTTTCCTCGTAACCAGCTGGAGGTGTCTCCGGTGAAAACGTTGCTTTAGTTGTTTCTTTACCCATTGACTTACCTAATGGTGTTGCTAATAGGGTATTCATAATTAAATCACCCAAAATAGGAGTCGTTACTAATTCTGAAAGGGCATCTCCATTTTCAGCAGGGTATCCTTCTTTATACATTGCTCCTCCCAAGGTAACAAGACCTTCAACATCATTAGGAAATTGAAGTGCATAAGACATAATCATAGTTCCGCTCCAAGAATGACCCACAAGGATAATTGGATCCGTTATATTCAGCTTTTTTAATGCTTTATGAATTAACTTAGCTTGTGTAATAGGAGTGACTTTTTCGTTGGTGGGCCTTTCGCTATGCCCGTACCCAGGGCGGTCAAATGCGATTGCCTTATATCCCTCTTGGGCTGCAAGCTCTATTACATCGGAAAAATCCTCACTTGAAAGCACGCCTCCATGCAAGAACACAACCGGTTTTCCGTTCCCTTTACTCAAATAGTGAAGTTTGATACCATCTACTTCAACAAAATCTCCATTAGGAGGATATGCCAATTCAGCCTTCTTAAATTGATTTTGGTTGTAAAAGTATAAAGTAACCATTCCTATAAGGACAGTTACAATAGCAATGATAAACATATTCTTCCTCCTCATTCTCCTCACCTACTGTAAAGTACTCCATTAACATACTGAAAAGTATGTTATGTTCAAAAAAATACCCGGTTTTTCAACGGGCTTTATTTTGGGTTTATTCCGTCCCATATTATTTTGGATATAGAGTCAGCCATTTGAGTGAGCGGTACAGAGCTTGGAGATACCATCCACATAAGAACCATCCCATTTATTAAGCCGTGGAGAGTTACAGATAATGAACTTGCATCCACTTTTTCTGAAATCATCTTTCTTTTCTGGAGATCCTCTAAAATTACTTCAGTTCCTGCAAACAATTTTGCAAAAACTACATCTAACTTTTCTCTAACTTCAGAATCACGCCTTCTAGAAATAAATTCAAAAAACAAGGTAGGTTGTTGGCTTTTATCTTCTTCACAAGCTTGAAACTGGCTCTTAAGCAATCTGTTTATTGCTTGTTCGGGACTTGAAGACTTAAATACCTTTTCTAATTGGGAAGGAAGTTCCACTAATAAATTAGTTAGGCTCTTATTTATTAACTCAATAAACAAATCTCCTTTACTGGAAAAGTGCCAGTATACAGCTCCTTTGGTTAATCCTGCATCTTCGGCAATTAAATCAAGTGTTGCCCCTTCGTAACCAAGTTCTCCAAATACTTTACCTGCTGAATCCAATATGTTAGTGCGCGTATCTAAGTGGTGATTTTGGTTAGGTTCCTGAAAATCGACTAATCTTCGCCGCATTCCCTCCTTACTGCCAAAGTATCTCCTTACAGTAGTCCAATGAACTTTAGCTATTTCTGCAATGTGGGCAAATGTTATTTTGTCTGCAGGATTCTTAGTGGCTAACTCTTTAGAAGCAGCCAAAATTCTATCGTGCGGTTTCATTTATTTCTACCTCCATTTGTTACATCAGAATACCGGTGGGTATGTTCATATTGTAAATTCATTATGCTTTAAATGTCAATAGTTTTATGAAATATATGGTTGGAAAATTGCGGTTTTGAAATTTCCTGTTGTAACGAATGTAATAAAGAGAAAGCTGACCTGGATTATAAGATATATCTAAAAATTATAGAAGGAGTTTAGTGCTTGTCGATCTACAAATATATGAGTACAAAAGAATCTTAAAATATAATCTAAAGCAGCTAATTTCCATTAAACCCTATCGCACAAGTAGGGACTTTTTTATTTATGTTCAAATATTCGTTCCTCAATAGTAGCTTGTAATTTCCTTCTAACTGTTGAAAATCATGAGGGATATTAACTCGGACTATAATTTTATTCTAATACCATCTATAATATAGAAATGTGTTTGTGTAAAACATTAAGTAAGGAGAAGAGATAATTGGCACAGTTATTCTTTAAATACGGAGCAATGAATAGTGGGAAATCAATTGAAATCCTTAAAGTTGCCCATAATTATGAAGAACAAAATAAACATGTTTTAATATTTACATCGGCTGTCGATACTCGTGATGAGGTTGGTATTGTCTCTTCAAGAATTGGGCTTAGACGAGAAGCTATTCCTATTCATGATGAGACAAATATATATTCAATTGTAATAGAAAATGAATTTAAGCCAGCGTGTATTTTAGTAGATGAATGTCAGTTTTTGAAAAAAGAACATATTCTTCAACTCGCAAAGATTGTAGATGAACTAGACATTCCAGTCATGGGTTTTGGGCTGAAAAATGATTTTCAAAATGAACTCTTTGAAGGTAGTAAGTATATGCTGTTATATGCTGACAAAATCGAAGAAATGAAAACAATTTGTTGGTTTTGCGAACGAAAAGCGATAATGGCACTTAGAGTTGAAAATGGAAAACCTGTGTACACAGGTGAACAAATAAAGATTGGTGGCAATGAGTCATATTATCCTGTTTGCAGAAAGTGTTATTCTAATCCTCCTTTATAATCTTAACAAAATAAGGTGGGGCGGCTTTTATTTTTTATTTTTGACCACAGTTATGTTTTAAGTGTCTTTATCCATTATAATATACATTGTTTTCTGAAAATTTGGATCACATTTCAACACTACCTTCTTAAAATGTTTTTCTTTATAATTCAGCCAATCGAATGAATATATTAACTAGTAACTACTATTTCGTAGACAGTATTGTAGACGAAATATTGGTGAACAAAATTGATGAAGTGCAGTTTTTTGACGATAACATTGCTGATGTTCTTACTTTATTAGCGAATCAAGGATACCGTGTCATTGCGGCGGGGTTAGACCAGGATTTTCGCGGTGAGCCATTTAGTATTGTTCCGAAGCTTATGTCACTTGCAGAGTCTGTAACAAAGCTGCAGGCAGTATGCTCAGTTTGTGGTTCACCTGCAAGCCGTACGCAGAGATTAATTAATGGGCAACCGGCATCATATGATGATCCTATTATTTTAGTAGGTGCCTCTGAATCTTATGAGCCAAGATGCAGACATCATCATGAAGTGCCTGGTGCACCTGTGAAAACCTTTAAAAAAGTAAATAGTGGAGCTAATTTCTAAAAAAACCTATGCCTTGGAGAGAGGCATAGGTTTTTTGTATTTCTAAACGTGTCGCTTCTTCTGTAAATTTGTAAGTTCACTGTAAAAATAATGTAAATATACAATTGATCAAAATACAATAAAAATGTCCTAGTATATCTCGGAAATGACAAAAATACTTATTACCCATACCTTCCTATAGGGCAAAAGAAACCTATTATTTCTTCTTTTTGGTAATTCATTCTCCGGATTGTAAATAACCATTTACAAAATTTATCATTTTTTATCGAAATATTTAGAATCCTTTACATTTTATTAAAATTGGTTTTACAAATTTCGATTAGTATTGACAATGACTACTACATATATAGGAGGAAGCTATGGGGAAACGTATTGTAAGGAAAAGGCTGAAGAAAATGTTTGTATTTATTTGTATAGCAGCAATCGTGCTATCCAATTTTATTTCAGTCATTCCTGTAAAAGCCACTCAAGTTGAGAAGCCAGTTGATAATACTGATTCAAGTGTATCGGAACAATCTCTTCAAACAACAGATGTACAAGAAACAGAAAAAGAATCCAGCCAGTCTCAGCAAGAAGATACAAATGAAAATAAAGCTGTGAATGGTGAAGAAGAACAGGCAGTTATAGAAGAAGAACAGCAGCCGGAAACAGAAGAAACTGTTCAAGAAGATGCTCAAGTAAATGAAATAGTACAACAACAAGAATCAAACACTACAACAGAAACAACTCCACAAGAAGAGACATCTACTAATTCACTAGAGGATGTGCCGCCTGTAGAAACAACGGTAGAGGAACAAGAAGACGACAAGTCTGAAAGTGTTGAAGAAGATTATAACCTAAACTCACCTTTGCTCATCACAGAAATTTCACCAAATTCAAAGGGAACAGACAACTTTGAGTATTTTGAAGTGTATAACAACACAAATCAAACACTGCCATTATCCAATTATACCTTCATTTATCTTTACACAGAAACTGGAAAGGAAAAAGAATTCAAAGTCCCTTCTACGACAATTGAACCACAAGAAACACTTGTTTTCTGGTTTAATAACAACGGACTAATTCTTGAAGATTTCAACAATCATTATGGGTTAGAATTAACAAAAGATCAGGTTGTTGAATATAATGAAGAATTTGATGGATTTTATAACAGTGGAAACCGGGCAGTTGTCATAAAGGGTAATGAAGGAACAGGTGTTGTTGCTGCAGCCTATTTACCAGATGAAACAAACAATGATGGAAAGGTTGTTCAGTACAAATATGCACCTGGTCAACCTATTATGGACAAGCTTCAAGTATTAGCAGAGCCGACACCTGGAACGATCGAGGCTGTACAAGTACCTGCTAAACCGGTTGAAATGGAAGAGGTTCCATTAGATTCCGAAGTTCCGGTCATTACTCATACTGCTGTAACTGAAGCGAAAGCGCTTAATGCTGTAAAAGTAAATGCGTCGGTGAAAGATAATGAAACCGTATCTTCTGTTACTCTTTATTATAAGCTTAAAGATGAAGAGGATTTTCAGTCGATTCAAATGAATGCTGATAATGAAGGTGGTACAAGCTTTTCAGGAGAAATTCCTGCAGCGAGTGTAGAATCTGATATCACATATTATATTGAAGCAACAGATGGAATCAATTCTTCTAAAACAGAAGAATATCAAGTGAAAGTAGAAGTACCTGAAGAAACATATAGTGATCGTCCATTACTTATTACAGAGATTTCGCCGAACTCTAAAGGTGGCGGAACAGATTACTATGAGTATTTTGAACTCTATAATAATTCAAATCAACCACTTTCTCTAACAAACTATTCTTTTGTATACAAATACACAGATAGTGGGGAAGAAAAGACTTTCCAAATTCCTGCTACAACAATTGAACCGCAGGAAACACTTGTTTTCTGGTTCAATAATGGAGATCGTAAGTTAGATGAATTTAATCAAAACTTTGGTTTGAATTTAACGAGTGAGAATGTTGTTGCATACAACGATACAGCATTCCCGGGATTCGCAAACGGTGGAAATCGTGCGATCGTCATTAAAGACAATACAAATGCAGAGATCGTATCTGCAAGCTATTTAGGAACAGAAAATGATAATACAGGTGCAGTTATTCAGTATCTATTCCCAAGCGCAGGCGCGGAAATGGCAAAACTGGAAACACTTGCTGCTCCAACTCCTGGAACAGTTGAGCAATCTCAAGTCCCAACAAAACCGGTGGAGCTGGATGAAATCCCGGACGATACAGAAGCACCGGTGATTAACCATACACCAATCGCAGAGAGTGACGCTTTTTCACCGATTACAATGCAAGCGGAAGTAGCTGATAATATAGCTGTTCCGTTCGCCACTTTGTACTATAAAAAAGAAGGGGAACAAAACTTCACTTCCTTAGCAATGAGTGCAAGCAGTGATTCTGCAAACTTTACAGCTGAAATTATTGGGGCAAATGTTGATGCAAACATCATCTATTATATCGAAGCATCTGATGGAATAAATACGGTAAAAACAGAAGAATACGAAATAAAAGTGAAAAAAGAGGATGTAGATTATACAAAGATTCCAGCCTTCTTAGTGACAGAAATCGTACCTGACACAGCAAATGTAGGATCTGCAGATGGTTATGAATTTATTGAAATTTACAATAACACGGATCAAGACTTAAGCTTTAAAGATTATAAGCTTCAATATCGCTATGGTACAGATCCGGCAAGTGATGTTGTATGGCCATCGATTCCGGATGATGTTGTGATTCCTGCTCAAGAAACACTTGTTTTTTGGATTATCAATGGACAAAACGGAGAACAAACTGTTGCGGATTTTAACACACATTTTGGAACAAGTCTTATTGAAAACGAAGATATTGTTAAAATCCACAGTGATGGAATGGCAAATGGAAGCACAAGAGGATTGGTCGTTGCAACGAATACAAAAGAGGAAATTACTGTTTCTTACTATAACGAAGTAGTGAATGTTGATGATACGGTTCCAGATAAGGGCATTCTTTATAAATACCCTGAAGACGGATCAACTCAAGCAATTAAAGTAAGTGCCGGAGTAGAAAATGCAACTCCAGGTTCAGTAGAAGGCTTCCAAGTACCAAAACAGCCGGTTCATATTGAAAAAGATACAATAGCACCAACAATCGAAAATAAAACATCTGTTACAGAAGTAGAGCAAACAGAAGATATTGAAATTGCTGCTGCAGCGTCTGATAATAAGGAAGTAAAATCAGTTCGTTTATTCTATCGTACCAACGATCAAGATGTGTTTAATGAAACATTATTAGCACTTGATTCAGAGTCTCATTTATACACGAATATGATTTATGCATCAGATTTAATTGGCAAGGAATATGTTGAATATTTCTTTGCAGTATCAGATGGTACAAATGAGGTTCGTAGCGATACATTTAAAATCACGATTAATAGTGATGTTGATACGTCTGATTTACGCTTGAATGTAAAAGACAATGATATTGTTTCCGGTAAGGAAATGATCAAGGCAACATCAAAAGATGAGGCAGCCGCGAATGTGGCAATCACAGTAGATGGTGAAGAGCTTAAAGAAAATACGTTTAATTCTTTAGAAAATGAGGCTTATCTTGCTCTAGAAGTAAATGGACTTAATACGTATTTCCAAAATGCTGTCACGATGGGTGAGGATATTCTTTTCCTCATGGACAAAGATTGGTTATCACATTGGAAAACATTTACGATTCCGGTTGATCCTGATCGTTTACAAGTAGGAGAAAATGTCTTAACAGTTCGTGCAGGAAACAAAGCATCACCTTTCCAATTGGAAGAGGACGAAGAAAATCGCGATGATTACAGTCTTCGTAATGTTCGACTTATTTTAGCAGATGGTACTGTAATCACAGATCCAAATAAAAACGATCCGTCAAAGGTTTATGACATGGGTGATGACGGTACATTCCGTCCATTCGAGGACTTTACCTTTACCATTACAGAAGAACATGCTACATCACAATCCTATAATTGGGACACAACAACTGTTTCTGATGGAGAGCATACTGTTGAAGCGAAAGACTCAAACGACAATGTTTCATCGACTGTATTAGTAGATAACACAGCACCAACAGTTGAAACAAAACTAGTTGAAGGAAAAGAATATAAAGGCAAGTTTACGATTGATCCGACAGTTACTGATGAAATCGCAGGAGTGCAATCAGTGAAGGTTATGCTTGATGGAAAGCAAATAGAAGTGCCTTATGAAACAGCTTCTTCACAACTTGAACCAGGTGCACACTCTGTCACAATTATAGCAGAAGACAAAGTTGGAAATCAGGCTAATAAGGTTGTCCAGTTCTCAGTAACAAATGAAAATCCGGATAAGCCTGAATTGATTTCACCTGCTGATAACAGTAATGAGCCTGTTAATGGAGATCCGACACTTAAGGTGAAGGTATCAGATCCAACAGGTGATGATCTTGATGTAACCTTCTATGAGGGCTACAAGTATGATGCAAGCAACACAGAAAGCGTAAAGGTATTTAAAAATGCAACAGATACGGAACCACCTCAAACGATGAATCCGGAAGGGGAAGAGGCTCTCTCTCAAGAGGATCTTAAATTAGTATCTAAAAAGGACGAAGAGTATTTAATCACGGATTCAAGTGATCAATTTCCATATCACCGCTTTGATGTTGAGCTCGATTCATCAGTAAGTGAAAAAGATACAGTTGAGCTTTCTTGGAGCGGACAATCACTAGAAGGTAGAAAAGTGTCTATGTATGCTTGGAACCATGAAGAAAATGATTGGACATTACTTACGTATAAAATTGCCGGTGCACAAGATTTTGAATTGAAGAGCACAGTTGAAGTTGCAACATATGCAAAAGACTCTAGGATTAATGTATTGATTCAGGACGAAATCCCGAGCAGTCCAGAGGAATATGACTATTCATTTGTTTGGATGTCTGATACACAATATTATTCAGAAAGCTATCCTTACATTTTCGAAAGACAAACAAATTGGATTGCTGAAAAGCAGGAAGAATTAAAAATTAAATATGTTTTCCACACAGGTGATTTAGTCGATAACTTTGGTCAAGAACAAGAATGGATCCATGCAGATGAATATATGGGTGTGTTAGATCAAAATAACGTTCCATACGGTGTATTAGCCGGAAATCATGATGTTGATCAGTTATCAAATGATTATACTGAATATTACAAGCGCTTTGGTGAAGATCGTTTTAAAGACAAAGATTATTATGGTGGCAGCTATAAAAACAATAGAGGACACTATGATCTTATTTCATCAAACGGTAATGACTTTATTATGGTTTACATGGGTTGGGGCGTTCAAGACGAGGACTTAGCCTGGATGAATGATGTTTTGGCACAATATCCGGACCGAAAAGCGATCTTAAGCTTTCACGAATACCTATTAGTTTCCGGAAATAGAAGTCCGATTGGAGACAAAATTTACGAAGCAGTAGTAGAACCGAATGAAAATGTTATTGCTGTGTTAAGCGGACATTATCATGATTCAGAAACACTTGTTAGTGAAATTGATGATAACGGTGATGGCCAGCCGGACCGTAAAGTTTACCAAATGCTTGGCGATTATCAAGGTGGTCCTGAAGGTGGGCAAGGGTATATAAAATTGCTTCACTTCGATCAGGACAACAACCGTGTGTTTGTTAACACGTATTCTCCATATTTAGATGATTATAACTTCTATGAGCCTGAAGAATATCCAGGTAAAGATGAGTTTATTATGAATCTTGATCTGGAAGTTAAGGAAAAACGAGTAGCAACAGATTACTTTAGCGTTACCGTTAAAACAGACAATGAAATCGGCAAACAAGAGAATGTCTCAAGCGGTGAAACAGCTCAAGTTGAATGGACTGGATTAACTGAAAACAACACCTACTCTTGGTATGCAGTAGCAGAGGATAAGTATACTGGAAAAACTGCATCTGACATGTGGACATTTACCAAAGGAAAGGCTACTGAGCCGGGTGAAGGAGATCAAGAACCGGGTGAAGGAGACCAAGAGCCGGGTGAAGGAGATCAAGAGCCGGGTGAAGGAGATCAAGAACCGGGTGAAGGAGATCAAGAACCGGGTGAAGGAGATCAAGAACCGGGTGAAGGAGATCAAGAACCAGGTGATGGAGACCAAGAGCCGGGTGATGGAGACCAAGAACCAGGTGATGGAAATCAAGAACCAGGTGATGGAAATCAAGAACCGGGTGATGGAGACCAAGAACCGGGTGATGGAGACCAAGAACCAGGTGATGGAGACCAAGAGCCGGGTGATGGAGACCAAGAACCAGGTGATGGAAATCAAGAGCCAGGTGATAGAGACCAAGAACCGGGTAATGGAGATCAAAAAACAAGTGAGAAAGATCCAAAACCAGCTGGTGAGGATCAAGTCACACAGGATAGAGATAATCAATCACAAAATAGTGTGTTACCACTACCGAACACAGCCACAAATATGTTTAATGTTTTAGGTATTGGTTTGATCGTCATAATTCTAGGCGGTGTGCTTCTATTCATCCTTAGAAAAAACAAATCAGCTCTTAAAGGATAATTAGATCAAATTAAAAGGACCCTACTCTATGTTGAGTAGGGTTTCTTTAGCGGATTAAACATTAATGAAAAATTTCAAATCGGACAACCTACAAATAGGAGGTGTTCGAATATGAAAAAGGTAATCACTTTAATGGTTCTGTCCCTTTGTTTGGCAGGATGTCAATTCCAAGCACGTGAAGGGTATGAGCCTCAAGCGGAAGATAAAAATGGGACACGATTAATGAAAACAGGGTATGGGGATTATGATGAAGTAGAAGTGGATGAGGATGAACAGTTTACAGAAAATCCAGGTCCTAATTTTCTTGATTTGACAGAATCAAGGCCAGACCAAGGGAATGATCAGAATAAATTAGAAGAAGCGATTCGCAACGATAAGGAACTATCATTAGGGCGAGTGATAATGAATGGTGATCAAATTCATGTAAATGTCTACACAACGGAAAAGCTGAATGATGCTGAAATGAAGGAAAAAAGAAAGGAAATACATGAAAACATGATCACGGCATTACCGAGATATCATATTGATGTAAACTTAAAGAAAAAAAATAATGAGGGGCGTTAATATGCCCCTTAAAAACCTAAAATGGAGCTGATTAAACCTTTTCTGCGAGGTTTTTTAGAGGTTTGTCCTTGATCAAAAACAAGAGCAGGGTTATAAGCTAATTCTGGTTTTTTTTCCGTTTGCTCAAGCTCTTCAATCCTCTTTTCAAGCTTGCTTATTGTTCTTGTTAATTCCTCCATTTCTTTTCTATGCTGCAGAAGCTGATAGGAAACAACATCATCTGCTTTTCTTTGGAGACTTTGCTCTACCTGCTCGATTCGATTTGTTAGCTCAACCATTTTATCTTCATCAACAGTTTTGGTCATAACAATTGCTTTCCGAGATTGTTGTTCCTTTTGTTGTGGTAATACGGAGTCTGTATTTTCCTGTATTTGTTTTAATTTCTCTATATCTGCGTCCGAAAATTGATAATGTCCAAGTTCATTTTTTGAGAGCTCTAAATTTAACTGCTCAACCCATCTCATTAACGTTCTTCTAGAAACACCAAGTGACTTTGCAACAGCAGCTGTACTCATTTGCATTCCTCCCTGATTTTTCGTATACCAAAAACGTGATTGTTAACTGCTTTCTTGCTAGAATACGTTCTACGTTTTGTGTCAGTTCCCTTCATGTTAGACAAAACAAGAACGAATTCGGCAAAGAAAGTGGGAGTTTTACATATTATGAATTGAGATTGTCGATTTAAGCCAATTATGCTTCATACAATTCGAGAGGAAGACCATCCGGATCTTGAAAAAAGGTAAACTTCTTATCTGTAATCGGATCCACTCGAATCTCTTCTACATTAATTCCTTTTTCTTTTAGTTCCTGAACAGCCTCATTGATGTTAGCTACTTCAAAAGCAAGATGCCGCAATCCCGCTGCCTCAGGCTGTGTTGGGCGACCAGGAGGATTTGGGAACGAAAAAAGCTCAATTTGATATAAATCATTAACCATTAAATCCAGCTTGTACGACTCCCGTTCCTCTCGATACACTTCAGAAAGAACCTTAAGACCAAGTACTTCTGTATAAAATTTCTTAGATCTTTCATAGTTAGAGCAAATAACTGCGATGTGGTGGATTTTACTGATTTTCATTGTGAATTCCTCTTTTCATTAATAATATAGTTATTTTCATTAAAACAAATTATTTATTTGTATAAAATTGTTTTTTGAAAATTAGTTCTTTTGAAAGGTTGTTTTCACAAAGATTGTTGTTAAACATATTATTTTAACTTTATAGTGGAATGGAGCGGAAGACACTCGACTCCTGCGGGAAGTGAGGAAAGGGCGAGACCCCGCAGGCGAAGCTGAGGAGGCTCGGCTTCCTCCCCGCGGAAAGCGAGTGTCTGCAGCGCAATGGAGCGAACTAATTTTCATTTATAACACTACATAAAAACAACATAGTATGCGAAAACAGCCTTTCCTTAAGACCCATTATAAGACTATTTTAAAAAGATTATTGTTCTATAAACAAAAAACTATTTAGGTTGATTGGAGCGAAAGGTGCGAGACTCCTGCGGGAAGTGTGGGACAGGTGAGATCCCGCAAGCGCAAAGCGCTGAGGAAGCTCACCGCCCCCCCCGCGGAAAGCGAGCATCCTGAAGCGGAAATCAGCCAACACAATACTAATTAATAACAACAAAGTATATAGAATTAAGTCTCCTGCCTCAATTTGCTTTTGACGCTTCATCTGACCTATACTATAATTATAACGTTATGCATGAAAATTGAGGTGAACATGTATGTTAGATCGTTTACAATCGGTAGAAGACCGTTATGAAAAGTTAAATCAGCTACTAATGGATCCAGATATCATTAGCGATTCAAAAAAGCTGCGTGAATATTCAAAAGAACAATCAGATCTGCAAGAAACAGTGGAAGCTTACCGTGAATATAAAGAAGTCCGTGAGCAAATTTCAGATACAAAATCAATGCTTGAAGAGAAGCTGGATGCTGAAATGCGTGAAATGGCAAAGGAAGAGCTTTCCGAGTTAGAAGAACGTGAAGAAGAATTAACAGGTCGTCTAAAGCTTTTATTAGTACCAAAAGATCCTAATGATGACAAAAACGTTATTATGGAGATTCGCGGTGCAGCAGGTGGAGATGAAGCTGCGTTATTTGCATCTGATTTATATCGTATGTACAGCCGTTTTGCCGAAATGCAAGGATGGAAAACAGAAGTCATGGAAGCAAATGCAACGGGAACTGGTGGTTATAAAGAGATTATCTTTATGATCAACGGAAAAGGTGCTTACTCTAAATTAAAATTTGAAAACGGTGCACACCGTGTTCAACGTGTGCCTGAAACAGAATCAGGCGGACGTATCCATACATCCACTGCGACAGTAGCTGTTTTACCAGAAGCAGAAGAAGTTGAAGTTGAAATCCATGAAAAAGATATTCGTGTGGATACATTTGCTTCAAGTGGTCCAGGAGGACAAAGTGTAAATACAACGATGTCTGCGGTACGTTTAACGCATTTACCAACTAATACAGTTGTTTCATGTCAGGATGAAAAGTCGCAGATCAAAAACAAAGAAAAAGCAATGAAGGTTCTTCGTGCACGTGTATATGATAAATTCCAGCAGGAAGCACAAGCGGAATACGATCAAAACCGTAAGCTTGCGGTTGGTACAGGTGACCGTTCAGAGCGTATTAGAACATATAACTTCCCGCAAAACCGTGTAACAGATCACAGAATTGGATTAACGATTCAAAAGCTTGATCAAATTTTAGAAGGTAAGCTTGATGAAGTAGTGGATGCACTAATTGTTGAGGACCAATCAAGCCGCCTTCAAGCAGCGGAAGATTAAAAATCAAATGAAATATGTATACGAAGCCCTCAACTGGGCTTCTTCTTTTTTAAAGGAAGCAGGCAGAGATGAAAATGCAGGAGAATTGTTGCTGCGCCATCATTTACAAATGGAGCGGGCAATATTGTTATCCAATTTGAGAATGGTCCTCTCAGATGAGCAAATCGATTCATTTTCATTAGATGTGAAAAAGCATGCAGAAGGTCAGCCTGTCCAGTATTTAATTGGATATGAAGAGTTTTATGGAAGACGGTTTAACGTAAATAAGGAAGTGCTCATTCCAAGACCGGAAACAGAGGAGCTTGTGGAAGGAATTTTACAAAGAGCATCTGTACATTTTCCGGGGAATGAAATAGTAAATGTGGTCGATGTTGGAACAGGAAGTGGAGCGATTGCGATTACATTGGCATTAGAAAACCCTAGATTCAATGTGTCGGCTGTTGACATTGCTGCAGAATCAATCACAGTGGCTAAAGACAATGCTGAGAGCTTAGGGGCAACAGTTCAGTGGCTGCATGGTGATCTACTTGCACCTGTCACACAGAAAATCGATATTTTAGTGTCAAATCCTCCCTATATTCCAGATTGGGAAATCGAAACACTATCACCAGTAGTAAAAGACCACGAACCAATGCGGGCGCTCGCAGGTGGAGAAGACGGTTTGGATTTCTATCGTAGACTGATCAATGACATGAAAAGCATCCTTAACAACCGAG
Organism: Metabacillus schmidteae; assembly: GCF_903166545.1. Lineage (NCBI taxonomy): Bacteria > Bacillati > Bacillota > Bacilli > Caryophanales > Bacillaceae > Metabacillus > Metabacillus schmidteae. The sequence goes on along the minus strand of NZ_CAESCH010000001.1, from coordinate 34,410 downwards.
CTCTCATTGCTTTTGAAATTGGCGCAGGGCAAGGAAAAGATGTGAAAATCCTCCTTGAACAAGCGCTGCAAAAGGCAGAGGTGGAAGTTGTTTATGATATCAATGGTAAAGATCGGATGGTTTTTGCGACTTTGTAAGAGTAACTAGTATATTTGAAAAGCTCTGTAGATTGTTAAAAGGTTTGTTAAGTGAAACTATTTAAGGTTGACTGGAGTGAAAGGTGAGGCTCATGCAGGCGCTAGCGCCGAGCGAGGCTCACCGCCAGCTCTGCGGAAAGCGAGCAACCTGTGGCGGGAGTCAACCAGCTTTTTTAAATCTACCAAACTATTTTTTAAAAAATATAGTTTAAGAATTTCTCATGCTGTCCATACTGTCTACCAAGGGAGCGTGAGAGATATGAAAAAACAAAATCAATTAGTACTTATTTATATATTAATCTTATTCGTAGGAGCCATTACTAGTGTTTATAAAGAGCCGGTAGCTACAGAAGCAAGCACACAGGAACCTGTTGTCATACCGGATGAAGCAATCCGTTTACGAATTCTAGCAAACAGTGATTCTGATGAAGACCAAGCGTTAAAAAGAAAAGTTCGTGATGCAGTTAATAAAGAAATCACAAAATGGGTCGCGGAATTAACATCTGTTGAGGCAGCTGAAAAACTGATTCAATCAAGACTACCGGAAATCGAAGCTATAGTAGAAGATGTACTAGAGCAGGAAAATATGCAACAATCTTACTCTGTTGATTTTGATCACAATGTGAATTTTCCAACAAAGCTATATGGCAGCTACATCTATCCTGCTGGTGAATATGAAGCAATCTTAATCAGCCTTGGAGAAGCAAAAGGTGCCAACTGGTGGTGTGTCCTATTCCCGCCGCTATGCTTCTTAGACTTCTCAAACGGTGAAGCCGTCCAAGCGGAAGAAACAGAAACAACAAATGATCAAGATAAGACAAACGAAAAACTAACTTCTCTTGTAGTAGATGAAGAAGAAGAAAAAGAAGAAGTAGAAGTGAAATTCTTCTTAGTTGAATGGTTTGAAGGATTGTTTTCTTAAAAGGGTGAGGAGTTTCCTCGCCTTTTTTAGGTTGTGATAAATGTCGAAATAGGAAGAATAGTAAATAAATCCTGATAATCGTAAATAATTTAGAAAAATAGCAAACAAATTCCGATAATAGAAAATAAATCTCAAAAATAGCAAATAAGTCACCTGCACAAGATCCTTTAACTAGTCTAAATAAGACTTTCGAAAAAGAAAAAAGCATAAATCTACCAACAACCTCATAGAGTTGAAATAGGAAAAACAAAATGAGGTGAAAATATGTTTTATCAATTAAAAATAGCAGAGACCAAAGATGTTGAAAGATTAACAATGTTCGTTGAGAAAGCGGGAATCAGTTCAGAAGGAATTACTAATTTAATAGATTATTTCGTTTTAATGGAAAATGGAGAAAATGAAATTGTTGCATGTATCGGTGTGGAGCCTGTAAAAAACACGGGGCTCCTGCGGTCTTTAGTCGTGTCGGACAAGCTTAAGCAGGCTCATATTGTGACACTATTTCAAAGCATCCAAACGTTATCGGAAAAACGGGGAATTACGGACTTATTTTTAGTCACAAATAAAGAAGCATCTGTTCAATTTTTATCCTTAATGGGCTTTCAAAAGCTAAAGGCAGATTTGGTTCCTTCCGAAATGCTGTCAATTGATCATATGAAGGATTCGTTAGAAGATCCGAATGCAAAGGTAATGGTAAAATCGTCATAAGATTCATTATCCCACTGTTTGAAATTTCACTTTATTCACAAAGTTATGCACAATAATAACAGCCTTATCCACAATTTGTGGATAAGGCTTGTTTTCTTTATGATCTTCTTTTATACTTTCAAGAGTTAATTATCGAGAAATTTACTTGAATTGAACGGAATATAAGGAGTTTTGAACGTATGAAAACAATAGTATGGACTGTGGATGATCTTCCTAACTTATCCACTAGTTATCCACATATTGCACAGGCAGCAAATATATTAAGAGAAAATGAAGTTGTCGCCTTTCCAACTGAAACGGTATATGGACTAGGTGCTAATGCTTTTTCAGATGAAGCTGTTCGTAAAATCTTTGAAGCAAAAGGTCGTCCAAGTGATAATCCGCTAATTGTCCACATTGCTTCACAAGATCAGTTGGATGAGTTTGTTGAAGATATACCTGAGTATGCAGAAGAGTTAATCAAAAATTTTTGGCCGGGACCATTAACACTAGTGCTGCAAAAAAAAGGAGATCGTTTATCAGACTTAGTCACAGCAGGGCTTGATACTGTTGGTGTACGTATGCCGGACCATCCGATTGCACTAGCCCTTTTAAAAGAAGCAAATGTACCTGTCGCGGCACCAAGTGCAAACCGCTCCGGAAAACCAAGTCCAACGCAAGCCTCACATGTGTATTATGATCTTCAAGGAAGAATCAGTGGCATCATTGATGGAGGTGCAACTGGAGTTGGCGTAGAATCAACGGTTATCGACTGTACAACGAAGATTCCAACGATTCTCCGTCCGGGTGGAGTGACAAAAGAACAAATGGAGGCAATTGTTGGAGAAGTGAGTGTTGACCAAGCATTAGTTGAAGAGGGTCATGCACCAAAATCACCAGGCATGAAGTACACCCATTATGCACCAAATGCCCCTGTAATTGTTGTAGATGGAAGTCATCACTTTATCCAACAACAGATTGATCAGTTTGAAAAAGAAGGCAAAAAGGTTGGAGTTATAACAACGGAAGAAGCCAAAAATGATTTTCGTGCGACGAAAGTATTGTCATGTGGAAACCGGGCAAATCTTCAAACTGTTGCAGCTCAGTTATATGATGTGCTAAGACAATTTGATCAAGAAGATGTTGACCTTATTATAAGTGAAAGTTTTCCACAGGCTGGCGTTGGAGCAGCCATTATGAACAGGCTGTTAAAGGCGGCTGGTAACCAGGTGATCGTTGAAAAGTAATCGTTGTTCTATTCAAACTCGGACACGCATAAAGTTGAATTAGGCGTGTCCGAGGAGGGGGAACATGAGTATTGAATCAATGGTTGGGGAACTACTAACATTACTAATTATGGCACTGGCTCTAGGAATGGACGCATTTTCGGTCGGCCTTGGAATGGGCTTAATTAGGTTAAGGTTCAGACAGATTTTATACATAGGTATCACAATCGGCATTTTTCACATTTGGATGCCGTTAGTTGGAATGCTAATAGGAAGGCTACTAAGCGACACCTTTGGGACCATTGCAACACTATTAGGTGGAACACTTCTCATTTTATTAGGCATACAGATGGTATTTGTTTCCTTTAAAAAAGATGAAGATCCTCTCATTACACCAGTTGGTTTTGGTCTTATTGTGTTTGCGTTAAGTGTGAGTTTAGATAGTTTTTCGGTCGGCTTAAGCCTGGGGATTTATGGAGCAAAAACATTCCTGACTGTTGCGATCTTTGGTCTTGTCAGCATGGTGCTAACATGGCTTGGGCTTTTAGTTGGGAAACGGGTCCAAAATTGGTTGGGTTCATATAGCGAAGCTTTAGGTGGCACGATCTTACTGGCATTTGGAATTAAGCTCCTTTTGCCATTTTAATAGATTTTGGAAAGAGACTGTTATGGGGCAGTCTCTTCGTTCTTTTAAGAAAAGGGTTCTTGAGATCATAACTAGTTTTCTAAAAATGTAAAAATCATAAATTTATTGTAAAATTTATGTAAATGAAAGATGTGAACATTTACCTATTTCTGTATGTATGGTTAATATACCTCATTAAAGTAAAGTGATGAAAATATACAAGGCAATCCCTAAAATGTCCTGTCTTTCTAGGAATTCTTAGGGATTTTTCAGTTCTTTTGTAGCTAATTTTGATATTTACAATATTAATACATTTCCTTAAACCTTTATTAAAACTAGCAACTTATAATCCTTACTAGAGTTGATGAAGGAGGAGAAGCAGATGTTTAATAAAAAATTTAGAAAAAAGTTGTTACCGTTGGCAGTCATGACGACGGTCGCATTTGGTAGTTTAGGAGGTACATTCCAGGCAGCAGAGGCAAAAGAAAAGAAATCAAACTCTGCAGAAATTAAAAATGTCATCTTTTTAATTGGTGATGGAATGGGTGTTTCATATACTTCAGCATACCGCTACTTACAAGATAGCGATGATTCAAAATTTGCTGATCGTACAGAACTGGATAAATATTTAGTTGGTCAGCAGATGACATATCCGGAAGATCCCGAACAAAATGTAACAGATTCGGCTTCGGCTGCAACAGCGATGTCAGCTGGAATTAAAACATATAATAATGCGATTGCCGTTGATAATGATGGCTCAGATGTAAAAACTGTATTAGAAGCCGCAAAGGAGCGGGGGAAAGCAACAGGACTTGTTGCAACGTCTGAGATTACTCACGCAACACCAGCATCATTTGGTGCACATGATCATAGTCGCCAAAATATGAATGAGATTGCAAATGATTATTATGACGACTTAATTGATGGAGAACATAAAGTGGATGTCCTTTTAGGTGGAGGAACAGATTTATTTGTCCGCAAAGATCGTAATCTAACAGAAGAATTCCAAAAAGATGGATTTAGCTATGTAACAAATAAGGACGAGCTGATGAATGACGATAGTGAGCAGGTACTTGGTTTGTTTGCGCCGCGCGGCTTACCGAAAATGCTTGATCGTACAGAAGATACTCCTTCATTAGAGGATATGACAACGTCTGCTATTGACCGCTTAAACAAAGATAAAGATGGATTTTTCTTAATGATTGAAGGAAGCCAAATCGATTGGGCAGGACATGATAATGACATCGTATCAGCTATGAGTGAGATGGACGATTTTGAAAAGGCATTTGCTGCAGCAATTGAATTTGCGAAAAAGGACAAGCACACATTGGTTGTCGCAACAGCGGACCATTCAACAGGTGGATATTCAATTGGAGCTAATGGAATCTATAATTGGTTTGGTGAACCGATTAAAGCTGCAAAGCGCACACCTGACTTTATGGCAGCGGAAATAGCAAATGGAGCAGATGTTGAGGAAACGTTGAAGCAATATATTGACTTGGAATTAACATCAGAAGAAATTCAATCTGTAAAAGATGCTGGAACAAAAGCAACTGATATCGATAATGCGATCGAAAAAATCTTTGATACACGCTCAAACACAGGATGGACAACAGGCGGACATACAGGTGAGGACGTTCCTGTATATGCGTATGGTCCTTCTTCAGAGAGATTTGCGGGACAAATTGATAACACAGACAACGCAAAAATTATCTTTGAGCTTTTAGCTAAAGGTAAAAAAGAAGTTGAAATTGAAGATCATTAATCATTTAACAGATTAATAGAGCCCGAAAATAGAAGGTTGACTTTATTGGTCGACCTTCTTTTAAAATGAGCTTGGTCAGGGGGATTCCATGAATAAATTTTTGCCATTTTTAATAATATGTATCTTTTTAGTAGGATGCAGCAGTCAAGCAACAAACGGGGAAGATTCAAGCAAAATTGATACGAGCTATGCAGATGATTATGCTTCAAATCCTCAGGTCACAGATGATCGTACTCTTTTAAAAGTAGAAGATTCAGTGATAGATGAAAAAGGAGAAGCAACAGTCAAAAAACTGACATTTCCAAATGAAACCTATGAAATGGATCCAGTAAAGCTGCACATTAAAGATGTAAAGTTGATCCATTTAAAGCCGGATTACAGTTTAATCGATTATTTCCATATGCTCACACATGAAGAGGAATTTGATGTGGTTAAGTTGTTTGTTGAAATTGAAAATACATCAAATGAGCCATTAAACTATGCACCAATTGCTATGCTAGAAACAAACACTGGTGAAATATTTGATTGGGAAAAGGATATTTATTTAGAAGGCCTGAACGGAGAAATAGAAGGAAACGAAACAAAAAGTGGAAACTTAGGTTTTATTGTAGATTCCTCTAAAGAGTTGGAATGGATTGAAATCACGACAAGTGATGTATATGACAAAAATCAAAACAAAATAAAAGAATCAGAAAAAATAAAAATTGAATTATAAAAGGACCCGCTTATAGGGTCCCATTATCCTTATACATGAAAGGCATAATCAAAAGAAGCACGAATTGTACTTGGATCTAGTTGATCTCCAATCAGAATAATGATTGGTTTTTCTGTCGTTACGTCCTCAATTTTTTCAAAATGGACCTTTTTAGAGGCGAATTGAAAAGAATAGAGGTGACGATCATCCTCAAACTGCACATAGCCTTTTCCACGAATAATTTCCGCTGATAATTCCTTTAACCAAGCAACAAACGCCTTTCGATTAATAAGAGGCAAGTCAATGATTTTTATTGCTTTTATGGAACTGTGATGTGATGGAGGATTAGTCTGTTGATCTATTTCCACTGTCAAAACTCTAGCTTCTAACAATACATCTAATGAAACCTCTCCAAAAGCAGACAAAATGATTTTTGTCTGATCACCAGCGAGCTCTTTCGTCTTTGCCATTACTTTTTCCAGCTTTTTAGGGGAAACAAGATCTGTTTTATTGACGATAAGTAAAGAAGCATGAGAGATTTGCTCTTTAAGTAATTGGCGGATCTCCTTCGAGCTGGAAAAGAAACTGTGATAATCTAGAAAATGACTGGCATCAACAATGCTAATTAAAGACGTAAGCTGAAAGTGGTCGATATATTCAGGGCTTGAAAGGGCATCGAGAATTTCCTGTGGATTGGCGATACCGGTTCCCTCGATAAGAAGCACATCTACAGGGCTTAGGATAAATTGATTTAGAGTTGATTTTAGGTCTTCCTGGATCGAACAACAGATACATCCATTCAGCAATTCATAGGCTTGTTCATCTTTAAATAAGTGCTGCTCAACATTTGTATCACCAAGTTCATTAAGAATAATTCCCAGCTTCTTGTTCCTGTTTTTCAGTTCTTTCACCATTCTCTTTAAGACTGTTGTTTTTCCACTTCCCAAAAAACCACTTAATAAATAGACTTTTATAGGCTTACTCATTTGCATCCCTCGCTTCAAATAAGAAACATTACGATTTGTTATCTATCATGATAGGTGATTCTTATTCGTTCATCAACAGAAAATAGAAATGTTCACAAAAGCTTTACAACATAGGCTTTTTAAAATGTTTACACACAATTTACATTTTCTAATTTCATATGACTACTTTCCGACATAAATTTTGATTATAATAGAATAAAGGAGTGTTTTTATATGACAAACGTACTATTTGTTTGTACGGGAAATACGTGTAGAAGTCCCATGGCAGAGGCATTATTAAAGCACGTCAAGAACTCTGATTCGATTCAGGTAAAGTCAGCAGGGGTTTTTGCGATAGATGGGTATCAGGCATCACCGAACGCTGTAGAAGCCTTGAGTGAAAAGGGAATATCGAGTGATCACAAGTCTTCTAGTTTAACATCAGAGTTAGCTGATTGGGCAACGATTATTTTGACGATGACAAATCAACACAAGCAATCTGTCATTGACCTCTATCCGCATGTAGGTCGAAAAACCTATACGCTTTCAGAGTATGTGTCAGATCAAACTGAAATGGCCCGGGATATTTCAGATCCATTCGGAGGTCCGCTTCACATGTACCGTCAAACATTAACTGATTTGGAAACGTTAATAGAAAAACTTATTTCAAAACTAGAGAAATGACTCAACCCTTTGGAGGAGAAACCGTCATGGAAGAGAAAAAGTACAAGTTTAGTTTGCGCATGAAGCTTGTTGTATTAGTCACAACGCTTGCGTTGATTACCTATTCAACAAGTGCCGTTTTTATATCTTTTATCGTAAAATATGTGGACCATATCGTATCACCGGCAATCTTTACGCTAATCACGCTGTTAATGGGGATCTTTTGGTCAGGTGTTTTAGCGTATTTTGGTTCGAGTTTTATTACGAAGGCTTTAAAAAGGCTAGAGATTGCAGCATATAAGGCGGCAAAAGGACATATTGAGGAAGATGTTCCTGTAACAAAAAGTGATGATGAAATTAGAGGATTAAGTATTGCATTTAATGAAATGCTTCATAATATGCGAGATATGGTACACAGTATTGAGGATAATTTTCAAGCAACAAATGATCAAGTTAGTCAGATTGCTAATGCATCAGGCAGTGCATCAAAGCAGGCAAATGACATTCTAACCACTGTTCAAGAAATTTCACGTGGAGCAGATCAGTCCGCAGTAGCGATTCAAGAAACTGCGACGTCGGTGGAAGACATCATTGAATTTGCCTCACAGGTTGAAGGAAAAGCAGCATCATCTGAACAATTGTCAAAAGAAATGGTAACATCTTTACACGATAGTAAAGAAGTTTATGAAGCTCTGATCGAGGGAATTCAAACATTAGCAAATGAAAATGAAAAGTCCATGACGGCTGTCCGCCGCTTGGAGCAGCATGCAAATGAGGTTTCAAGCATCGTTTCTCTAGTCGGAGATATTGCCAACCAGACAAATCTGCTTGCATTGAATGCTTCTATTGAAGCGGCTCGCGCAGGGGAACACGGTAAGGGCTTTGCTGTTGTTGCAGATGAAGTCCGTAAGCTTGCTGATGAGAGTGCAAAAGCTGTCCAAGGTATCACGGGACTTATTAGCAATATTCAACAAGAGGTCCAAAATGTAGTGACTCAAATAGCCGAACAAGTTGAAACAGCAAAAAATCAAGCCAAAAACGGACAAGTATCTGCTGAATTACTTGATCAATCGAGTCAATCTATTCTTAACGTTGCTGAAGCAGTGAAACAAATTAGTGAGCTTATTCAACAGCAAATGAACTCTCTTCAAAAAACAGGTGCGCAATCAGAAGAAGTAGCAGCAATCGCGGAACAAACATCTGCAGGCGCCCATGAAGTTGCTTCAGCGATCACCGAACAATCAGAACATATTCAAAGCATGAATCAATTAGGGAAGAAGCTAGCTGAAAGTTCAGAAGAATTAAGGAAAACAATTGATCGATTTGTCATTTAAGCGCTAAAATAAAGGTAACAAGATTTTGAACCTTTAGGAGGACATTATGAAAGTAGCAATCGCATCAGACCACGGTGGAATAAACATAAGAAAAGAAATTATCAATTTATTAGAAGAGCTAAATATTGAGTACGAAGATATGGGCTGTGAATGTGAAACATCAGTAGATTACCCCGACTATGCGCTGCCTGTTGCAAAAAAAGTAGTAAATGGCGAAGTTGATAGAGGAATTTTAATTTGTGGTACAGGCATCGGAATGAGTATAGCTGCCAACAAAGTAAAAGGTATTCGCTGTGCCCTTGCACATGATACATTTAGTGCACAAGCAACACGTGAGCACAACGATACAAATATTTTAGCGATGGGTGAACGTGTCATCGGCCCGGGACTAGCAAGAGACATTGCGAAAATTTGGTTAACAACAGAATTTCAAGGTGGGCGTCACGCAACACGTATCGGAAAAATTTCAGAATATGAAAAAGAACAAAACTAAAAGGAAGTTAAAATCATGACAAAACTTCAAGACTGGATGCAGGATCTTTCCTGTCTTTTAACAGATCTTACGTCTCAAAGTGATCTTCAAGAAGGGGACATTCTCGTAATTGGCTGTAGTACAAGCGAGGTAATTGGTGAAAAGATTGGTACAGCCGGAACAGAAGAAGTAGCAGAAATGATTTTTCGCACCTTGAATCAATTTAGTCACCAAACAGGAGTGCAGCTTGCTTTTCAATGCTGCGAGCACCTAAACAGGGCCCTTGTCCTCGAAAGAAAAACAGCAAAAACAAAGGGGTTTGAAGAGGTCTCGGTTATTCCGGTTCGAAAAGCAGGAGGAGCCATGGCTACCTATGCCTATCAGCATATGCCCAACCCGACTGTCGTGGAGTTTATTCAAGCAGATGCGGGCATTGACATTGGTGATACGTTTATTGGTATGCACTTAAAACACGTGGCTGTCCCGTTAAGAAGTAGAGTAAAACAAATCGGCTCCGCCCATGTGACCATGGCAAAGACCCGTCCGAAATTAATCGGCGGGGCAAGAGCTGTATATGAACAAAAAGAAGAAAATCAATCATGTCGGTAAAAAGTCAACGTAGGTTGGCTTTTTTTTTGAAGAAAGAGAATAGCGAATTTTGACGAAAAATGGAAAATCGCAAATAAATCCTGAGAATAGCAAATAAAAATCCATAATCACAAATAAAACTTGAAAATCGCAAATATATCCGCAAAATCGCAAATAAATCCCCATATAAGTAGTTTGAATAAGAACTCCTAAAGTTGGCATATTAATTTTGGACCGAAAATCTCAAAATATTCTATCTTTACAGTTGACTTTGTAAGAAAAAGTAACGACAATAGGTGGTATATATTTAAAAAGGAACAACATACCAATACGAATATTGAACATGAAAAATAAGTCTATCATTCGGTTTTTAACAGGTTAACGACACATAATGTTAAAAAAATGATAATTATTTCAGAAAATCTTTTACATTCTGCCTATCTAGCGTGTAAAATATAGATGGAATAAAACGAAGATAAATTGTGTTAAATATGAAGGGAGATACGAACGAATGAAACATTTACCAGAACAAGATGCAAAAGTATTTGAAGCCATTCAATTAGAACGTACTCGTCAGGAATCAAAAATTGAGCTTATTGCTTCAGAAAACTTTGTTAGTGAAGCAGTTATGGAAGCTCAAGGCTCTGTTTTAACAAACAAATATGCAGAAGGATATCCTGGCCGTCGTTACTATGGTGGATGTGAGCATGTGGATGTTGTTGAAGACATTGCAAGAGATCGTGCGAAAGAAATTTTCGGCGCAGAGTATGTAAACGTTCAGCCTCACTCAGGTGCACAAGCAAACATGGGAGTTTATTTCACAATCCTTGAGCATGGCGATACAGTTCTTGGAATGAATTTATCTCATGGCGGTCACTTAACACACGGTAGCCCGGTAAACTTCAGTGGTGTGCAATACAACTTCGTAGAATACGGTGTAGACGAAGAAACTCACCGCATTAATTATGAAGATGTTCGTGAAAAAGCATTAACACACAAGCCGAAGTTAATTGTTGCAGGTGCAAGTGCATACCCAAGAGCAATTGACTTTAAGAAATTCCGCGAAATCGCTGATGAAGTAGGAGCTTACTTCATGGTTGATATGGCGCATATCGCAGGTCTGGTTGCAGCAGGTCTTCACGAAAACCCGGTTCCTTATGCTGACTTCGTGACAACAACAACACACAAAACACTGCGTGGACCACGTGGTGGTATGATTCTTTGTAAAGAAGAATTCGGTAAGAAAATTGACAAGTCTATCTTCCCTGGTATTCAAGGTGGACCACTTATGCACGTAATTGCAGCTAAAGCTGTAGCATTTGGTGAAACTCTTCAAGATAGCTTTAAAACATATGCGCAAAACATCATTGATAATGCTAAGCGTTTAGCAGAAAAACTTCAGTCTGAAGGTTTAACACTTGTTTCTGGTGGAACTGACAATCACTTGCTATTAGTAGATGTTCGTTCCCTTCAGTTAACTGGTAAAGTAGCTGAGCACGTATTAGATGAGATCGGTATTACAGTAAATAAAAACACCATCCCATTTGAAACAGAAAGCCCATTTGTGACAAGTGGTATCCGTATCGGAACAGCAGCTGTAACAAGCCGCGGCTTCGGATCAGAAGAAATGGACGAAATCGGCAGCATTATCGCCTTCGCTCTTAAAAACCATGAAGACGAAGCAAAACTAGCTGAAGCGAAGCAACGTGTTGAGAATTTAACAAGCAAATTCCCTTTATATCGTAATTTATAATAAACAAAGGCCGATTCCAAAATGGAAGCCGGCCTTTTTTCTATTTCAGAGGTAGTATAATTTCCGCAGTTGTTCCTGCATTCTCCTTACTTGTAAACGCTATAGATCCCCGATGAGCCTCGATAATGCGGAAGCTTACCATTAACCCTAACCCAGTTCCTTTTTCCTTTAATGTATAAAACGGTTCACCTAGACGGTCGATGACATGTGCAGGAATACCACAGCCGGTGTCTGTAATTTTGATGCAGACACAATTGTCAGAAGTCAGTTCCATTACTACTTTAAGCTTCCCTGCATAGGGCATAGACTCCAATGCATTTTTTACTATATTAATAAAAACCTGTTTTAACTGATTTTCATCACATATGATAATAACTTGTTGACTTGTAAAACAGCTTTCTATTTCCACATTATTTAAAGTTGCTTGAGGTTCAATAATTGTTAACACATGCTCCACAATTTTCTTTAGATCATGTTGTTGGTACTTAATGGCTTGTGGCTTTGCGAGAATCATAAAATCATTTGTAATGAGCTCAATTCGATTTAGTTCAGAAAGCATAAGCTCTACGAATGGTTTCTCTCGTTCAGAAGCGTCCATGCCTAACATTTGAGTAAATCCTTTTAAGGTTGTTAATGGATTTCTAATTTCATGCGCAATACCTGCAGCCAGTTCTCCAACTACGGCAAGTTTTTCTGATTTCCTCAGTAACTCCTCTGTTTTCTTCAGTTTGGTAATATCGATACATGAGCCGATCACTTCGGTAACCAGATGATCTTTTATAATGGGCTTTAGCGTAACAGCGTATGTACCGCCGTTTCTTTTATATTCAAACGTCCTGCTAATTCCCTTACAGGCTTGCTGCAAATTTTTATAAAAAATCTCACCATCTTTTCCAAAGGTATTTTCTTTTAATTTTATCCCTACAACATCATAATCTGCTAACCCCATATCCTTTAGCAGTTCACCATTACATAAAGTTATGACAAAATAATCGTCAACCTTTTTGTATTTTATAATAACCCCTTGGTGTTTTTGGAGTGTTTCATTTACTTCTTCTTGGATTCTTTCTATCCTTTCTTTCGCCAGTTTTTCTTGAGTAACGTCTCTTGAAATAACCGCAAAGCGAATATGGTCATCATTATATATAGGGTAAATGGTCATGAGTAGCCTGAGGGGCTCAGGATCATTTGTTTCTAAGCTATAATCAATATAATGTTTATCAGCTAATACACCTTCTATTAATAATCGAACTTCTTCTTGATTACTAGGTAAACTACTTTCAAAAGGCTTACCAACCGCTTCCTTGCTTGTAAAATTTGTTAGCCTTTCAAAGCCTGCATTTACCTTTACAATTTTTCCGTTTTTATCACAAAGGGCGATACTGTTAGGTGAGTGTGTAAAGAATGAATCTAGTATTCCTTTTGTAGCCGCTAAGCTTTTTTCAGCTTTTTCCTTGTGAATAAATGTTAAATGTAGGTTAGTATAAAAGAAGGACATGAAAATAAAGGTGTAACCAATAGACTTATATATATGTCCGATAATGTTTACTAGATCATGGATACTTTTAAAAAGAGTAAATTGAATACCGCCTATTATTAAGAGAATAAATGCAAAAATTAGATAAATATAAAAGTTATTCTTCTGCTTAGCTAATTTTATGATTAATAAAACCAGTGAAACAAAATGCAGTCCACAAAAACAATATTCTAAGAACATTTTAAAAGGCGTTGGGCCCTTTCCTTCAATAACTAAAAAGGGAGCACTTGGACTGAATGTATAAACGATATAAGTTATAAAGATGATAAATAGTATGGTAACAATTAAAACCGAAATTCGCTTAACCCTAATAATCATTTTTTGGTCACAAAATAATATGATCATTAAACTTAAGGATTCTATAAATCTTGCAGCTATCCAGAACCAACTTGTCAACTTGATAGATCCTTCTATAAATAATGGAGGCATGCCCTTATACGTCAATGTGTGCATAAAGTCCAGGTATCCAACCGCCAGAAAAATAAAAGGGATAAATAGGAGGACTGTTGGTGGATTATGACCAAATGCTTTCCAACCAAAAATAAAAATAATAAAGCAAATGAAAACACTGTACATCTCTAGAGTCGTGTGTAGTGCTAAATGATTATCAGGGTTATAAACAGCATCAAACTGATCTTGAAAAAGCAATAGCAGTAAGGTAGGTACGAAAGTACAGATAATGGAGATGATGTATGCTTTTCTATTTTTCTGAAGTGTTGTCATAGAAGTCGCCCTTCTTCGTGAATTAATCATTTAATAGTAGGAAAATTTCGACAAGAGTCACCTGATATCCTTTTGATTAGATAATGTTTTTACGTAATTGTAGAAATAAATTGAATGAACTTGAAACTGTGTGTGTTTTTCTGTAAAATCTATTGAAGTGTCAAAGAAAAGGAGATGATTTGATGGGGAAAGTATACGTGTTTGATCATCCATTAATTCAGCATAAACTTACATATATTCGTGATGCCAAAACGGGAACAAAGGAATTTCGTGAGCTTGTTGATGAAGTTGCAAGTTTAATGGCATTTGAAATTACAAGGGATTTACCGTTAACAGAGGTGAACGTCGAAACACCTGTTACAACAGCGAAATCAAAAGTTCTTTCAGGAAAGAAACTAGGAATCATCCCGATTCTTCGTGCAGGACTTGGAATGGTAGACGGAATTTTGAAATTAATCCCGGCTGCTAAAGTTGGACATGTTGGGCTATATCGTGATCCGGAAACATTACAACCTGTTGAATACTACGTAAAGCTTCCTTCTGATATAGAGGAACGTGAATTAATCGTAGTAGATCCAATGTTAGCAACAGGCGGATCAGCTGTTGAAGCTATTAATAGCTTGAAAAAGCGCGGAGCAAAAAACATTAAATTCATGTGTTTAATTGCCGCTCCAGAAGGTGTTGAAGTGGTAAAGGAAGCACATCCTGATGTTGATATTTACATCGCGGCACTTGATGAAAAACTAAATGATCACGGCTATATCGTCCCTGGCTTAGGTGACGCTGGTGACAGATTGTACGGAACAAAATAATGTGGAAAGAGGATTGCTCCTATATGTGGGCAATCCTCTTTTTGCATGTTTATGGGTAAGAAGGAACAAACTAAAAATGGAGGTGGAACAAGATGGGAATGAAATTTAGAATGTGCATTCTCCTTTTCGTTAGTTTCTTATTATGTCAACCTGTACAAGGTATCACGTTTCCGAACCGGCCACCACTTCCGGAAGTGGATAAGGATGAAATCCAAAAAATTATGGTCATTGTAAAAGAAGAAGAGTTTGAAAGGATAAATGAATTAGTAGCTAACAATCCATATGTCGACATTTATCAAACCTATCACCATGTGTTTCACGGTTTTTCAATAGAAGGTCCTGTTAAAGAGCTAAACAAGATAAAAGAAAATCAAGCTGTGATCCATTCGAGCCCGATCGTATCCTATGCCTCGCAAATAAATGAAAGTGTTCCGTTTATAGGAGGTGAAGAGGTGCGCGGCTTGTTTGACTCTGGTGATCACCGTTTAACAGGTGAAGGGGTCAAGGTTGCTGTTATTGACACAGGCATTGATTATGAACATCCTGATCTACACCGCAATTATGCCGGGGGCTACGATGTGATTGATGGAGATGAAGATCCCATGGAGACTTCAAATGCAAGAGGACAGGGAACGATTCATGGTACACATGTGGCTGGAATTATCGCGGCAAACGGAAAGCTCAGAGGTATGGCACCGGAAGCTGAAATTTATGTCTACCGGGCATTAGGTCCAGGTGGAATGGGCACCTCAGATCAAGTAATCGCAGCCATTGATCGTGCGATAAAAGATAAAGTCGATATTATTAATTTGTCATTAGGAAATAATGTGAACGGACCGGATTGGCCAACAAGCCTGGCACTTAACCGGGCAGTTGAAGCGGGGATTGTGGCTGTCACCTCAAGTGGGAATTCAGGTCCTGAATTTTGGACAGTTGGATCTCCGGGAACATCTTCCATGGCAATAACAGTAGGAGCATCTTCACCACCTATTTATCTGCCTTATTTATCTGTAGCCGGGTTAAAAAAAGAGATTCCCATTCACTCATTGCAGGGGGCAAAACCATGGGAATTAAAATCTTTAGATGAAATCGAGTATGTTGGCTTAGGTCGTGAAGAAGACTTCAATGAATCGATAAAAGGGAAAATAGCTCTTATTGAAAGAGGGAAAATTCCTTTTACAGAAAAAGTGTTAAACGCAAAAAAGCATGGTGCAAAGGCTGCTCTCATTTTTAATAATATGAAAGGAAACTTTGCAGGTTCACTCGAAATTCCGTTAGATTTTGCAGCTGCCTCCATTTCGAAGGAAGATGGTTTGGCTATAAAAAAACGAATTAAACAAAATCCTTCAATTAGAACAATCTATAAAAAAGAGGAAGATAAGCTGGCAGATTTCAGTTCAAGAGGACCTGTCACAACGACATGGGCGATAAAACCGGATGTTGTTGCACCGGGAGTAGCAATTGATAGCACAGTGCCCGATGGTTATTTATCATTACATGGAACAAGCATGGCTGCACCACATGTCGCAGGAGCCTGCGCACTTATTAAACAAGCCCATCCGGATTGGACACCGGCACAAATAAAAGCGTCTCTCATGAACACAGCGACAACATTACTAGATAATAAAGGTGGAAAATTAGCCCCAAATCAACAAGGGGCCGGAAGAATAAATGTCAAACAAGCGATTGAAGCCGAGGTGCTCATCTATCCCGGTGCTCTTTCATTCGGTCAATTTGATACAAACCATCCTAGAACGAAAAAAACAGAAAAGGTTATTATAGATAACCAATCTAAGGTAGAAAAAACAGTTATATTTCAAACACCTAAAAATAAACCCGGCATCAGATGGGTGCTGCCTGAAAAGGTTACGATTAAGCCGGGAGAAAAGAAGCAGGTTGAAGTTGGTGTTGATATTACACCGAATCAAATGAAACAAGGGATATATGAAGGATGGCTCACAATCCATCAGAATGAGCATACACATGAAATTCCTTATGCCTATGTTATAGACGAGCCGAACTATCCTAGAATTATGGGCTTTGAATTTACTTACGGTGACAAACCTAATGTTTTCGCTTATCAAATGTATTTACCAGGTGGGGCAGATGAAGCTGGAATTGCTTTGTATGAACGGGATTCATTACGATTTGTTGGCTTCCTGGATTGGTTTCAGAAAGCGCCGCGGGGATTAATTGGCGGAGAAATAAAAGCAGAAGATATAAAGGTACCTCTGGGAGATTACAAAGCGATTATATTTGCAAAGAAAGGTGGACAAGAAAATTATTTGGAATCAGATATTTTACTTGGTGAATAATTAAGTTTATATAATAAGTCAAGAGTGAGTAAGCGTTTAAATGTGAACGAATTGTGAGGATTTGAGTGGATTGTGAACATTTTAACTTTAAACAGATTGACATCATTTATACGCTATTGTATGCTATACGAGGGTATGATGATAAGGTTTACAAAATCATAAAAATCCCATGTTTCACCCCCTAAATCCGTTCATAAATCAAGATAAAGGATTTATAAAATGCGACAAAAAAAACGCCATCCACTTCATGCGATGGGCCTCATGTCAGCTATCCTTTCCCAATTAGTTGGCTCTATTTTAATAGGTGTTTTTGCTGGGAAATGGATTGACAGTTACGTAAAAACAGAGCCTCTGTTTTTGATCTTAGGCCTTCTGCTAGGACTAGCTGCTGGAGTTTACGCCATGCTGAAATTAGTCCACCACTATTTCTCAGGAGATTAACTATTTCATGTCTGATATGCAACTGATGTTTCAAAGATATAGAAAGTACATATTTTATCTGCTTGCCTTATACGTTTTAGGGTGGGGCTTTACAGAGTATCAGTCAGTATTTCTGGGATTGCTTCTTGGGACATGCATAACACTTTACAATCTGTGGATTATGGTCAGAAAGCACAAGCAGTTTGGACGCGCATTAGATGAAGGGCGGAAAGCAGGTTCATTAGGAACGACGTCTAGAATGGCAGCCGCCGGGGTAGCTGTATTTTTCGCACTGAAGTTTCCTGATTATTTAGATTTAATTAGTGTCATTATTGGATTAATGACGATGTATGTCGTTATTATGATAGATTATGTTATTCAACATTCACGCGCTTAGCTGGGAAGAGAGGTGAATCTATTGGGTCACGGAGCTCCTGTGAGGGAATTTTTAGGTCTTACTTTTAATTTATCAAATGTACTAATGATTACGATTGCTAGTTTAATCGTTTTTATC
Organism: Metabacillus schmidteae; assembly: GCF_903166545.1. NCBI lineage: Bacteria > Bacillati > Bacillota > Bacilli > Caryophanales > Bacillaceae > Metabacillus > Metabacillus schmidteae. Next base: position 16,258 of record NZ_CAESCH010000001.1, on the reverse strand, counting down.
ATCGCATTTGCTGCAACACGCAAATTAGCGATGAAGCCGACAGGTATGCAGAATTTCATTGAATGGGTTGTTGATTTTGTTAAAAACATTATCGGCAGCACAATGGATTGGCAAACAGGCGGACGTTTTTTAACGCTGGGGATTACACTCTTAATGTATGTGTTTGTATCAAACATGCTGGGGTTACCTTTCGCCATCGTTGTAGGTCATGATTTATGGTGGAAATCTCCAACTGCAGATCCTGCCATTACATTAACACTTGCTATTTTAGTAGTAGCGTTAACACACTACTACGGAATTAAGATGAAGGGTGCATCTGAATATGGTAAGGACTTTTTAAGACCGATGCCATTTATGTTCCCACTTAAGATTATTGAGGAATTTGCGAACACATTAACGCTTGGTCTTCGTCTTTACGGGAACATTTTTGCAGGTGAAATTCTTCTAGGCTTGCTTGTTAGTCTAGGAACAAGCGGTTATGCTGAAAGTATTGGAAGCGGAATTCTCGGTTCTATTATCGCAGCAATTCCAATGTTGGCATGGCAAGGATTTAGTATCTTTGTTGGTGCAATCCAGGCATTTATCTTCACTATGTTAACGATGGTGTATATGGCACACAAAGTGAGCCATGACCATTAATCAATATATGTTCAGTTCACTTGAACTAAAACAAAAGGAATACTATTTTTCATACATTTAAAGGAGGAAATTTAACATGGGTTTATTAGCAGCTGCAATTGCAATTGGTTTAGCGGCACTAGGTGCTGGTATTGGTAACGGTCTTATCGTATCTCGTACAGTAGAGGGTATTGCGCGTCAACCTGAAGCGCAAGGTAAATTACAAACTACAATGTTCATCGGGGTAGCATTAGTTGAGGCGATTCCAATCATCGCGGTAGTTATCGCATTCATCGTAATGGGATCATAATTCGATAATAAACATGTTTTCATATGGCGAAGATCATTCAAAGCGAACCTTCGCCATTGCTTTATGCGCAAATATTAGTCATTAATTAGTTTTCTGTAAAACTATGTACAAAATAAGAGGGTTTCGAGGAACGAGTAGATCAAGGAAGCGACTGAGGAAGCACCGCAGCGTACGTCCGTACGTGAGGATGCTGACGAAGGAGCTGACGCAGAAATACGACGTTCATCGGAAGCCGTGAACTACTTACCCATCATGGAACTCTTGAAGGGAGTGAAACCGAGCTATGTTAACTTTTGATCTTGCAGTAGGTGCGACTACGGGCGGCCTTAATACAGGTGATATCGTATTCCAGCTTATTATGTTCTTAATTCTTCTTGCATTGCTAGGTAAGTATGCATTTGGACCAGTTATGAACATGATGAAGCAACGTGAAGACCATATTGCGAATGAAATTAACAGTTCTGAAGAAAGAAATAAAGAAGCACAAAAGCTAGTAGAAGAACAGCGTGAGTTATTAAAACAAGCACGCCTGGAAGCTCAAGCTCTTGTGGAAAATGCGAAAAAGCTTGGTGAGCAGCAGAAAGAAGATATTATCCAAGCAGCTCGTTCTGAAGCTGGTCGTTTAAAAGATTCAGCACTTAAAGAAATCGAGCAGGAAAAAGAGCAGGCTGTGGCAGCATTACGCGAGCAGGTTGCATCATTATCCGTATTAATTGCATCTAAAGTAATCGAAAAAGAGTTGAATGAACAAGAGCAAGAGAAATTGATCAATGACTACATCAATGAGGTAGGCGAAGGTCGATGAGCAAAGGAATCGTTGCGAAACGTTATGCAGTAGCTCTTTTTCAACTTGCAAAGGAACAAAATGTAATCGATCAAATCGAAAACGAATTGCTCGTTGTAAAAGAAGTATTTACAACGAATCAAGAACTTATAAATGTATTTAACCATCCAAAAGTTACAAATGAAGCGAAGAAGTCAATTGTAAAGGAAGCATTCTCCGGCCTGTCACAGCAGGTTGTGAATACATTGTATCTCTTAATTGACCGTCATCGTATCGACGTAGTATCTGAAATTGTCGATTACTTTGTACAAAGTGCAAATGAAGCCCGTGGAACAGAGGATGCGATTGTTTATTCTGTCCGCCCGCTTACAGATAGTGAATTATCTGCCATTTCCACTTCTTTCGCGAAAAAGATCGGCAAGACGTCTCTTCGCCTGAATAACGTTGTAGACTCTAAGCTAATCGGAGGCGTAAAGCTACGTATTGGTAATCGCATTTATGATGGTAGTATTAGTGGTAAGCTTGAACGTATAGAGCGACAATTGGTCGCAAACAGATCGTAGATAGGGGTGAAACTCATGAGCATCAAAGCTGAAGAAATTAGTGCGCTTATAAAAAAGCAAATTGAAAACTATCAGTCTGATATAAAAGTAAGCGATGTTGGTACTGTTATCCAAGTTGGGGATGGTATCGCTCGTGCTCATGGCCTCGACAATGTCATGGCTGGTGAGCTTGTAGAATTCGCAAACGGCGTTATGGGTATGGCTCAGAACCTTGAGGAAAATAACGTTGGTATTATTATTTTAGGACCTTTCACAGATATCCGTGAAGGTGACGAAGTTCGTCGTACAGGACGTATCATGGAGGTTCCTGTAGGTGAAGCATTAATCGGTCGTGTAGTTAACTCATTAGGACAACCTGTTGATGGCTTAGGTCCTATTGAAACAACAAAAACTCGTCCAATTGAAGCTCCGGCACCTGGTGTTATGGATCGTAAATCAGTTCATGAACCACTTCAAACTGGTATTAAAGCGATTGACGCACTTGTACCAATCGGACGTGGTCAACGTGAATTAATTATCGGTGACCGTCAAACAGGTAAAACATCTGTAGCAATTGATACAATCTTGAACCAAAAAGATCAAGATATGGTTTGTATCTACGTTGCTATCGGTCAAAAAGAATCAACAGTTCGTGGTGTTGTTGAAACATTACGTAAACATGGTGCATTAGATTACACAATCGTTGTAACAGCTTCTGCATCACAACCTGCTCCAATGTTATTCCTAGCTCCATATGCAGGGGTAACAATGGGTGAGGAATTTATGTACAACGGCAAACACGTTCTTGTTGTATATGATGACCTTACAAAGCAAGCTTCGGCATACCGTGAGCTTTCATTATTACTTCGTCGTCCTCCAGGCCGTGAAGCATATCCTGGTGACGTTTTCTACCTGCATTCTCGTTTACTCGAGCGTGCTGCAAAATTAAGTGATGCAAAAGGTGCAGGTTCACTTACTGCATTACCATTCATCGAGACACAAGCAGGTGACGTTTCGGCTTATATCCCGACAAACGTTATCTCAATCACTGACGGACAAATCTTCCTTCAGTCTGACCTCTTCTTCTCTGGTGTACGTCCAGCGATTAACGCAGGTTTATCTGTATCTCGTGTTGGTGGTTCAGCGCAAATTAAAGCAATGAAAAAGGTTGCCGGTACACTGCGTCTTGACCTTGCTTCATACCGTGAGCTTGAAGCATTTGCTCAATTCGGTTCTGACCTTGATAAAGCAACACAAGCAAAACTAAATCGTGGTGCGCGTACTGTTGAAGTACTTAAACAAGGTTTAAACAAGCCATTAAAAGTTGAAAAGCAAGTTATGATTCTATATGCACTAACTCGTGGATTCTTAGATGATATCCCTGTAGAAGATATCAATCGTTTTGAAGATGAGTTCCATGCATATACAGAACAAAATCATAAAGATGTCTTAGAAGAAATCCGTACAACTGGCGGACTTCCGAAAGATGAAGCATTAAAAGCAGCGATCGAAGGATTCAAAAAGACTTTTGCTCCTTCTGAACAATAATAGATAAGGTATGACCTCACACGTTTTGAGGTCTACCCTTTTTAGTTGATTTTTAAAAAAAGGTGGTGAGAACCTTTGGCATCATTACGCGACATAAAATCAAGAATCACTTCTACTAAGAAGACGAGTCAGATTACGAAAGCGATGGAGATGGTTTCAGCTGCAAAGCTAAACCGTGCTGAGAACAATGCAAAGGCATTTGGACCTTATATGGAAAAAATCCAGGAAGTTGTTGCAAGCATCGCGAACGGCAGTACAGACGTAAGTCACCCAATGCTGGAAAAACGCCCTGTAAAGCGAACTGGATACTTAGTTATCACTTCAGATCGTGGATTAGCAGGTGCATTCAACAGTAGTGTCCTTCGTGCTGTATACCAATCAATTCAACAGCGTCACAAGTCTAACGATGAATTTGTGATCATTGCAATCGGTAAAATGGGCCGTGATTTCTTTAAAAAGCGTGGTATGAACGTCATTTCTGAAATTACTGGCATCGGCGATGAAACATCTTTTGCAAGCATTAAGGATATTGCCAGCGGGGCAGTCAACATGTTTGCAGATGGTTCATATGACGAATTGTACATGTATTACAACCACTTTGTTAGTGCAATTCAACAGGATGTAACGGAGAAAAAACTTCTTCCGCTTTCTGATATTTCATCAAACAAAGGCTTAACGTCTTATGAGTTTGAACCAAATCAGGAAGAAATCCTTGAAGTGCTGTTACCACAATATGCTGAAAGTCTCATCTACGGAGCGCTACTTGATAGTAAAGCTTCTGAGCATGCAGCTCGTATGACAGCCATGAAAAATGCTACTGATAATGCAAAAGAACTTATCAATGGACTTACTTTAACATACAACCGTGCACGCCAAGCAGCGATCACACAGGAAATCACAGAGATCGTTGGTGGAGCGGCAGCATTAGAATAGGAAAAATACTATTTAATAAATTGACATCGTAACTGGTTTCGGTGTCTAGCTACAGCGCCTAGGCCCTCGAGGTCATAAGCCAATCATGAATTGAAGGCAAAGTGCGCCTTCTATTCATGATCGTCTTATGCTTGTCGGGCCTGAACGAGGCGCTTCCGCATTTCATAGTTAGGAGGGAAAACGATGAATAAAGGACGCATTACTCAAATTTTGGGTCCGGTTGTTGACGTAAAGTTCGAGAGCGGTCAACTTCCTGACATTTATAATGCCCTTACAATTAAAACAGAAGCGAATGAAAATGAAGTCGCGATCGATCTTACTTTAGAAGTTGCCTTACATTTAGGTGATGATACAGTTCGTACAGTTGCGATGTCTACAACGGATGGACTTGTTCGTGGAGTAGAAGTTACAGATACAGGTGCACCAATTTCTGTTCCTGTTGGTGATGTAACATTAGGTCGTGTATTTAACGTATTAGGTCAAAACATTGACTTAGATCAACCGATTGCAGCAGATGCTCGTCGTGATCCTATTCATAGATCAGCACCTAAATTTGATCAGCTTTCAACAGAGGTTGAAATTCTTGAAACTGGAATTAAAGTAGTAGACTTACTTGCTCCTTATATCAAGGGTGGTAAAATCGGTCTATTCGGTGGTGCCGGTGTAGGTAAAACTGTATTAATCCAGGAATTAATCAATAATATCGCACAAGAGCACGGCGGTATCTCTGTATTCGCCGGTGTTGGTGAGCGTACTCGTGAAGGAAATGACCTTTACCACGAGATGACTGACTCAGGCGTTATTAAGAAAACAGCAATGGTATTCGGTCAAATGAATGAGCCGCCAGGTGCACGTATGCGTGTTGCCTTAACTGGTCTTACAATGGCTGAATATTTCCGTGATGATCAAGGACAAGACGTTCTTTTCTTCATGGATAACATCTTCCGTTTCACACAAGCAGGTTCAGAGGTTTCTGCCCTTCTTGGACGTATGCCATCTGCCGTTGGTTACCAACCAACTCTTGCTACTGAAATGGGTCAATTACAAGAGCGTATCACATCTACTAACGTAGGTTCTGTTACATCTATTCAAGCGATTTACGTTCCAGCCGATGACTATACGGATCCGGCTCCTGCAACAACTTTCGCTCACTTAGATGCAACAACAAACTTAGAGCGTAAATTATCTGAGATGGGTATCTACCCTGCGGTGGATCCACTTGCTTCAACTTCACGTGCATTGTCACCTGAAATCGTTGGAGATGAGCACTACGCTGTAGCTCGTCAAGTACAACAAACATTACAACGCTATAAAGAGCTTCAAGATATCATTGCAATCTTAGGTATGGATGAGCTTTCTGAAGAAGATAAATTAACAGTTGCACGTGCTCGTCGTGTTCAATTCTTCTTATCTCAAAACTTCCACGTTGCTGAACAGTTTACTGGCCAGCCTGGTTCTTATGTTCCTGTTAAAGAAACAGTTCGTGGATTCAAAGAGATTCTTGAAGGTAAGTATGACCACCTTCCAGAAGATGCGTTCCGTTTAGTTGGACGTATTGAAGAAGTAATTGAAAGTGCAAAACAAATGGGTGTAGAAGCCTAATTTCGGGACCTAGGAGGGTATGAGTATGAAGACAGTATTAGTCAATGTCGTTACTCCCGATGGCCCAGTTTACGATGCAGACGTAGAGATGGTGAGCGTAGTAGCTCAAAGTGGTGAACTTGGTATTTTACCAGGACATATTCCAATGGTTGCTCCACTACAAATTGGAGCAGTTCGCCTAAAGAAAGGGAGCAGCACTGAATTAGTTGCAGTGACTGGCGGTTTTGTCGAAGTCCGACCTGATAAGGTAACAATTTTAGCTCAAGCAGCTGAAACAGCCGACTCGATTGATGTAGCCCGTGCACAAGCAGCGAAAAAACGTGCTGAAGAGCGTCTTAATCAAAAAACAGAAGATATCGATTTCAAACGAGCTGAATTAGCACTAAAACGTGCAATCAACCGTTTAGATGTAACGAGATAACAAAAAAAGGATGGTGTTTAATCACCATCCTTTTTATTTATATATTTTTTATAATAGTTGATTTAGTTCATGATTTATAAGCTGTTTTAACAAAGTATGAAAACACTTTTTACTTACAGCGTTTTTCCATTCGCTCATAACGTCTTAATAATTCATGTTTGCTTCCATCTTTATTCATTAAATAGAACTGCTCAAATAAGTTCTGGAAATATAGGTGATATCGGCCGTATCGAATCCCCATTACATATTTATCATCACTATAAGCATAAGACTCTACAAGCCACTCTGACGTGTCAGAATGATGTTTTATTAATACATCACAAACATATATGCTCATGCTTGTCTCAAATTCTTCGATCGTCACCTGTAAATCAAAGAAACTATTATTCTTGAATAATGAAAAATATAACGTTTCTAGTGAGTTAAGACTTTCCTTTGAATAATCAAGTATGACTTGGTATTCACTCGCAATTTCCATTAAAAGGTGTATATATTCTTGTCGAAATTCGTAATAAAACGCCTGAGCAGCGTAAATATTATCAAAAGAAGGTAGTTGCTTTGCATATTCCAATGTTGCATCATCATGTTGATCAAAATTAAGTTGCATCTAAATCCCCCTTTTTTTTATGCAATTTCCTAAAGAAGTATATCATACATTTCACTATTTAAAATTTGTAACAATTATTTCATAAATGAGGAATATAGTGGGTCTCAACACGTAGTAAAATAGATAATATGTGTGATTTGTAAAAACAAAGACACTATTCATTAAATTTTTGTAAAAAACAAAAATCAATCATGTTACAAGAATTTCCTTATATAATAGTCAAGGGTATATACCGAAGAATTACGAGGCTTGCGACACGGAAATATTTACATGACTAAATAGGAAAATATGAGGTTGTTTTTTGGATTAAATCAGGTAAGATTGAAATTGCTGTGTGTCTTTTAAATTGCGTTATTCTCGGAAGCTCTGAGGATAAGTGGAGGGGTGAAGTATGCCCGATTATGGACAACTGGCCTTAATCAGTATGATTGTGCACCTTGCCTTCATCATTGTAACGTGGTGGGCCTTGCAAGCACTAAATATTGATAAATGGATAAAAGCGGGCAAAGTGATTCAAGCAAGAGTACTTCTAATATTGTTAACCATCGCCATTGGATCTATGGTAAGTAATTTTTTCCTTGATTATTTATTATGGTCACAGCAACTTCCATCACTATTCTAAATAAGTGGTTTTTCTCTTACTAGAATAGGGAATGTAGGTACATATGCGGGTGATGAACGTGAATAATTGAAAAACGAAAAATAAATTCCACAATGTCTAATATTGACGAGTTTTTCCACGTATGGACACTGATAATCCGGTAACAATGTTACTAAGGAGAGGAAGTGACCGTACATGAAAAATAAAGGGATAGGAATTATGGTTTTAACGTTATCAATTATCTTCAGTTTGGTAGCCAATCATATAGGAGCAGCTGAGAATCAATCGAAATTATCAACTATAGCAGAAAAAATGGAGAATAAAGATCTGGAGATATCCAAATGGTCTTTGTATTCAAAAAAGTTTGTCGAAAATAAATCTATCAAAGAACTGAAACAAATGACTAAACAATATCGTCAATATACTTGGACGTTTGAACAAGAAGACGATGTGTTTAAAGCGATCGGTGTATATGAAAATACAGAAAAAAATATAACGGAAAAACTACAGTTTCTCGCCACCCTCACAAATGACCAGGAGCAATCGTATATAATTTATGAGGTCATAGGAACAGGTACTAATCGCAATTGGAATGAAGTGGATGAATTCTTCGCACAAAGATCGTTCGACATTTTCCATGAAAATCCTACAATATATGCTTGTATCGAAGGTATAGTAGGTGATAAGATGGAAGAAGTTTTGAATTTAACAATGGATGAACTACTTACAGAATTCAGTGCGAAACCGATTGAAGAACTTACGGAACAAGATTTTCTTTCGGTATCAGCTAAGACCTCACTTTGGGAAGATTTTATTCCAACAAAAGAAGATAGTATGAACATTCAAATTGCATTAAGATCTGACGGAATGGGCGCTAAAACTACGGTCGTTATAGGAACACCAATCATTACGTCTGAATATTAATATAGAGAAATTGGGACGCGGAGGGGAATAATTTGGAAAAAATCATCGTCCGCGGCGGTCGTAGGTTAAACGGCTCTGTAAAAGTTGAAGGAGCAAAAAATGCCGTTCTACCAGTTATCGCTGCATCTTTATTAGCTAGTGAAGAAAAAAGTATAATCAGTGATGTACCTACGCTCTCCGATGTGTATACAATTAATGAAGTTCTTCGCCATTTAGGCGCGGATGTACATTTTGAAAATAATCAAGTGATTGTAGATGCATCAAAAGAGCTAAAAACAGAAGCACCATTCGAATATGTAAGAAAAATGCGCGCATCTGTCTTAGTTATGGGAGCATTATTGGCTCGTAATGGTCATGCACGTGTTGCATTACCAGGTGGCTGTGCAATTGGATCACGTCCAATTGACCAACATTTAAAAGGCTTTGAAGCAATGGGAGCTTCAATTAAAGTTGGTAACGGCTTTATTGAAGCAGAGGTAAATGGAAGACTTAAGGGAGCTAAAGTATATTTAGACTTCCCAAGTGTTGGCGCAACAGAAAACATTATTATGGCAGCAGCTCTTGCTGAAGGAACAACTGTTCTTGAAAATGTAGCAAAAGAGCCGGAAATCGTTGACTTAGCTAATTACATCAATGCCATGGGTGGAAAAATCCGTGGAGCAGGTACAGGAACAATCCGTATTGAAGGTGTGGAAAAGCTAACAGGTGCACACCACACAATCATCCCGGACCGCATTGAAGCAGGTACATTTATGGTAGCTGCAGCGATAACTGGTGGAAATGTTCTTGTAAGAGGAGCAGTTCCTGAGCACTTAACATCATTAGTTGCAAAAATGGAAGAAATGGGCGTACAAATCATTGAAGAAAAAGATGGTTTACGTGTCATCGGACCAGAAAAATTAAAATCTGTCGACATCAAAACAATGCCACACCCAGGATTTCCAACAGATATGCAATCACAAATGATGGCACTGCTATTATGTGCAAACGGAACAAGCATGATTACAGAAACAGTATTTGAAAATCGCTTCATGCATGTAGAAGAATTCCGTCGCATGAATGGAGATATTAAAATCGAAGGACGTTCTGTTATCATCAACGGACCAGTCAAGTTACAAGGTGCTGAAGTAGCAGCAACAGACTTACGTGCAGGCGCAGCACTCATCCTGGCTGGATTATGTGCAGAAGGCCACACTCGTGTTACTGAACTCAAGCATTTAGACCGTGGCTATGTTGGATTCCACGATAAACTTGCAAGCATCGGCGCAGACATCGAACGCGTAAAAGAAGATATTACAACAATTACATCTGATCAACAGCAAGCTGCCGTATCAGATTAATATGCCTTTATAAAAGGAGCAGAAGTCATCATTGGCATCTGCTTCTTTTATTTTTTAACGACTTTACTAGAATACCTATAATTGGCGGAGTTTATACATAGTAGAGGAAATTATAATTTGAAAGATGGGAATGGTTCAACGTGGGGTTAAAATGATGCAACCATACAGATATATAATCTCTAATTTTTATTTCACCCCACACCCCTTGTCCACCCCCCCGTCAAATATTCCCCTGTCCACATTTTTTTCAGTCATAATTGCTTGTCCACGGCCATAAGATGAACTATAGACATACTACTCAACCTAAAAAAATTGGAGGCCGAACATGAGACCAGTTAAACCAATTCTCTTCGCATTTGGAGGATTATTTATCATCATACTCCTCATTCCCACACTACTCGTTACACCTTTTATGGAGCAATCAAAAGGAAAATTGGGGCAAGATTTGACTGTCGCTAAAAGTGAAGATGCTCCCGTATTGGCGGAATCACCTTTAGACGTGCCTGTATATCGCAGCCAAGCAAAGCAAATAGAGGAAGTGCCATTAGAGGAATATGTAATCGGAGTTGTTGCATCTGAAATGCCTGCAGAATTTGAACTTGAGGCATTAAAGGCTCAAGCTTTAGCTGCTAGAACGTATATAACGAAACGGTTAATGAGTAATCAAACATTAGGCGCACCTGAAGGGTCTGTGGTGCAAGATACTCAAGACCATCAAGTATATAAAAATCGCGAAGAGCTTAAAGCAGCTTGGGGAGACCAATATGAATCAAAGCTGCAAAAAATTACAGAAGCAGTTGCTGCTACACAAGGAAAAATTCTTACATATCAGGACCAGCCTATTGATGCATCGTTTTTCTCGACAAGTAATGGCTATACAGAAAATTCTGAAGCTTATTGGACAGAAGAAATTCCTTATTTAAAAAGTGTAGAAAGCTCATGGGATGAAAAATCACCTAAATTTTATGAGAAGAAAGTGATAACGATTAAAGAGTTTGAAAGTAAATTAGGTGTAAACCTCGACACATCAAGCGGCACAATTGGAAAAATAACCGGGCTAACACCAGGGAAACGTGTAGCAAAGGTTGAAATAGATGGAAAAGAATTCACTGGAAGAAAAATTAGAGAAGAGCTTGGGCTAAATTCAAGTGATTTCACATGGGAAATTAAAGGTGACTCTGTTGTCATTGAAACAAAAGGCTTCGGTCATGGCGTTGGAATGAGCCAATACGGTGCCAACTTTATGGCTGAGGGTGGCAAAACATATGAAGAAATTGTTTCTCATTATTATAAAGGAACAAAAGTATCTGAAGCAGAACCTTTCTTATCTAAATATACAGCAAAACAATAAAGGAGCCCTCGGGCTCCTTTTTGCATTTGGCTAATATTAAGTAAACTCGCCGATATATTTTGATTTCGATGATTAATCGGCAAATCCGCTGATATTTCTTGTTTTTCACCGATACATCGCTAAGCTCGCTGTTTAAATTAATTCGAAAAGAATTTCCGTTTCGCAATCCAATAAGAAACCGCCACACCGATCGTATCTTTAATAAAATCAATGATAGTTGCTGAGCGGGCGGGTACAAATGATTGATGAATTTCATCAGTAAGTCCATAAAAAATAGCAATGATGGCCGCAAACATACTCGCTTTTTCGGTCCACTTTCCATGTGCCATAAAAGCAAAGGCAATGAGCCAATAAAGAATCGCGAATTCGATCAGGTGTAATGATTCCTTTAATAAAGCATCAAAGGAAAGCTGTGTATCGACAATTGCATCTGCAGGAAAACTTGATAATGTCCAAATAAAGGCCATATAAAAAAAAGGTAATAACGTAAATACAATTTTTTTCATCTAAAAAATACTCCTAAAAAATTTTTTTAAAATCCATACATATTATTATAAACATTGCGCAAACTAATTTTAAAAAATTTTTTTGGGGAATGTGTATATAATTCAGATAATCTGTTCAGACTGATTTCTGAGGTGATGATAGAATGAGAGAGGAAGAAAAGAAACGTACTTCTCAATCAAAAGTTCAACAATTTTTTAGAAAACGTTGGGTATTTCCGGCAATTTACCTAATGGCTGCAGCAGTTATCCTTACAGCAGTATTATGGTATCAAAACATTAGCAACAATGTAGCAGAGGATCTGCAAAATAATCAAGATGAAATCGCATTAGATGAGCAAGAAGCAGTTGAAGTTAATGCAACTAAAGAAAACTTCAATATGCCTGCAGTAGATCCAGAGGTAGTATCAGTTGTGAAAAAGTTTTATGATCCAAACGCAACAACAGAAGAGCAGGAAGCAGCACTTGTATTCTATAACAATACGTATAGAATGAACAAAGGAATCGACATCGCAAGAGAAGATCAAAAGCAATTCGATGTTGTAGCATCACTTAGTGGTACTGTAACAAAAGCTGAAAAAGATCCAATCTTAGGATTTGTTGTGGAAATCGAGCACGAAAACGATGTAGTAACAGTTTATCAATCATTAGCAGAAGCTAGTGTACAAGCTGGTGACAAAGTAGAGCAAAACGAAGTAATCGGTAAATCTGGTGAAAATCTTTACAATGAAGAAGATGGCAACCATGTTCACTTTGAAATTCGCCAAGCAGGTACAGCAGTAAATCCTGAAAGCTTCATGGGCAAGCCGGTAACATCCATTGAAGAATCAGCTGAAGAAGAAGTAACAGAGGAAGAAGTAAGTGAGGAAGCTCCAGCAGGTGAAGGTGAAACTGAAACACCAGCTAAAGAAGAAACACCAGCTGAAGAAGCTCCAGCAAAAGACACTGAAACTCCAAAAGAAGACGCTGACAAATCAGAAAAAGCTCCAGAATCAGACAAAGACGCTGACAAAGATGCAGAAAAAGGCGCAACTGAAGGTAAAGAAGACAGCACTCAACCAGAAGCTTCAAACACAACTTTAAATTCATAATTGGGACAGAGGGACAGGTTCCTTGTCCCTCCAACGATACGAGGTTGAACTCAAATTACTCAGAGATCAACCTCGATTTTTTTACTACCCAAAACAAACAGAACCCAAATCCTCCACCTAACGTATTTAATAGCAAATCATCCACATCAAATGCTCCTACCCGAAATAGCAGCTGTAATACTTCAACAGACAATGACAAGATAAAGGACCCTAAAACAACTCTCCGAAAAGAATCCATCCTCCTAAACAACCAAGGCAGAAAAACTCCTAGCGGAAGAAACGCCAAAATATTTCCGATAAAGGGGTCAGTGAGTGTAAACCCATCAAAGCTTAGAAAATAAGCTTCTATCGTTTTGAATGGAATAAGGTTATTCGCAATCTCTCCCTCAACAGACTGTCGGTACGCTGAGAAAAATAATAAATATAAAAGCAATGATAAATAGCTAAGAAAACATATATAGAGTAATGATTTTTTTATCTTCATAATAGGTTAAAGATACCAAATTTTATAGAAAAAGACGACAGTCTACAAAAAAGTTGTCGAAGGAAAATTTCCTTAATTTTCAATTTTTTTATTGACCAACTACTGACTTTCCATACATAATAAGACATGTTAAAGCTGTCGGGAGGTGTATTCAGTATAACATAAAATGATAACGCTTACAATCATATGAAGGAGGAGAGTCAAATATGATGACATTAATCTTGATGCTTGCTTTAACTCTTTTTAGTCTGATCTTATGCTTAAGAGTGAAAAAGCCTCAGTTCTTACTTATCCCAGTTGTGACACTACTTATCTACTTCGTTGTCCAAATTGCATTAGTTCCTGCACCATTTTTAGATACTGTAAAATTCATTTTTAGTTTATCTTAAGGTTCCGAGTGATCATATTTAATCCGGAGGTGCTTTATGAAAAAAATTGATAAAAAAGTAGCAGATGACTATTTTAAAGAACGAACAAGAAACATTGTGATTTACTTACTTATCGGTGGTTTATCATCGTTTGGAATTGTCTTATTTGCAGAGTTTTTTAGCGGCTTTTCTATTAATGGCTTTCCGTTTCATTATTTTATGGGGGCACAGGGGGCTGTTGTGGTCTTTATTCTTTTATTGTTTATTAACGCAAAGGTCAGTGATTCAATTGATAAAAAATATGGCATTGATGAATCCAAAAATGAACAGCTTAGTGCTGGAAAAACCTTAGATCATTAAGTGTAAGAATCACGTTGAGCGGTAAGGAAACAAAAAAATGTAAAAGGGGATAAGGTATTTTTTCACTAGGCAAAGAGTACATAAGGAAGTGCTCAATTAAAAAGGGGGAATTTCATGGACGCTCAGTTTCTTGTTTCACTCGCAATTATTTTACTTACTTTTGCCTTATATATTGGTATAGCGGTTTACAATACAGCGAAGCAAACATCTGACTTTTATGTAGCTGGTCGTGGTGTCCCGCCGATTTTTAACGGAATGGCCATTGGAGCAGATTGGATGAGTGCAGCCTCATTCATTGGGATGGCTGGAACGATTATGTTACTCGGATATGATGGACTTGCTTATATTATGGGATGGACAGGTGGATACCTTCTATTAACCTTCCTGCTCGCGCCACAGCTTCGAAAATATGGTCGATATACTGTTCCTGAATTTATCGGAGATCGGTATAACAGTCACACCGCCCGTGTGCTTGCGGCTGTTTGTACGATTATTATTAGCTTTACGTACTCAATCGGCCAACTATCAGGTTCAGGAGTTGTTATCGGCCGTCTTTTTGAAATTGATGCGAAGCTTGGAACAATGATAGGTGTCGTACTAATTGCATTTTACGCTGCCTTTGGCGGGATGAAGGGGATTACTTGGACACAAGTGGCTCAATACATTATTCTCATCATTGCATACTTAGTACCGGTTATTTTTATGTCTCTCCAAATCACAGGAAATCCTGCTCCATGGCTTTCTTACGGAAAAATTGTTGAGGAAATGGGGGAGCTTGATCGTCAGCTCGGAATCTCCGAATATTTTGCACCATTTACAAACGGTACGAAATGGCAGTTCCTGGCCCTTATGTTTACGCTAATGGCTGGAACGGCTGGTCTCCCTCACGTTATTGTCCGTTTTTACACAGTATCAACGATGAAAGCGGCTAGATGGTCAGGTGCGTGGGCTATTCTGTTTATAGGCCTTTTATATTTATCAGCACCGGCATACGCAGCTTTTTCAAGATTTATCCTAATGACACAAGTAGCTGGTCAAAAGCTATCTGAACTGCCTGCATGGACAGCATCATGGGTGAACACAGGTAAGCTGCAAATTGCCGATGGAAACGGTGATGGCATTTTACAATGGAGTGAATTAATCATTTCAAATGATATTGTCGTCATGGCAACACCGGAAATCGCCAATCTTGGAATGTTTGTCATCGGTCTCGTTGCTGCAGGAGCAATGGCAGCTGCCCTTTCAACGGCCGGCGGCTTAATGATCGCCATTTCGTCTTCCTTTGCACATGATATTTACTATCGAGTCTTGAAGCCGGATGCATCGGAAAAGAATCGTTTAGCCGTTGCTCGCTGGTCGATCGTCATTGCTACCGTATTAGCAGGATTGATTGCACTAAATCCTCCGGGAGCGATCACCCAAATCGTCGCATGGGCCTTCGCGCTGGCTTCAGGTACATTCTTCCCGGCTCTCCTCATTGGAGTTTGGTGGAAGCGCTCAAACACACAAGGAGTAATCTCTGGAATGATCGTCGGCTTAGCTGTCACACTCATCTACATCTTTGCCTCTAAATATGGCGGGTTCACAATCGCAGGTATTATTGACACAGGCGCAGGTGTCTTCGGTGCAGCTGCAGCCATCCTAACAAACATCATTGTCTCACTATCTACAAAAGCTCCTTCAATCGAAACACAGGAGGAAGTCCTGAACCTACGCTACCCAGAACAAATGACGTACAAGGACGGAGAAGTGTGGATGGACAAATAAAGGGACAGGGGGACAGGTACCCTGTCCCTTTCCTTTGGGCGGGACAAGGTACCTGTCCCCCTGTCCCTTTATTTGTCCATCCACACTTCTCCGTCCTTGTACGT